>QKAR01000044.1 GCA_003246335.1 Spirochaetales bacterium | reverse complement strand
GACGACCGATCGCCCGATGAACCTTACCTCCAACCGGCGGAAATCGCGTGGGGCCGCGCCGGTGGAGAGGCGGAGGCGACCATGCCCCAAAGGGGTGCCGCGTCCATCGCGGTCGACGGCATGGATCAATGCGTGAAAATCCTAGAGGCGATCGAGGACGGAAAACTTGAGGGGATCGAATTTCTCGAGCTGATGGCGTGCACGTACGGATGCGTCGGGGGACCTTTAAGCGTCACGAACCCCGCCCTCGCGCGGCACGCTCTTGAGGCGCAAGAGGGCGCGCTTACCCCGAAGTCGCGCGCAGCCCCGAAGCGCGAACCGGATGAGCGCCCCATCGACGATTGCCTTCGCGCTTCGCCGTATCCCGAACGCCCCACGGCGTTTCTCCTCGACCCAGACTATAAAACGGCCATGGCGATGCTCGAGCGAATGGAAAGCATCGCTGAGTCCTTGCCGGGCTTGGACTGCGGCTGCTGCGGGGCGCCGGGTTGCCACGCGCTCGCGGAAGACATCGTGCGGGGAATCGCCGTCGAGTCGGACTGCGTTATCATACTGAAGGATCAATATCGGAAACTTCTCGATGGTGAAAGCCCTAACGATCCGATGGAGGCGTCGCGGTGAAGGAAGGATTGCGAACCGAAATGCGCATCAAGCTCAAATCCCGCGCCGACGATGGCGCGGAAGCGTATCCGTTCATGCCACGTGGGACGAGAACCCTTTTTGGATATCTCGCCTTCGGGGGCGAACTGAGCGTCGCGGCGATACTGCGCGAGGCCGCCGCGCGGGGAATCGCCGTGGCGGCGCCGCGTGTCGCGGGGAAAGACCTTGAGTTCCTTCAGATAGACCCCGATTCGGGACCGTTCGCGACCGGCGCATTTGGCATTAGGGAACCCCTACCGGACGCGCGGCGAATTTTTCCTTCCGAGGAGGCGATACGGTTTCCCCTCGCGATACTGGTGCCGGGACTCGCCTTCGACCGCGGGGGCGGGCGGTTGGGCAGAGGCGCCGGTTTTTACGATCGCTTTCTCGCTCGCCTCCTCGCCGACTATGCCGACCGCCGAGCGGAAATTACCCTCATCGGGGTCTGTCGGTCGCTTCAGATCGTGGAGCGCGTCGAGCGGGAACCGCACGACATACCCGTCGATTGCCTTCTCACCGAAAATGGCGATATATTATGCGTATAACCCAACAAGGAGACCGCCCATGGGAGAGATACGATCAGCCCTCGATATCGCGATGGAACGCACCGCAGACATTAAAAGCGACAAGGCAAGCGTCGCGAATCACGATATAAAGAACGCCGGTAAAAAAGCCGCGAGCGAATTCCTTTCAACCGGGAACGCGGAAGCGCTAGCGACGGCGATCTCGAAAAACGGCGAAAGCGGCGCTCGGCTTGTGATTGAGGGAGCCCTATCGGTTTTTCTCGCGGCCATACGCCTGCCCGGGGCCGAACCCGATATCGAGAAGGCGGACGCCGTCGGCGCGGGGCTTGAGGCAGTGCTCCCCGGAAGCGGCATGAACGAGCTTTTTTCGCAAGTGCGGCAAATTTTCGCCCAATACCTCGCGGAGCGGGATCAGCTGGAACAAGCGCTGCAACAGCAATTCGTGCCCAAACTACGCGCGAAACAGCAGGAACTCTCCAAGCGGTACGGCCAAAATATCCCGATCGATCCCTCGCGCGATCCCGAGTTCATCGCCGCCCTCGACAAAAACGATCGCGCGCTCGCGCAAAAATACGAGCCCATCGTGGACCAAATCCGCGCGCGCGTAGCGGAAGCCGCGGGGATCGAGGCGTAACCCGACCCGCTAGATTCGGTATTCGCCTTTTGTGATCGTCCTTGTATTGACTTTTTTTTCCGTTTCAGATAAATTAACTCTCGCTTACGGCGAGTAAGCGAGCTTAAATAGCTCATTCCCCTGTAGCTCAGTCGGCAGAGCAAGTGGCTGTTAACCACTGGGTCCGGTGTTCGAATCACCGCGGGGGAGCGAAAACCCATCCAATCGGATGGGTTTTTTATTTGTACGGATGCATCGAACGACGAAATAACCTTCTGCTTTCCGCCCATCAGCGATCATGAGGCCGTTAATATTCCAGGCAGTAAGAAACGCCATACGGCGTGACGGACAGCGTACCGTTCGGGGTCGGCTTAAAAAAACCGAACTCGCGCGCCGCGTACGGGACGATGAAACCGGTGAACGAACCGATCATGGCGCCGGCGAGCGTGTCCGTCACGAAGTGATTGCCGCTCGCGACGCGCAGGATCGCCGTCGCGCCGGCAAGGGTAAACGCGGAAGCCGTCACCGGCACGCGCCAGCGAGAGTCGGGATAATAGAGCGAAAACGCCGTCGCGGCGAACGAAGCCGCGTTGAACGCGAATACCGTGTGCCCCGAGGGAAACGACATATGAGAATCGCCCGGTTCCACGTCGGCGGGACGGGTTCCGTCGTAATACATAAAAGGCCTTTCGCGATATATCCCGTTTTTTAAGCCCGTTCGGATTCCATAGGCGAAGAGCGCGGAACCGGCGTACATCAGCGCGAGTCCGGAAAAATCCTTCGAAGGGGCGACCGCGGCGAGGGTAAAAGGCAAGGCGACCGCGCTGAACAAAGTGACGTTCGACGCGATATCGAGTTCGCGGGAATAGGGAAACAGCATGGCCCGGTCAAAGGCGTTTACTTCGGAATTATCGAGCGTCTCGGCGTAAAAAGGCGCGGCGATCAGGCACAAAAGCAACGAGAAAACCGCGGCTCGGCGTAAAAACATACATACTCCTCGGGCGTCACCATCGGCGTCACGGAGTTTAAAACAACCGCGCCTGAGCAAAGGTTGCACAAATCGCTGAACCCGGGCCTGCCGTGCGCATTATCGGGCGATTTTCTCGGTTTGCTGTGCGTTATCGGCGCTATGCCGGATGCTAAAAGCCATGTGTTCCATCGACGCGGAAATTTCCCCGACGGACGACGCCTGTTCGGTCGCTCCCTGCGAAATGAGTTGAGCGTTCCCCCCGAAAGTTCCTTACTTCCGTCGGAAACCTGCTCCGATGAATTACGAACGCCGACGCCCATGAGCAGCATCGCGAGCCGAATCGCGGTCGCGAGTAAATCCCTCTCGGACAAGCTCACCTCAACGCACCAGGGAACGTCCCCGGCGATCAGATCGATCGGAAATCCGGAGGTAAGCACCAAACCGGATTTCAGCGCGCCGGTTTCGCGAAGCAAATACTGTTTTCCCGAACGTATTTTTTTGAAACGTGATCCGCGTCGTAAACGACCGCCGCGTCCGGATACGAGAGAATCTCGCCCCGGGGCGAATAGAGCGAGACATAGGCGCGAGGGAATCCTTGCACGGTCATCGCCCGAGACAAACTGCACGAACGTATTGAGTGGGGTCTAAACCGACCATACCGATAAAATCGCCGTTCGCGTCGATCATCGGCGAGGCAAACGTGCAAACCGCAACGTCCTTCCCGCTTATTTGGACGGTGTGAATGGGCGAACACACCGATTTCCTCGCGTTTTTGACGGCAGTGTAGTAATTAGTCCCATTCGCGGAGTAGTTGGCGGGAAGTATGCTCAGAGCCTTACCGTTCGCGTCACGAACCCAATATGACGCATACCGCCCCGTCGGGTCGAGGGAAGTCCCGCGATGAGAGGCATCCTTCCTATCGAAGGCATTCGGCTCAAAATGACCATGACGCCGAATATACGCGGGTGGGTCTCGATGAAGCGTTGAAGTAACGAGTCATATCCTCCGCGCGTTAGCTCAATACCGATTTGACCGCCGTGAACGCCCGCGAGCATCATGCCCATATCCTCGCTTTCCTTTGAGTCGGGCGCGATACCCGTCTGTGGCTGATTCGCGCAATTTCCGGCCGCCTCGAAGGATACGTTTTCCGCAAGTTTGTTTGAGAGAATGAGCCTTCTTGACACCGATACGGCGGTAACCACGTACAGCGCGCCAAAAAAAGGATTATCGAGATCGCGAGCCTCGTTGTCCCGCCGAGTTTTAACTTGCGGAACGTATTGCCTCCGGGAAATAAAGCGTCAATTGAAAAGTCAATCCCAACAAATTTGAGGCGTCAAATCATTCGCGAAGAAAATTCTCGAAGCCGGACGGCACCGCCTGCGCGGGAACGCGAGAAACGAGGGAGTGTTTACGGTCGGTTATAGGAAACGCTTGTCGGCGCGGCGATCAATCGGACGCGGAGCCGAGAAGTTTTTCTGGACACATGATTTCCCTGGCCTTTATTTGGTACATTTCCACTTTCGCGTCGGTGAAAAACGCGTACTCCCAGGGATTCTTCTCGACGAACTTCGACTGAATGAACGGGAATAGCGGATTGGTCCGGGATATCTTACGCAAATCGCCGGCGATCAGCGTATAGTTCCAATCGATCGCCCGGTCGAAATTGAAGGTCGCGCGATGGTCGATCGCGAAAACGCAATCCCCGTTTCGCGCGATATTTTTTGACTTGAACGAGTCGTCATGCGAAATGATGTAAATATCGTCCTCCTCGGAGGATAAGAACGCCATAACCGTCGTATGCGGCCGGTCGACCGAATGAGTGACGAGAACGCCGAGCTTATTTTCTTTTTCTCCATCGTTGAACGTGGGCGTTTTCGAGAGATTCGCCTCCGGCAACGCGATTTTCGGGCGGGAATCGACCGGGAAGTCGTAATTCTCCGCCTTAAACACGTCAACCGAGCGATTCGAGTATTTTAAGTCGTATTCTACCGGCTGCGCGAAAATCGTCGTTGCGTCGCTTTTCAGCACGATCGCCTTCACCGACACGCGATACACGCGCAAGTCGATATCGAACTCTTCAAGGCCGGTACGGTTGTCGAGATGAAAGGTGATTTTCTGACCTTCCTTGAAGGGATTGACCTTGGGAAAAAATATCTCGATGGAACGATCGTGAAAGACCACGCCGCCCAACGCCGCGACGATTTTATCGCGCGCGTAGCCGGCGACGATCGCGTAGGATTTGTTTGGCAAAAAATCTTGTAACATACAACCTCTCTCTCTAGAATGTTCATAAAGAGAATTTTGCGCAATACATTTTACCTTTAATTCCTAAAAGAATCGGGTCTCGACCGATTTACGCCGGGCTCTTTTGGGCGATAGCGGGCGAACCGCCCGCTCGGGCCGCGTCACGAATGACCTTTATGGCCAAATTTCGCTCGCGATTTCCTTAACCAACGCGATTTTATCCCACTGTTCCCCCTCGGTAAGCTTATTGCCCTCTTCCGTCGAGGCGAATCCGCACTGCGGGCTCAGGCAGAGCCGCTCCAAGGGAACGTATTTCGACGCCTCGAGGACGCGGGCCTTCACGAGCGCTTTATCCTCGAGCGTCGGGGACTTCGTCGTGACGAGGCCGAGCACGACCATCTTCTCGGGCGAAACGTGCGCGAGCGAGGTAAAGTCGCCGGAGCGCTCATCGTCGAATTCCAAATAAAACGCGCGCACGTTTTCGTTCGCGAACAGGTCCTTCGCGACGCGGTCGTATCCCCCCTCGCATGCCCAAGTCGAGTGAAAGTTCCCTCGACAGATATGGGTAGTGACCGCGAGGTCGCGCGGCGTTCCCTCGATAGCGAGATTATTGACGCGAATGAGCTTTTTGACGCTTTCCTGCAGCTCGACGTCGTCGGCGCCCAGGAGCCTACAGGCGTTCGGGTCGACGCACACTCCCCAGGTGCAATCGTCAAACTGAACATTCCTGCATCCCGCGTCGTAGAGATCGCGCATGACTTTCCGGTAGGCGCGCGCGATATCCTGAATGAGGTCTTCCTCCGAGGGGTACACGGCGCGGGTCCGCGCGATATTCTCGGGTATTATCATTTGAAATAAAAACTGCGACGGCGCGGGAATCGTCTGCCGCGCGACGGTCGAACCGTCCTCCAAGCGCTTGAGGAATTTGAAGTGCTCGACGAAGGGATGCGCGCCGACGGTGACTTTGCCGACGAGATACGTATCGTCGATCAAGGCGGGCTCGCCGTGGAATGGGATGCCCGCCTTCGTTTTTTCGTGCGCGACGCCGTCGAATGCCCACATAAAATCGAGATGCCAGGAGCTTCGGCGAAATTCGCCGTCGGTTATGACGTGCAGGCCCGCGGCCTTCTGCTTCGCGACAAGCGCGACGATCGCGTCGTCCTCAACGCTTCGTAATTCCTCCGCGGTAATTTCTTTTTTCGCGAATCGCTCCCGGGCTTTTTTCAGAATTTCGGGCCGCAAAAAACTGCCGACGATATCGAACCGAAAAGGCGCATTCATATTTTCATCTCCTCCGTTGTGGCGCGCTCATGGCGCGTTAACAGCTATAAGCATACACATTCGAGTGAGTATTGAAAAATATAAAAAAACAGTCACATCCTATAGTTTTTACCTATATGAAGCGATCAAGCTTTCCGTCCGGAGCGATCCGTCGACCAAACGGTGCGTAATCACCGAGCGGAGAAGCATCTCGCGTCCGCGTCGATCCAATCTATTACGGCGGCGACCGCTCGCGAGCTCGCGTCGCAAAAATCCATATGCGCGCAACCTTCGATTCTCAGCACGGATAGGGGGCTTCCCGCGCGGTCGGCCGCGGCCTCGTAAGCGTCGATCTCGGCGATCGGAAGGTATTCGTCCCGCACTCCGTGAAATATCGCTTGCCGATTCGCCGCGGGTAAAAGAGCGATCGGCGAAACGCGGGGAATCGCGTCTGATGGTTCCTCCGTCGGGCCGATAAAATCGGAGACATACGCCCCGCGCGCTTCGTCGTCAAGGCATTTTTGCAAGTCGACGACCGGCGCGAGTCCGATGAATGCCGACGGCGCGAGGCGTGAATCCGCGCGGCCGTCCCCCCATTCGAGGGAACTCAGCCACAACGCCAAGTGCCCGCCGGCCGAATGGCCCGCGACGTACAAGGGACGCAAATTAATTCGCCCGTATTTTTGCTCAAGGCGGGTCAACGAACGCACCGCGGCGGCGGCGTCTTCCAGTATTTCGCGGTAATGGGTATTCCCGTAACCGAGTCGCCGGTACTCGGCGTTTATAACGGAAAAGCCCTTTCTCGCCAGGGCGATGGAGACATCGTCTAATTGGTCCTTTCCGTGCGGCATTTTCCAAAAGCCGCCGTGAAATAGGCAGACCGTTCCCCTGCATCGCCGTAGCGGCAAATAGACGTCGAGGCATTGGTTGGCGTCGTTCCCGTAAAATTCGCGAACGAGCTCGAAATCGCGCGATTCATCCATACTTTCGTTCCTTGCAGGTGCGTATGCTCGCCGATCGGGCTACGCGGAAAAACTGAGCATGGAAATGCTCGCGTTTTGAATTTCGTTGTACCGAACGGACAAGGATCCCTGCTTCATGCCGAGCACGTACAGCATTGGCCAAAAATGATCCTTGGATGGAACGGCCTTTTTATAGTTGGGCATGCGCTCCGAGGCGCGCAGCAATTCATCGACCGCGTCGGCGCGAATGGTTTTCTCCAGCCAGCCGTTCGTCTCTTCGGCCCACCCAAAGGGCTTCGCTTGGTCCTCGAAGCTCACTTCGTACAGATTGTGGATGAGGTTCCCGCTTCCGAGAAAAAGGACCCGCTCCATGCCGAGCGCCGCGATTTTTTTTCCCAACTCGTAGTGCTGCGCGTCGCTCTTTTGCACGTCGAGGCTCATTTCGATGACGGGAACGTTTTGGTCCGGATACATATGAGTGAGAACGGCCCAACCCGCGTGATCTATGCCCCGCTCGCCGTCCACGCCAATTTCGGGCAAAGCGGCGTTGATCGCCGCGGCGATTTCGGGATTACCCCGGGGACGGTAGGCAACTCGGTATAATTCGTCCGGGAAGCCGTAAAAATCGTAGATTTGCTGAGGCGCGGGACTGCCCGTGACGAACGTCCCGCGAGTCAGCCAATGCGCCGAGAAAACGACGACGCATTCGGGAGTTTCCATGGCTTTCCCGAGGGAATTCAAATACCTCGTGTACGGGTTCGTCTCGATGGCGTTCATCGGCGATCCGTGTCCGATAAAAAGCGATTCCATACGCTCTCCTTCAGTCGATCTCGACGAAGACCTCTCCGTCGACGGTTTCATGGGGAAGCAGGCGTAAGCGCAGGCGGTCGCCTCCGCGCGCCACGATTCCGTCCCTAAAATCGTCCTTAATGTCGTTGATGTCCACGTCGCCGCTCTCCAAATCGAAACGGAGACCATGGCTCGGGCAGACGACCGAGTGGCCTTCGTACGCCGCCTGCCGCAAATCGCCGTGCGCGTGCGGGCATTTCGCGTCGAAAATATATATCCGTTTGCCGTGGGAGTACACGACGTACGCCTTACCCGCGTGGATAAACGAGTCGATAAAATTGTGCCGAATGTCGTATTCCGTCCCGACCAACACTTTCATGCCGATACCTCACTGAAAAAGCTCTTGGACAAGCATCGCGAATTCGCGTTTCCATTCCCCCAAGGGAAGACTCCGGTACGAATCGAGGAGGTCGGCCATGCGCCGGGAAAATCTCCCGTTTTTCTCGTGACCGGGCCCAAACGAGACCGTGCCGTCCCCCGAATTGATTATAACGAATCCATTCCGAAAAGGGATAGAGCGCGCGTTTTCTTTCGTCGCAATCGCCTCGTAGAGGTAAATCCCCCCGCGATCCGAGCAGACGAGCCAGGAGCAGTCAACCGTTTCCGCAACGGGGCCGATTGAGCGCAACGAGGATAAAAGGTCGGCGCACGCCCGCTGAAAGTGTATCTCGCTCGTCTTCATGACGAGCAGGGCGTTTACCCGAGTTCGCTGGCGGCGAAAGAGCGTTCGCGCGAGCGACGGAGACTGATATCTAACCTCATATTCGGAAGAGTCCCCCTGAGCGCCGTACGGAAACAATTCCTTGAGCAAAAACGCAAGCATCAGCTCGATCCCCCTTTTTCCAGGGAATTACCCTATCCGATGTCAAGCGGTTGCGCAACCGCCGTCGCCGGGAACCGCGCGAGTCCCGGACCCGTCTCGCGCAAAGGGCGCAAAACACGCGCTGAAGTGTTACCTATACGTAACCCAAGAACGAAAGGATAGCTAACATGAAAAAGATACTCATCATAATCGCGATGGCGCTTGCTTTCGCGACGGTTCCGGCATGCGCGGAAACGTACGCGGATAAAGTAGAGCGAATGGCGGCGATCGGCGATATTGCGGGATTAAGGGCGGAAGTCGCGGAAGTAACGGCGACGGCGGATGAATCGGCGAGAACGCTCTATGAACGGGCTAAGGCGGTTTCTTGCCTGCGCAAAACGATCGAAGCGTCGGAAGGGGAGAAAAAGGAAAGAGAGGGAATGGCGCTTGAGTCGATCGCCCTCGCAGAACGCTCGCTCGCGGCGGCCGGGCTCGATAGCGACGAGCGCGCCGAGGCGTATTTCGTCGTCGCGACCGAGAACGACCGATTGATCCGCGACGCGCCTTCGTGGATGGCCCGCCACGCGGCGAAGGAAAACGCCCTCGCGCAATGCCTCGCCATCGACCCGGGGCACCGTGGCGGCAGGCTCCTGCGGGCGCTCTCGCTCATCCACGGTCCCATGAGCGCGGACGGCGACCGAGCGAAAGGCAAAGAGGAGATCGACGAGCTCTACGGGCGAAACCCCGAATGGCTTCCCGTCCTGCTCGCACGCGCGAACGAGGCGCGGGACAAAAAGGAATACGACGACGCGGAACGCATCACGCGAGACGCGGCCGCTCTCTATCCCGAAAACGCGCAATTACGGGCGAACCTCGCGGAATACTCGATCATGCGGAGGGAGCCTACCGTCCGGCGCGTAACGGTTACGGGAAAGACTAAGCTGCCAAAAAAAAGAATCGAGCGAAAGGCGCGCGCCTTTATCGGCGAGAAATACACTTTCGACACGAAGGATAGGCTTCTCGCGAAAGTTTCGGAGATCGAGGCGGTTTGGTCGTGCGAGGCGACGGCACATCTCGTCGGTTCCAATGAAGTCGACGTCGAGATCGCCGTCGGGGAAAACAACCTCATCGTGCTCGGCGCGATCGGGTACGCCGCGGCGTCGCTCGACTACGACAAGGATCCCCAGTTTACCGGTTTTCCCGCCCTCCTGTACAACGACGCGAATTTTTTCGGATCGGGAAACTCAATGTCGGTAATTTTCGCCGGCCCCTACTTCAAAATAAATTACGCGATACCCGGACTCATCGGCGATCGATTTCCCGACGTCGACCTGGGATGGAGCTCGAATTTTCTCGGTTCCGACTCTACGAAATACAGCGAGGGAATTCCCGAGAAGAACCAGGAGCTCCACTCCGCGGAGCATATCGCCACGCTTAAGGTCGGAAAGAAAAGCGATATCGGCCTGTACGGATATCTTGAGGGAACGGCGACCTATCACGACTGGGAGGCGTCCGATCGGAACGACGCCGAAAACTTCGCGGAACCCGGAGAGACGCTCGCGTACGAAGGAGTCGCGGACATCGGCATCGACACGATCGGCGGCGGGATGGGAAGCAAGCTCGATAGGCCAGACGGGTTCTCCGTTTCGATTAAACCGGGAATAATCTGGCAGCCCGACTACGACGCTTGGGGCGATCGAGACGATAGGGTTTTCGCGCATGACGATAAACCGGGATTTAAATTTTCCTCGACGGCGCGCTACTGCAAAAAAATAGGCGCTCGCCACGGATTCGAGGCGAACGTCGGCTTTCAAACGGGCTGGAACGTCTACGAGACGGAAAAATGGGCGATGGGTGAAGGGAACCCGATGTCGTCGGGACCGAGCCTAGACGGATTTTACGCGGGGGAGTTTCGGTACACGACCGGGGTCGTCGCCGACTTTGGCTATCAAATCCAGCCGATCCCCGATCGATTCTCCCTATTCGCGAAGTACGATGTCTTCCTCGACGCCGATTCAGTCCGAGTCTATCACGGCACGGCGATCGGTTCCGCGGTGAAGCTCCCGAAAGGGTTCGAGCTGAGCGCGCAAGCGGGCATCGGCGTGAACGCGGAGCGTGAGAACGGGCCGGGGGTCGAGATATCGATGCTGCTTACGCGCATATGGCTGTTTTAAGGCTCGGCAAAAATTACCGCTCCGCCGCCCCCGAAAGAAACCGCGCGGCGGAGAGCGTCGGCTCGCGACTTATTCCGTCGCGCGAAACACGCGGAGGAAGTTTTCGCTCGCCGCTTTGCGAAGCCGCGACTCGTCCCAACCCCGTTCCGCGAGGCGGGCGAGTATCGCGGGTAACGACTCGCACCCGGAAATGCCCCGCGGCAAGTCGGTGACGCCGTCGAAATCCGAGCCGAAGGCGACGACGTCCTCGCCGCCGATTCGCGCGATGTGCTCGACGTGATCGCACACGGTATCGAGCGTCGCGTCGGGCGTGCCGATTTTCGATCTGAGCTCGGCGTTGAGCCGCCGCATTTCGGCGGATCGCCGCGCGGGGTCGCCGTCAAAATCCCGCTCGATGCGCTCCATCTCGCGGAATATCGTTTCCATCGACGAACCCGCTTTTCGCAGGTAGCGGGAGTCCAGGAAACCCGGAAAGAAATTGACGCCGATGACGCCTCCCGAACGCGCGATGGCTCGTATCTGCTCGTCCGTGAGGTTGCGCGGCACGGGACAGAGCGCCGCGGCGCAGGAATGCGAGGCGATGAAGGGTTTCTTCGCGACGCTCGCGACGTCCCAAAACGTCTTTTCGCTGACGTGCGAGACGTCGACGATGACGCGAAAGTCTTCCATCGCGCGAACGACGTCCTTGCCGAAAGGCGTCAAACCGCCGGGACCCTCGCCCTCCTCTCCCGAGGACGATGCCCACGGTAAATGCCGCGAATGCGTCAGCGTCATGCACCGAACGCCCCGCGAGGCGAGCGCCTCCAATTTGGAAAGATCGCACTCGATGGCGCGGCCGTTCTCGATCGCGGGAACAGCGGCTGTTTTCCCGGACGCCATCGCCGTTTGGACGTCCCGCGCCGTTCGCGCTTTCGCGAGCGACTCGGGATATTTCGCGCAGGCCGCGTCGAGGCAATCGAGCAGCTCGTTCGCCTCGGCGAACGAGCGGTTTTCGGGAACGCCGGCCGAAACGAAAGCGGCGAACAGCTGGAGTCCTACCCCGCCCTTTTTTAACCGCCCGATATCGATATGTCCCTCGGGGAAACGGTCGATGTCCGCCCCCGCGCGGAGCTCAAGAAGCGTGTCGCAGTGAAGGTCCGCGATCGGAATGCGTTGTGTATTCATGGCCTCCATTATAGCGAAATCGGCGAATGCGGCTCAATGCGCCAACTTCCGAAACTTGAAAACCGCTATATCGAAAAATCGGCGGGCGGCAAAATCCGCTGGATAAATCGACGCGTTCGTTCCTCCCGCGGATGGTTGAAAAATTCCTCGGGAGGGGATTCCTCGACGATGACGCCGCCGTCCATGAATACCGCGCGGGAGGCGACGTTCCTGGCGAACGACATTTCGTGCGTGACCACCACCATGGTGGTGCCCTCGCGGGCGAGGTTCCTCATGATCCCCAGCACTTCCCCGACTAATTCCGGGTCCAAGGCGCTGGTCGGCTCGTCGAAAAGAATGACCTCGGGCTCCACCGCGATGGCCCGCGCGATGCCGACGCGCTGCTGCTGACCGCCTGACAGTTTCGACGGATAATAGTCATAGCGGTCCCGAAGGCCGACTTTATCCAACGCGGCCCTCGCCCGCTCGGTCGCCTCCCGCGCCGGCACTTTTCTCCCGACGATCAGGCCCTCGGTCACGTTCTCGAGCGCCGTCTTGTTGTTAAATAAATTGTAATTTTGAAACACGAAGGCGGTCTTTTTCCGAATCGCCAAAATCTCGGCGCGCGTCGCCTTCGCGAGCTGTATCGTCCGTCCGTCGATGACCATCTCGCCTGAGTCCGCCTTTTCGAGGAAGTTCACCGTCCTCAGCAGGGTCGTCTTACCCGAGCCAGAGGGCCCAAGAATCGCGACGACGTCCCCTTCCCGCACCGTGATATCCACGCCGCGCAAAACCTCGGCATGATTAAAGCTTTTTTTTACGTTTCGAACCGACAGCATCGCCATCCCCCTTTATTGCCGCCCTCGGCGGAAAGCGCCGAGCTTACGCTCCAACGCGCCGAACAATCCTTGAGCCCCGAGACAGAGCACGACGTAGATCGCGAAAATAACCAGGTACGCCTCGATAAAGTTATAGCCGTACGACGCCTCGATTTTCGCGACCGCGGTCACGTCCTTCACCGACATCATGAAGGCGAGCGAGGTTCCCTTTATTAAATTCACCGTTCCGTTGGCGAGGTTCGGCAGGGCGACCACGATCGCCTGAGGAATCACGATTCGGCGCCAGGCTTGCGGCAGGGATAGTCCCGCCGAGAGCGCCGCCTCAATTTGACCGCGATCGACCGTCGCCGCCGCGGAGCGAAAAACCTCGGAAAAAAGCGCCGTCGTGTTCAGCGTAAACACCGCGATCGCGTACCACAGCGGATTCACGTCGAATACGCGGATCGGGAGCGCGAGCCGCAGGGCGAGCGCGTTCAGCGCGCTCGGCAGCAGGCTATACACGAGAAGGATCTGCAGAACCACCGGGGTTCCCCGCACGAGCGATACGTACGCCGCCGTCAAGCCGTCCAATATCCCGATTCGGTACACGCGGGTGAGCGCGAGGGCGAACGCGAGAGGGACCGAGAGAACGAGCGTCGCGGCCGTGATGCCGAGAGTAACCGGGATGGCGCCCGCGGCGAGGATGAAAGTGTCCCGCATGAAGCCAAGGTCCAAACCCATTACGAAAGCCCCCGTTTACCGCGGCTAAGCCGGCGCTCGCCAACCAAGAACAACCGCTCGAGGGCCATCGTCAAAACCCAGTACGTCGCCGCCAAGGCGATATACGTTTCCAGCGCGCGAGCTCCGTAATTTTTCGAGACGAGGAGAATGCCCCGCCCCATGACGTCGATAAGACCGACCGTGTAGGCCAAGGCGCCCTCCTTCATCAGCGCGATCAGGGCGTTGCCGGCGTTCGGCAGCGCGGTGACGGCGGCCTGGGGAAGGACGATGCGACGCTCGGCCTCAAAAGGCGTTAGGCCCGCGCTCACCGCCGCCTCCCACTGTCCCCGATCCACCGAAAGCCAGGCCGAGCGGAAAATCTCCGACATGGACGCCGAGAAAAAAAGCACGAAGGTAAGGATGACGAAAAAACTTCGGTGCCAAAAATTGATGTTCACCCGAAACAGCGCCATCGCGAGCTCGGGAACCCCGTAGAACACGATGAAAAGGAGAACGATCGAGGGCGTGCAGCGGAGCGCCCAGGTATACCCGTCGGCCGACAGGCGAAGGAATCGGGACCCGGAAAGCTTCATCCGGGCGAGGGCCAAGCCGACGATCGTCCCCCCGACCGCGGACGCGACGGTTACGTACGCCGTCACGCCCAGCGCGGGAAGCAAAAAAGCGAGGGACTGAAAGACGTACAGCGGGTCGAAGGGCCGATCCATGGCGCGCCCCCTACTTCGAGATATACTGGAACACGTCCTCGCCGAAATATTTTTCGGAGAGTCGGGTCAGCGTACCGTTTTGCCGAAGGGTTTCTATCGCGCCGTCGTAGGCGGCGGCGAGCTCGGTATCTGCTTTGTTGAACAGCGGCCAAGTGGGAATTCCCCGGTAGGGAATATAGGAAAGCCTATCGGCGTACTTGTGGTAGGCGCCGTCCCCGGCGGTGACCGAATTGAGGTACGAAAGCTTGATGTCGAAGAACCCGTCGTAGCGGCCCTCGAGAACCCAGGTATAGGCGTCGTTCACCACGAAGGTATCCGCGGGAACGAGCTTGATCGGCGTTTTCGCGTGGGTTTTGTTGTAGTCCTCGACGACGGCGTATTGGGCGCTCTGGGGAGCGATTGGGACGAGTTTGCCGCCGGACGCCGCGAAATCGTCGATGTTGGAAATTTTTGATTTATCGGCGCTTCGAAACGTGATGCCGATGACGCTCGCGGCGATGTAGTTTTGCGGGTACAGGAACTTTTTCTTGCGTTCCTCGGTCACCCAGGCGCCTTTCGTTCCCACGTTATACTTCCCGGACTCGACGCCGATCAAAAGCTCGTCGTCCGACGTCGGAACGAACACGAACTCGTATTGCGGCAAAAGCTCGTCGACGGCCCGCAGGACCGCGACCTCGAATCCGTCGGATTCTCCCCTATCGTTCACGAAATCGTAGGGCACGTACGTTTGAGTATGGGCCGCGTACACCTTGCGGACTTTCGCCGCGCCTGGCTTCGCTTCCGCGGAGCCGCCCGCGAACGCCGAGACGGAAACCGCGAGCGCGACGGCAATGGCACTGATGATCCTTTTCATTCTATTCTCCTTTTTCGGGCTGGGCCCGTTTCTCCCGTTTCTTAATGCCGCTTCCGCGCGGCCTCGCGCACCCAGTCAAAGCGCCGCACGTCGATGTCCGGCGGGACCGTGCAGTCCGCGCCGACGATAACGCCGAGACCGCCGGTCTCCGCGATGAGCGACGCCGTATGAGACTCAATTTCCGCGCGCGCGCCCCGCGCCAGCAAACCATCCGCGGAATTTCCGAACCCGCCGATAACCGCGCGCCCCCCGAATAGGCGCTTTCCCTCGGCCAAGCCGATTCCCTCGACCGCGGTCGCCCAATTGACGGCCTTCGACGGATAGTCGGCGAATAACCGCAAATTATTTCGGCTCCCCTCGTATCCGCACACGTGCAGAATATTGAGGTCTCGGGCGGCGTTCGCCCGCTTGAGGAGCGCAAGTTCGCTCGGAGCGACGATCTCGCGATAGGTTTCATCCGAAACTCGGACATCCTGGATGGACTGAACGCTCACGTACACCCCGTCCGCGCCGCCCTCGGCGATGACCCTTTCGGCGAGAGCGGACAGATCGGAGGCGACTGCGTCGAGGGCGTGACGCGCCGCCGCGGGATCGGTAACGATCAAATCCGCGAGCTTTTTGTTTCCGACCGCCCCGTCCCCGAATAAAATTCGCAAGGTGGTGGCCGGCCCGAAAATGTTATAGAACGAGCAAATGTCCTTTCCGAATACGCTCGTCAACTCGCGAACGAGGGCGACTTGCGCCGTTATCCAGGGGTGGTCCGCGCCAAGGGGAGCCATCGCGGCAAGCGCGGCTCCGGTTACCTCCCCGGCAAGGGCCGGATGCGGATAGCGGAAAAAACCGTCGCTCATGATCTTGATGAGGTCGGGATGAAACTCCTCGTAAAACCTCAAATGACCCGCAACGCTTTTTCGCGCGATCGATGGATCCTCTAAGCCGCGAAACACTTCATCGCCGCGGGTAAAATGAAACCAAAAGCCCACGGGAACCCGTTCCGTCGCTCGATTTTCGAAAGCGTCGAGTACGAGGCGTCTTTTTTGTTGCTCCATGTGTTCTCCTCTTAATTACTAGTATTTCGGTATGTTTTATATGCGCGAGTATATAAATACTAATATTACGTGTCTAGTAGGT
Source organism: Spirochaetales bacterium (assembly GCA_003246335.1). GTDB lineage: Bacteria > Spirochaetota > Spirochaetia > Treponematales > Treponemataceae > Teretinema. The sequence goes on along the minus strand of QKAR01000044.1, from coordinate 15,326 downwards.
TTTTAAAAAAAAGTGAGAATGGGTGCTCTTTTTATAAATTCACTCATCCTGATGTCGATTTATGCGCCCGGAAAGAATCGAGCGGTTGAACGATCGGGGGTAACGCGGATACAGGGTTGCGCCCCGCCCTTCACGCTACTCAATGAGTTTATAGCCGACGCCGCGAACCGTGCCGATGTATCGGGGATTGTCGCCGTCATCGCCAAGAAGCTTTCGAATGTTTTTGATATGCGCGTCGACAGTGCGCTCATAGCCTTCGAAGCCGCTTTCCGTCGTCGATTCGAGAAGGTCGGAACGCGAAAAAACCCTGCCCGGCTCCGACATGAGCAGGCGCAGCATATCGAACTGAATTTTCGTCATGGCGATCATTTCGCCCCGTGCGGACACGGTATGCTTCAGGGTATCCATCGCAAGGTCGCCGTGCCGGATTAGCGAACTGATGTCCGGGCCGGCGGACGCGTCGGGATTCGCCTCCGACCGTTCAGGATAGCGTCGGAGGACCGCCTTAATGCGGGCGAGCAATTCGCGCGGGCTAAAAGGCTTCACGACGTAATCGTCGGCGCCGAGTTCGAGACCGACGACGCGATCCGTCTCGTCCACGCGGGCGGTAAGAAAGAGTATCGGCACGTCGGAAGTCTTGCGTATTTCGCGGGCGACTTCCAGGCCATCGAGGACAGGCATGTTGACGTCAAGGACGACGCAATCGATTTTCCTTCGCCCGAACTGATCGAGAGCGGCCCGTCCGTCGTTGGCGGAAACTACCGCGAAGCCCGCCGTCTCGAGGTAGGCGTTAAGAATCTGGAGTACTTTCGGCTCGTCGTCCGCGATCAGAATCGTTCGGCTCATCAATCGAATAATATACCGCCGCGCGGCACCGCCGCAATGGGCAAACGACACCGAATCGTTATCGTCCGTTCACCGAATCTTCACGCTCGTTCGTTACCGTATGAGGCAGAGGAGGAACCTATGTGGTGGTTGCATAATGGGTATTGCATGGCCGGATGGAGGGGTTTTGGTATGATGGTAATTTTCGCTATCGCGCTCATCGTGGGCGTCGTATTTCTCGTTCGCTACGCGCGGCGCCCGGATTCGGGCGGATTCTGCTCCGAAGGGTTAGGTCGCCGGGAGACCGCCGAAGAAATCCTTCAAAAGCGCTTCGCGAAAGGAGAATTGACCCGGGACGAATACCGCTCGATGCGGGACGATTTACGAAACGGGTCCTAGTCGGGGAAACGCGACGGTAAAGCTTGCGCCCCCAAGCGGCGATTCGCCGACCGTAATATCGCCACCGTGCGCCTTGACGATTTGGGCGGCGATCGCGAGACCGAGACCGCGCCCACCGGTAGAGGACGAGCGAGATTTATCGATTCGGTAAAACCGCTCGAAGACGCGCGATCGCTCCTCGATCGGAACGCCGGGCCCAGAATCCTCGACGCTAAGCGCGGCGAAACCGTCGTCGCGCTCTCGTTCGCGCACCGTGACGCGCCCGCCTTCTGGCGTATATTTAATCGCGTTGGCGATAAGATTATAGAGAACTTCATCCAAACGCAGACGATCGCCGCGCGTCAAAGGCGGCGGCCCCGCGGTCGCTTCAAGCGCGAGGGAAATTCCCTTCGCCTCGGCGGCGGGCGCAAAAAGCGCGCAGGCCCGCTCCGCCGCTTCCCGTAAATTCACGTCCTCAAGGTCGAGCGAAAGCGCCCCGGACTCGATGATCTCCAATTCCCGCAAAGTATCGATGAGCCGCGAAAGACGGTCGGTTTCCTCTCGCACGGACTCGAGCGTCTTGTCGTCGCGGGGAAAAACGCCGTCGATCATGCCTTCCACTATGCCCCGTATCAGGGTAACGGGCGTGCGCAACTCATGGGCCGCGTCGGCGATTACCTGTTTTTTCGCCGCGTCGAGGCGCCGGAGCTCCCCGGTCATCTCGTTAAAAGAAAGCGACAAATCCGCGACCTCATCCCAGCCGGAGACGCGCACGGGCGCGGACGGTTCCCCGGAGGCGACCGCGCGCGCGGCGCGGGCGAGGCTCCCGAGCGGACGGGTAATTCGCGAGGCGAAAAAAAGCCCGAGCACGAGGGCGATGGCGGCGGCCGCGGCGGTCGACCAGGCGATGGACCGCGTCACCGACCGCAGGAAATAATCGTCAGTCCCGGTGAGCGAAGAATCGATCATCGAGCCGACGAGGACCGTTCCCGCGCGGTCGGATCCGGTTACGATCGGCACGCCGTGGGAAAGGTGGCGCTCGGGGTGCGCGGTGCCCAGCAGGGTGTTCGCCGTGTCGGCGACGATGATACCGCGCCCATCGGCGACCACGACGCGATCGTCGACGAGGGAACGCAGGGTGATCGCCGGGTTTATCACGACGGAAGAAAGACTTCCCTCACCGTAAATGCGGGTATCGATGGTGTCGGTAAGCGCCTCGGGCAAACCGCTCAAAAACGCCTGCACGCCGTCCCAGTCGCCGTTAACCGCGCGATATTCCGCGAGGATAACGGCGTAAGACTCCGCTTTCCGGGAATCGCCGGAAAAGACGAACGACCGGAACATGCTTTCCGTCGAGCGCCGCACGAGGACGAGCGAGGCGACGGAGCCGACCGCGATCGCGGCGAGAAACAGCGCGAACAGCCGGTATTTCAGCTTCATGCGACCGACCCCGAAAAACCCATCAGGCGATGCCCTTCACCTCGTAACCGGCTTCCTCGACGGCGGAGCGCAGCGTCGCATCGGTAAGCGCGTCGCCCGCGACGACCGCGTTTTTTTTCTCGAGACTGACGGAAACCTCGGCGACTCCCGGCACGGCCTGAAGCGCCTTCGTAACTCGCGCGGTGCAGTGGCCGCACGTCATTCCCTCGATCGACAGGGTCTTTTTCATGGTACTCTCCTTAATGAACGGCTTAAAATTCCTGAGCCGGAGCGCGTTCGTCAGCACCGACACGGAACTGAGCGACATCGCCGCCGCCGCGAAAATCGGATTGAGCAGCGGTCCCCCGAACAGATGCAGAACGCCGGCCGCGACCGGAATGCCGATCACGTTGTAGCCGAACGCCCAAAAAAGATTTTGCTTAATGTTGCGGATCACGTTTTTCGAAAGTTTCAGCGCGGTCGGCACGTCCATGAGATCGCTCCGCATGAGCACGATGGACGCGCTTTCCATGGCGACGTCGGTACCGGAGCCGATGGCGATGCCGATGTCGGCCTGCGCGAGCGCGGGCGCGTCGTTGATGCCGTCGCCGACCATGGCGACGCGCTTTCCCTCGGCTTGGAGCTTTGCGACTTCTGCCGCCTTGTCCTGCGGAAGAACTTCGGCGAGCACCCGGTCGATGCCGACTTGCCGCGCGATCGCCTCGGCGGTCTTGCGCGCGTCGCCGGTTATCATGACGACCTCGACTCCCATGCCGTGCAGGGCCGCGATCGCGTCGGCGCTCGATTCCTTGAGAACGTCGGCGACCGCGATGGCGCCCGCGTACGCGCCGCCGATGGCGACGTGCATCGGCGTTTTGCCCGCCTCCGCGTAGCCGTCGGCGACTGCCTCGTTCACGGCGATTGCCTTGGACGAGAGAAAGCGCGCGTTTCCGAGCAGGACTTCTTTCCCTTCGACCGAAGCGGCGATGCCGAAGCCGGGAATCGCCTCGAAAGAATCGGCGGCGAGCCGTTTCGCGTTACGTCCCTCGGCGGCGAGCACGATCGCCTCGCCCAAGGGATGCTCGGATCCCCGTTCCGCGGCCGCCGCGTACGCGAGAAGGTCGGTCTCGCTAAAGCCGTTCGCGACGGATATATCGGTGAGCTCGGGCTTTCCCTTCGTGAGCGTGCCGGTCTTGTCGAAGACGATAGTCCTCACCGCGTGCGCGGTCTCGAGGGCCTCGCCCGACTTGATGAGCACGCCGTATTCGGCGCCCTTGCCGGTTCCGACCATGATGGCGGTCGGGGTGGCGAGGCCGAGGGCGCACGGGCACGCGATCGTGAGCACCGCGACGAAGACGGTCAGGGCGAAGACGACGGTCGCGCCGAAGGCGAGCCAAAGGACGGCCGCCACGACGGCGATGCCGAACACGACCGGCACGAAGTAGCCGGACACGATATCGGCCATCGCCGCTATCGGCGCTTTCGAGCCTTGGGCGTCCTCGACGAGCTTAATGATGCGCGAAAGGACGGTATCCGCGCCGACCGTGGTAACGCGGAACGAGATGGATCCGTTTTTGTTGATCGAGGCGCCGATAACGCGGTCGCCCGGACCCTTCCCTACCGGGATGCTCTCGCCGGTCAGCATCGACTCGTCGACCGTCGTGCGGCCCTCGAGTATTTCGCCGTCCACAGGAATTTTTTCGCCGGGCCGAACTTTCACGACGTCGCCGACTTCCACTTCCTCGATCGGGATTTCGATCTCGGCGCCGTCCTGAACAACGGTCGCGGTTTTCGGCTGGAGTCCCATCAATTTCTTGATGGACTCCGACGTTTTGCCCTTCGATATCGCCTCGAGCGTTTTCCCGAGGAGAATAAGCGTGATGATGATGCCGGCGGTCTCGAAATAGAGATTTTCCGCCATGCCGGTACTGCCCCGCGCGATGTTTACCGTTCCCCACAGGCTATATATGACGGCCGCCGAAGTTCCCATGGCGATGAGGGAATCCATGTTCGGGCTTCCGTGCGCGATCGCCTTGATGCCGACGAGGTAAAACCGATAGCCCGCGGCGATCACCGGGATCACAAGGACGACTTCGGCGAGCGCGTAGCGCAGGGGATGAGCCATTGGGTCAATGAACGGCGGGAGGGGCCAGCCGAGCATGGCGCCCATCGCGACGTAAAAAAGCGGGATCGCGAAGCAGGCGGAGACGGCGAGCTTCGTTTTAAGAACGCGGATTTCCCGCTCTTTCTCCGCTCGGTGCGCGTCGACCGCTTTCGAGCCCGTCTCGAGGGCGCGCGGCTCATAGCCCGCGCCGCTGATCGCCTGCTTGAGGTTCGACACCCGCGCAACGGACGGGTCGTACGAGACGACCGCGCGCTCGGTGGCGAGGTTGACCGCCGCGCGCGTCACACCGGGCACTTTCGAAAGCGCCCGCTCGACCGCGGCCGAACAGGACGCGCAGGTCATTCCCCCGACGGGAATGACGATTTCCTTTGCATCTGTCGCCAATTTATCCGAATCATGATTAGTCATGAGCTCACTCCTTTCAATGTTTAGTTCACGTTTCCTTGAGCGATCGACGTACCCGCGCAGCACGGGCACCCGACAGACTCCTCGTCGACCGAAAGGCCCGCGGTCTCCGCGAACGAAGCCCCGTTCGCCGCTTCCGCGACGCCCGAACCCGCAATATCCTTGACGACCGTAATTCTGCTTCTCACCATGCCCATCCAGCAACTATACGGGATTACCCCTTCTTTCGTCGGGGTAAACTCGATGAGGTTATCGCCCGGCGCGAGTCGCTTTTGAATGCCGTAACCGGGAACCTCGACGGGGTTGTTGCAGCCGTTGAGGTCGCTCGGGCGTACGCGGATCGTCCACTTCAGAGGAAGACCGGCCTGAACGGTAAACGGGACATACCGTCCCCCGGAAAATTCCGTGGTTACGTACTGAACGCCATCCTTCACCGTCGCCACGGGGCCCGCGGGCGCGCGTACCGTTTGCGCGACGGAAACGGCAGCAGGGGCGACGCGACGCTCGATTCCGGCGGAACCGGCAGCGACGGCGGAAGAGCCCGCGAAACTTGGCAGGGCGACGCCCGCAAGGGCGGCGGCGCGAACGAGGGTTACCGCGCCGAGCACCATGACGAGCACGGCGCTCGCCTGAATCATCCTCGGTAGGAATTTACGGGGAAGTAACGCCGCGGTCAACCCAAAAATGAACAATAAGGGTATCGTGCCGATCGCGAACGTGAAGAGCGACAGCGCGCCCGCGAGCGCGCTTCCCGTTCCAAGCGCGTATAATTGCATGGTTTGAAGCGGACCGCAGGGCATAAATCCGTTGAGGATGCCTATCGCGAACGGTCCCCGGGATCGAAGCGCCGATGCAATTCTTTTTCCCGCCGCAAGAAGGTGCGCGGGCGCGAATCGCGCGAGAGAAGGAAAGCCTTTGAGGACGCCAATCATCCTCAGGCCGAGGATGATCATAAAAAAACCGGCGACGGCCGCGATCGCGCCGCGAACGGCGGGCGAAAAGCCGATAGCCGAGCCCAACGCGCCGGCGACGCCGCCGATAGCGGTATACGCTACAGCGCGGCCGGCGTTATATTGCAGGCCGGGAATAAGTCGCCGGAAACGGCTTTCCTCCCGCTCTCGCCCAAAACTTTGGGAAAGGGCGATTCCCCCGCACATGGCGACGCAATGCACCGAAGTAAGCAGCCCAACTACGAAAAGCATCGCGTAGCCGATCGACGCGTCAACCGAGGGGATCGCGTTAAACACGCCGCGGGAGGCGGCGAGCAAATAGAGAGCCGAGAGAATCACCCCGACGCCGATCGCGACCGTGGCGCCGGTCTTCGCCGACCGACGAATCGAATATCCCGCCATTTCTATGGCGGCCTCGAGCTCAGGCACGCCGGTTCGGCTTTCGTCGAAGAGAACCTCTACCGAGCCGCCCCGAACCCGCGCGCGAACCGACGCGACGCCGGGAATTCCCGACAGCGTCCGCTCGATCAGCGCCTCGCACGACCGACAGGTCATCCCATCCACCGCTATATTCGCCCGCACCATACCCATATCGCGCACCTCCGCTGTTCTCCGTACATACTGACGGTACTATAGCCGCGAAGTGTGAAAGTTCCGTGAACGCCGTGCGCCGTTTGCGTGCTAAAGTCGCGAGGCGGCTAGAGCGTGCGGGTGAAAATGTCGCTTTTTTCCAACAGTTGCTCGATCGTGTCGAAGCCGAGCTTTCCGAGCAACTCGATTACGTACGGATTCTCGATCGGCGTCCCGTGCACCGATTCGGCTCCGTATTCCTCGACGTTTCGCTTGCCGTCTTCCTTCGGGATCGCGACGCGCGGGCCGCCGACGCAGCCGCCGACGCAGCCCATGCCCTCGTAAAAGTTCGCCCCTCCTTTGCCCGAGAGAACGTCGGCGATCATCGCCTTGCACGCAGGAACCCCGCTCTCGGCGCGCGATTTCATCTTTATCGCGCGATCGGGACGGATTTTATCCACGGTCGCGGACACGGCGGCGCTGACGCCGCCCGCGTACGCGTACGTCCGCCCCGCGCGGGAGGCATGCTCGCGGTCGTCGGCCTCGAGCGCCGAGGGATCGATGTCGAGAATCGAGAAAACGTCCTTCAATTCCTGGAAAGTCAGCACGTAATCGACGGCGTCGGCGACGTCCGCCTCGCGCGCCTCGGCTTTTTTCGCGAGGCACGGCCCGATAAACACGGTTGCCGCGTCGGGATAAAGCCGCTTTACCACGCGGCCCGCGGCGATCATCGGCGAGACGGCGGGCGGGAGATGCGGCACGAGATCCTTGAAGAGTTTACGGATCATCGCGATCCACATGGGGCAACAGCAACTCGTCAGCTGAAAGTCGCCCGTCGCGCGCACGTGCTCGTCGAACTCAAGAGCTTCCTTGAGCGTGAGCATGTCGGCGAATAAGGCGACCTCTATCATGCCCGCGAAGCCCGCGCGCTTGAGCGCCGCGCGAAGCTTTCCCGGCGGGACCCCTTCCCCGAATTGCCCGAGGAAGGCGGGCGCGACGAGGGCGTACACCGGCTTCCCGCCCCAGCGCACGGCTCGGAGCGCGGCGATGGAATCCTTCCCCGCCGACAGCTTATGCGCGCGGCAGGCCTCCACGCATTTCTCGCAGCCGACGCAAGATTCCTCGTCGATTTTAATCTCGCCGGTCTCGTCGGGATGGAGGGCGTGGAAATCGCAGACGACGCGACAATCCTCCGACCCGCCGCAGTCGCAGGGGCCGGTCTTCACGATCACCGAATGCCGGGCCGGGTTGAGGAGGCAATCCATCTGGCTTCCCGCGTCGGTTTCCAACCGCTTGAAATAGCTTTCGTCCTGATCCTTGAGCGCGTGAACGAGCACCTCGAAATACAGATCGTCAAAATTTTTCATCGCTTCGTACCTCAGACCGAAGTATACAGGACGAATCGACGCGGGAGCAAATTTAAAACGTTCGCAGGCCCGCTTATCCGAAAGCCCGTTCTAAGTCGGCGATGAGGTCGTCCACCTTCTCTATGCCCACGGAGAGCCGCATGAGCCGATCGGTGACGCCGCCCGCTTCCCGCATTTCGCGCGGAATCGCCTTATGCGTCTGTTCCAGGGGATACGTCAAAAGCGACTCGACGCCGCCGAGGCTTTCGGCGAAAAGGATGAGAGAAATATTCTTTAAAAGGCGAGGCGCCTCGGCGGCGTCCTTTAAGTAAAAGGAAATCATGGCGCCGAAGCCGCGCGCCTGGCTTTGGCAAAGGTCATGGCCTGGATGATCGGCGAATCCCGGATAAAGCACGCGCTCGACTTTGGGATGACGGCGGAGCCACTCGGCGATGCGGCGCGCGTTTTCGCTTTGCCGATCGAGGCGCACCGCGAGCGTTTTGATTCCCCGCAGGGTGAGCCACGCGTCGAAGGGACCCAAGGCGGCTCCCTCGCTCATTTGGATAGTCCGCATGCGCTCGGCGAGCTCGACGCTCGAGTGCGCGAGAAAGCCGGAAAGGCAATCGTTATGGCCCGAAAGGTATTTCGTCCCGCTATGGATAACGAAGTCCGCGCCGAGGTCCAGGGGATTTTGATAATACGGGGATAAAAAAGTATTATCGACCGCGACCAGGGAATCCGATCGATGATTATGCATGAGGTCCGCCAAACCGCGTATATCGCTTATTCGCATCAGCGGATTCGACGGCGTCTCGATGACCAAGCCCCTCGTTTCGGCCCGGAGCGCCGCGCGAACCCCCGCAAGGTCGGCGGTGTCGACCCAACTAAAGCGCAATCCGTATTTCGCGTAATAATCGTTAAAGAGCCGCCACGTCCCGCCATAGAGATCCGAGGAGACGACGATATGGTCGCCGGGCTCGAAAAGCTTCACGAAGGCCGAAATCGCGGCCATGCCCGACGAAAAAGCAAGCCCATATTTGGCGTGCTCGAGCAGGGCGAGCGTATCCTCCAATTCGAGTCGGGTGGGATTCAACCCGCGGGAATAGTCAAACCCCGTCGATTGATGCAATTCCGGGTGCCGAAACGTCGCGGATTGAAAAATGGGCATGCTAATCGCCCCCGTCGCGGTATCGATGCGATGCGTTCCATGCACGGCATGGGTTTCTCGATTGAGGTTTCCGTAGTCAAACGATTCAAACATATTTATCCCATCCTTTTAATATGTTTTAACGGAACGGTGGAAATGTGTCAATGAAATATCGCGCTAATCTGGGTTCGAAGAAGTCGGATTGACAAATAAAATTATTTACATATTATTACTATGATTTAATACGAATCGCTTGAGGAGGATGCCGCATGAATTTTGACGCCATTATCGACCGCTCGGGAACGCGCGCCCTAAAATGGGATGATCCCCTGAACGAACCGGGGAAACCCGATATTCTTCCCCTCTGGGTCGCCGATATGGATTTCGCCGCGCCTACTGAGGTAACGCGCGCCCTCGAGGACCGCGCGGCTCACCCGATTTACGGCTATACCCGCGAACCGAAAGATTATGCGGAAACCGTCGCGAGCTGGTACCGCAGACGGTATGGAGCCGAAATACAGGCGGGCGACGTTTGCCTCGCTCCGGGTCTCGTCCCGAGTCTCGGCATCGCCGTACGATCCCTCACTGAACCCGGCGCCGGCGTCGTGGTCTTAACGCCCGTATATTATCCGTTTTACGACATCATACAGAGCAACGATCGCGCCCTTATCGCCGTCCCATTGGGACAAGATGGGGATTTGCGGTACGTCATCGATTTTTCCGCGATCGATCGGTCTCTTGAAGCCGCCGCGGAGGCGGGCCATCGAGCCCAGGCGATCATGTTTTGCTCGCCGCATAATCCCGGCGGGCGCGTATGGTCGAAAGCCGAGCTCGACGAACTTTCCGCTTTTTGCAAAGAACGCGGCATCGCGATCATTTGCGACGAGATCCACGCGGATTTTTCCCTCGGATCGACGCCCTTTACGAGCATCGCCGACCGCGCGGGTTCCGAGGAACCGCGCATCGTAACGCTCGGCGCGCCGAACAAGACCTTCAACATAGCGGGTCTTCACCTCTCCCATTTCGCTTGCGCGCAAAAAGAAACCCTCGCGCGCGTCAAGCGGGGAATCGCCGCCGCGGGCTTCAGCCAGCCGAATATTTTCTCCATTGAGGCGGCGTACGCGGCGTATCGATCGGGCGAGCCCTGGCTCGAAGAGCTCATCGCCTACCTCCGGGGAAACATCGACTATCTCGTCGATTTCGCCGAAACGAGGCTTCCCGGCCTTACCGCGATCCGCCCCGAGGGCGGCTATCTCGTCTGGGTAAACGCGAGCGAGCTCATCCGGGAGCTGGGCCTATCCAACGACGCGGAACTCGTTCGGCTACTCGCCGAGGAAGGGCGGGTGCGGCTTAACCCCGGCAGCAAATTCGGCGCGGAAGGTTCCGGTTACGTTCGCGTCAACGTCGCCTGCCCGCAAAGCCTACTTATCGAGGGGCTTGAGCGGATAGAGCGGTGGGTTTCCGCCCGCAAAAAAGGCGCATAACGAGGGTAATGCGTCGATCTCGGCGGCGCTCGCGCGCCGCTTTTTTCCTGTTAAAAAAACGCTTTTCCCGCTATAATGGGCCGTATGTACTCGATATTGCTGGTTGACGACGAAATATATTCGCGCCAAATCATACGAACCTCGATCGACTGGGAAGGCAGCGGGTTTACCGTCATCGGCGAGGCGGAAAACGGACTGGAGGCCCTGGAGCTCATCCAGGAAAAAAATCCCGACGTCGTGATCACCGATATCAAGATGCCCTACATGGACGGCATCGGGTTAATCCAGGAACTGCGAAAGACTCACCCAACGACGACGGTCATCATCCTTTCCGGCTACGACGAATTTACGTTCGCCCAAAAGGCGATACAGCTCGACGTCGCGCATTACGCACTCAAGCCGCTGTGCAAAGACGATTTCGTCGAGCTTCTCGCGAAGATCAAGACGCACCTCGACGATAAAATCGAGGGCATCACGCACCGAAAAATGCTCGAGACCGCCTACCGGGACGCGGTTTCGAGCCTGCGCCAGCAAGTGCTTGAGGAAGTCTTCGCCGGCCATCCCGAGAAGGCGCTCGCGAAAAGCGAAACTTACGACCTACCGCTCGGCCAGGACTTTTACCTCACCGCCATCGCGGAACTCCCCGGGACCGAATTCGGCCTTGAGACGGCGAATCGGGTCATTGAGAATTGCCTCGAGGAAATTCCCTCGGCCTTTACCGCGATGATCGGCGGCTACAACGTCATCACGTTCTATCGCACGGTAAAAAAGGATCGATCGGTGGAAGAGTCCCTTTTCGTGAAGGAAAGCCTCAATAGAATAAACGAGATTAGAAAATACTTAACGTTTTACGCGAAGGCCGAATGCAGCGTCGGGGTGAGCCGACCCGTCTACGGGTTCGCCGACCTCGCCGAATCCCGGCGGCAAGCCATTACCGCCCTCAACTACCGACCGTATTTTCCCCACTGCGGGGTCTTTTATCTAGGTGACCTCGAGTCAGAAAAACTCACCGCCGCGTCCACGCAGACGACCGACGACGGAATCGAGCGGCTTTTGAGCGAGGTAAAGCTCGGCGATCACGAGACGATCGACGAGGCGGTGAATCGGATATTCTGCGGAAACGCTAAAATCGACCCCGCGCAAACGCAGGCGGAACTCTTCAAAACCATCACCGCCTTGGCGAGCCTCGCGTTCGGGTACGACATCGACGTCACGCGCATCGGCGAGGCATGGCCGCCCGTCGCCTCGGCCCTCAGCAGCGTCGGTACGGCCCAAAGCGTCGCGGAGATTTTGAGAGGCCTCTGCCGTTCGCTTCACGGGGAAATCGAGGCGAGGCGGAAGACGAGCGGGAAGAAATTCGTCGAGGAGGCGAAGCGACAAATCGAGATAAACTACGGTGACCCCCGATTCTCGCTCGACAGCATTTGCGGAACGCTCGGGGTCAGCGAATCCTACTTCAGCTCGACCTTCAAGAAAGAATGCGGAGTCGCCTTCGTCAAGGCCCTGACGGCGACGAGGATCGACCACGCGAAGGCCCTCCTCGAAAACCTTAGCCTGAAAACCTACGAGATCGCGGAGCAAGTCGGGTTTACCGACGCGAATTATTTCTCGTTCAGCTTCAAGAAAACGACGGGGCTTTCGCCGCAGGCATACAGGAAATCCCTCGGGCCGCAATGAGATCGAGCGTTTTAAGCATACGAAGGATATTCGCCCTGGCGATACTCGCCGTCGCGGCCGCCATCACCGTCTTCATGACGGCGGCGGTAACCCTGAGCTTTCTCGCGCGAACGAGGGCGAACCTCGAGGCGGCGACGGCCCAAACCGTCTCTCAAGCGAGGAGAAACCTAAACTCGTACGTCACCGGAATCATAAAGATCGGCGCCGCCGTGCCCGACATCGTCAACGGGTCTGACTCGCCGGGACAAATCGTCGAGCGGCTCAACGTCATAAAGAATTCCCGCGACGACATCGTCACCATCGACGTGTTCAGCCTGAGCGGAGAGCTTCTTTTCGGCACCACCGCGAACAACGTCAGGGGTCCCGAGGAAATCGAGGACCAGGACTGGTTCAGATACTCGCAAACCCACAACAACGGCTACTATTTTTCCGTGCCTCACGTTCAGCGCCTGGTGCACCTCAAATATCCCTGGGTCATCAGCTACGCCGAAGTCATATCGCTCGGGGGCCCGCGAGGAAGCCGAACCCCGGCGATCCTTCTCATCGATATCAACCAAAGCTCCATCGACTCGCTCGTCAAAGCGGTGTCGATCGGCAAGAGCGGCTATTGCTATTTCGTCGACCGGAACTACGGCATCGTGTATCACCCGAAGCAGATCGTGATTAACCTTGGGCAGTTCACCGAGGACATCGACTCGCTCAAATCGCACATTCTCGGAAAATATTACTCGAGATACCTCGGCTCGAGGCGCTACACCGTGATAGACACCATCGATTTTACCGGATGGAAAATCGTCGGGGTCTCGTTTCCCGACGAGGAAATCCCCGCGCTCATGCTGCCCTTCCTCGGGCTCATATCGCTGCTCTTCCTCGCGATCATCGCCATCAGCGTCGTGCTTTCCCGAATCGTGGCCAATTACGTGACCTCGCCGATCATGCAGCTGGAGCGCGAGATGGAGCGCTTTTCCATTTCGACGTTTAAGGCGATAAAGCTCAACAGGTCGAGCCTCGAGGTGCAATCGCTCGCCAACTCGTTCGCGGGGATGGCCGCGCGCATGAAGAACCTCATGGCCGACATCGTCGAGGAGCAAAAGCTCATACGCAAGAGCGAGCTCGAGGCGCTCCAGGCGAAGATTAACCCGCACTTCCTGTACAACACGCTCGACTCGATCGTCTGGCTCGCGGAACAGCGCGACTACCAAAACGTCATCGAGATGGTCAAGGCGCTTTCGAACCTTTTCAGGATCTCGATCTCGCGGGACCGAGAGATAATCACGGTAGAGGAAGAGCTCAAGCACGTCGAATGCTACCTCACGATACAGAAAAAGCGCTTCGCAGATAAATTCGTTTTTACCATCGCCCTGCCCGACGAGCTCCGGCATAAGCCGATACTCAAGATGCTCGTGCAGCCGATCGTGGAGAACGCGATATACCACGGGATACAGTACATGATGGATCCCGGGGAAATCGGCATATCGGCGCGGCGCGACGACGGGGACATCGTCATCACGGTTTCGGACAACGGAAGCGGGATGGACGGGGCGACGAGGGAGACGATCCTGACGACCGACCGCCGCGCGCACGGAAAATCGAAGGGAGGAATCGGCGTGTTCAACGTGAACAAGCGCGTCAAGCTCGCGTACGGGGATAGGTACGGCCTGAGCGTTCGATCGGAAATCGAGGAAGGCTCGACGTTCGAGATCAGGATCCCCTACGGCGCGGACATCGAGCCGGTAAACAAGGTGGATGACCTATGAGGCGATCGCGCGAGTTGCTCGCGATCGCGTTCGTCGCGACCGGAGTCGCGGCGGCAGCATCGTTCGGCGCCGCGACGGGATGGCGCGCCTTCTCGAAGGGCTCCCAGCCCGCGCGCATTACCTTCATCCGAATGAAGGAAGGCGGCCAGTTCTGGAGCAGCATGAGGAACGGAGCCCGCGAGGCGCGCACCGACACGAGAAGCGCCGTTGATTTTTACTCATCGGTCAAGGCTTCCGACGTTTCCATGCAAATCGAGTATATCGACAAGGCCATCGAAAAGGGAACGGACTGCATCGTCATCACGCCCTGCGCGTACTACCTTTTGCAGAAGCCGCTCGAGAAAGCCGAAAGGGCCGGGATCAAGATCGTGTCGCTGTTCAACGAGTACGACCGAGGGGAGGGAAGTTCCGCGGTCTTTTTCCAAACGGAACTCCATCCGGCGGGGAAAGCGGTGGCGGAAAGGGTTTTAGGCGACTGCGGCGGCCCGGTGAACGCGCTCATCGTCGGCAGTTTCGACTCGATCACTTCGGAGAGATATCTTGCCGAGGGTTTTTCCCGGGCCATTGAGAAGGACCCGCTCGCGAAAAGCCGCGTGCTGTACGCGGGTCGGGACATCGAATCGATTGGCAACCAAATTCGCGCCTCGTACGAGCAGGACGACGGCATTAACGTCGTATTCGCCCTCAATGACGAAATCTCGGAGGGAATGATTAAGGCCATGACGGAAATCTCCCCCCGGAAAAAAATCGTCGTCATCGCGTCGAGCAATTCGCTCATCAACATAGAAAGCCTCGAGACCGGCGCGGTCGATTACATTCTCGTCATAAATTCCTTCGGGATGGGATACCGGTCGATCGGCGCCGCCGTCGAATTGTCGCGGGGAAAAAACGTGGAGGACGTGCCCGTCGACTTCACGGTCGTCAGCAAGGAAAACATGTTCGACGTCGACGTGCAGAAAAAACTCTTTCCGCTGCCGTAGCGCGGAGGTCGAAGCGGATCGCGAGAGGGGCGCGCGATTTACCGCTGGGTGACTTTTTTATAGGGTATCCAGACGTACTGGCCGTCCAATTCATAGCCGATCGACTGACTCGTGACGGGCTCCCCCTTCGCGAGCGCCATGGCGATATTCACCGCGGCCCTACCCTGGTTTTCCGCGTCGTTCAGGACCGTGCCCAAAAGCGTTCCGTCCTGCAGGGCCTGAAGGGCCGGCGCCGTCGCGTCGACGCCGACGACGGGAACGTA
>QKAR01000110.1 GCA_003246335.1 Spirochaetales bacterium | reverse complement strand
AGGAGCGCGATATCGTTTCGGTGATGTTTACCGTCACGCCCGACTTAACCGCGTTGAATCCAGCCGCCGCGCTCAGACGGGCGGGTTTAGGCGAGACGGTCGCGCTTTTTTGCGCTGCTGAGCCGATGATCGATGGCGGCTTGCCGTACGTGACGCGGGTCTTAATAACGTATTACGGCAACGAGCGTCCGCGCCATGCCTACTTGAACGGAGCCGAGGTGTTGCGACCCGACTTAGCGGGAAAACCCCCGCGCGCCAATGGGTAAAATCCCTCAAAGCGCGTGGATCGTCGCGCGCGAGTACGCGGGCGTTGCGGAGGCCGGCGGCGTAAAAAACGTTTCCTGCTCGCTTTCCGAGTCGCTTGCCCGCCGCGGTCTGTCCGTTACGGCTTTTATCCCTCGCTATGGATTCGTCGATTTGCCCTCGACATCCCTTTTTTTCGGACGGGTATCCGTCGGGGGCGTGGATCACCCGATCGGTTTTTCACGGACGGAATTGAACGGCGTTTCGATCGTGTTGATTGATTCACCCGTTTTCCGGGAAAAACGCTCAGTCTATACCTACACCGAGGAAGAGGCCGCGCGAGCGCCCGGCTCCTCTCGTGGTACCGGTTATCACGACGGCGACGTGATGAATCTCGTTATGCAGCGGGCCGTGTGCGCGTACGCACGGCTGAGCGACTCGTCACCCGATATACTTCACTGTCACGACGCGCACGCAGCCCTCTTGCCGGCTATCGCGAAAACCGATCCTGACTTTCGCGAGCTCTTTGCCGAAACCGCGTGCGTCGTGACGATTCATAATGCCGGCCCGGGATACCGTCAGGCGATCTCCGACATTCCTCGCGCGCAATACCTTTCGGGCCTTTCGTGCGAAGTCCTGCGCGAGGGCGTATTTAATGGAGCGGTAGAGCCCTTTTTAGTCGCCGCCCCGTACGCGACGCTTACGACGGTTTCGCCCTGGTATGCGAAAGAATTGACTTCGTCAGCCTATGATGCGTTTACCGACGGCCTTTCTGGCGAGTTTGAGCGTCGAAAAATTTGCGTCGTCGGCATAACGAACGGGATTGACTATCATCGCTATGACCCGTCGAATCCAGGGATATCGGCGCTGCCGTTCGCGTTTGAACCCGCCGCGGGGGAACTTACCGGAAAATACAAATGTCGCGAGCGTTTGTATTCCGTACTGCGCGATTTTCCCGACGATAGCGACGTCACCGCTTTTGGGTACATCGATCCGATCGGTTCCCGGGCCCTTTTCGCGTATCAGGGACGGGTCGTCACTCAAAAGGGGTTAATCGCGCTTGAGTATGCCGCGCGCGTCGTTCTTGATCGATATCCGGGCTCCCGCTTCGTCGTCATGGGTCAGGGCGAGCCGGCGCTCGAATCGCTTTTGATCCGCATGACGTCTCGGTTCGCGGGGCGATTCGCTTTCGCTCGCGGTTATGAGCGAGATCTCGCTCGTTTGGTCGTCGCCTCGGCGGATTTTCTGGTATTGCCCAGCGTTTTCGAGCCGTGCGGCCTCGAGGATTTCATCGGTCAAATATTCGGCGCGATTCCGATCGCCCATGCCGTCGGTGGATTGCAAAAGATCGAGGAAGGCAAAACGGGGTTTTTATTCCGCTCGGAGACGGGAGACTCCGGCGGCGCGCTCGCCGAGACGCTATCGGGGATTATGCGTACGGTTGAGGCCGCGGAGCGCGCCTCGATCGGCGAAATTCCCGCGTTCAACGCCATTATTCGCGAGGCTTCCGCGCGGATTCGTTCCTCTTGGAGTTGGGATACGGTCACTGACCTTCACTGGTTGCCGCTTTATCGCGAAATCCTTTCCAAACCGTCTTGACTTTTTCTGCGCGTTCCTATAATTTAGTCAACGTTCGCGATGCCAACTTAGCTCAGCTGGCCAGAGCACGTGATTTGTAATCTCGGGGTCCAGGGTTCGAATCCCTGAGTTGGCTAGGCTGAGCAAAAAGCTATCGAACATAAGGGGAGATTCCCGAGCGGTCAAAGGGGGCAGACTGTAAATCTGTTGGCTACGCCTTCTAAGGTTCGAATCCTTATCTCCCCATACGCCTTCCTTTTAGGAAGGCTTTTTTTTTTAACAAAGGCGGAACAATGTGCGACGTTTTCTATAAAAACGGTCTTCGGTTTTCATGTAAACGCTGCTCGTCGTGCTGTCGTTTCGACCCGGGCATCGTAAATCTTTCAAGTCAAGATTTAATTCGCTTGCTTGAGTGGTCATCCCTGAATGAAAATGGCTTTATAGAAAAATATTGTCGCTGGGTTCCGAAACCCGACGGGTATGAATATCTTTGTTTGCTCGAAAAACCTAATTTCGATTGTATACTATGGGATAACGGTTGCCTTGCCTATGAACATAGGCCCTATCAGTGTAGTTCTTATCCTTTTTGGCCGTCCCTGGTAAGCGATGAGGACTGGTGGGAGGCGAACGCCGCCGATTGCCCCGGCGTGAATTCGGGCGCCTTGCATTCGCGGGAGGAAATCGACTCATACTTGACCAGACGGAGAGCTGAGCCGTATATTCGCAGAAAAGCGTAGGATTTCTGTCCGATAAGGGGAAAAAATGCGTATTCATTTCTGGGGCGTTCGGGGCTCAATCCCAACTCCTTTGTCTCCATTGCAAATTCAGAATAGAATAGCCGCGGTAGTGCAGCGGATTTCTCCGAAGGACGTCGAATCCGCGGATACTCGCGAAAAATTCCTTTCCTCGCTGCCGGAGTGGCTTTTCGGTACCGTCGGCGGCAACACTTCCTGCGTTGAGGTTGAAAACGAATCCGGCGACTGCGTTATTTTCGACGCGGGGAGCGGATTGCGCGAATTGTCGCAAAATTTGCGCCAGCGACCCGGGCATTCCGCCGGCGGCCAAACCTATCATATTTTTTTCTCCCATTTCCATTGGGATCATTTGCAGGGTTTGCCTTTTTTCGCGCAGGCGTTTAACCCAAAAAACCGCGTGATTTTTTACAGCGACAATCCCGATCTCGAGGGCATCCTCGAGGCGCAAATGTCATCGCCGTATTTTCCCGTACCCATGCAGGGGCCGGGCGGTTTCGGCGCGAAGCTTGAGTTCGTGCTTTTAGACGCGCCCACTAGACGCCTCCGACTCGGTTCGTCTGAAATCAGTTGGCACCGGGTGAATCATCCGGGCGGCTGTACCGCGTACTTACTAGAGGATAACGGAAAAAAAATTATCTATTCGACCGATACCGAACTTTCCCGCGACGATTTTCTTCGTACCGAGGAAAATATCCGTTTTTTTACCGACGCCGACATGCTCATTATGGACGCCCAATATACTATGGGCGAGGCTCTGGAAAAAACGGGGTGGGGGCACTCCGCCTTCGCCGTTTCGGTCGATTTCGCGCTTAACTGGGGCGTAAAAAGCCTTTTGCTCTTTCATCATGAACCTACCTACAGCGATAAAAAAATCTATTCTCTGCGTCAGTCCGCCGATTGGTACTGCAATTACGCGGGAAAGTCTAAACTCGATATTTTGGTCGCGCGCGAGGGCGAGGACACGTATTTATGAGCGAAGACTCCGCGTTTCATTACTCGTTCACCGCCGAGGAAGCGAAATCCCTCGCGTTATTATTTCGAAGACAGCGCCAGGGCGTAGACCGATCGCTCGACACCTTGCGTTTGTTCGTTGAGGATTGCGCGTATCGATCGATGACGATCGATGAAGCGGAGGTTTTTTTTCGTGAAACTTAAGATCGCTCTCATTTGCCTTTCCGCTTTCGCCTTCGTTCTCTGCATTTCGGCGATCGTGGGGTATCGATATTTGGATGGCGCCGCGAATTCCTCGGGCACGCCGGAAGTTTTCAACGTCGCCCGCGGCATGCCCGCGGCCGCGGTCGCCGAAACGCTCGCCTCCCGCGGGATTATTAAATCGGCCCCGTTCGCGTACTATTACGTCCGTCTCCATCGATTGTCGCTCAAAGCCGGATCCTACCGAGTTTCGCCGGCTATGGCCACGAGTGGTATTTTACGGTTGATAGCCGAGGGTAAGCAGGAATACCGCCGCGTGACCATACCCGAAGGACTTACGCTCGCAAAGACTGCCCGGCATCTCGCAGAAGCGGGCGTAGTGGACGCGGCGTCGTTCGAGACCGTAGCGGCGGATCGAGCGTTGCTGGAGCGATTTGGAATTCCCGGATCGACGGCGGAAGGTTATTTGTTTCCGGATACGTATTTTTTCCCTTATGATGCGGACGCCCTGTCGGTGGTCGAGACCATGTTGACGAATTTCTTCGATAAAACAGCCTCTCTAACCGGGCTGCCTCAGGATGCAAAGGAGCTGTATGATCGAGTTATACTCGCGAGCATCGTTGAACGCGAGTATCGCGTCGCCGCGGAGGCGCCTCGCATCGCGAGCGTTTTTGAAAACCGCCTTGCGATCGGGATGGGGCTGCAGTCGTGCGCGACCATTGAGTATATCATCACTGAAATACAGGGAAAGCCGCATCCCACGCGACTTACGAACGCCGATCTCGAGATCTCGAGCGATTACAACACCTATAAATGGGCCGGCCTCCCGCCCGGGCCCATTTCCTCGCCGGGCCTCGTCGCCCTCGGCGCCGCGATGAATCCGGCGGATAGCGATTACCTCTATTTCCGCCTAACCGATCCCTCCGCCGGATCCCATACCTTCTCGCGCTCGCTCGAGGAGCATGTCGAGGCGGGACATCTGCTTACGCTGAAAAAGGCCGCGGGGAACTGATGCCGAGGATCAGCCAAGAAACGATCGACGCCGTTAACCAGCGGGCGGACCTCGTCGCCATCGTCTCCGAATACACGAAGCTTGAGCGGCGCGGCTCGGATTATTGGGGGTGTTGCCCCTTTCACAACGAGCGAAGTCCTTCCTTTCACGTTCGGCCAGAGGAAAAAATGTATAAATGCTTCGGCTGCGGCGCGGCGGGCGGAGTCATAAAATTCGTCATGGAAAAGGAGAAGCTTGAGTTCGCGGAGGCGGTAGAGACTCTCGCGAAAAAAAGCGGCGTCGAGATCGCGTACGTCGGCGGCTTCGACCCTTCAAGCGTCCCACGCGATAACACGAAAGACTTGTTGCTCGAAATTTACGATCGCGTGTCGGGTACGTTCCGCTGGTTTTTTTCCGATTCGCCCCAGGGAGCGCGCGCTCGGGAGTATCTGTCCGCGAGAAAAGTCGCGCCGGAAATGCTCGAGAAATTCAAGATCGGCTACGCCCCCGCGGACCCCTTTTGGCTCCACGGTTTTTTGCGCAAGAAAGGGTATTCGGACGAATTCTTGGAAAAAACGAAGCTTTTCACTAAGGCAAATCCCCGTCGATCGTTCTTCGCCGACCGGGTTATGTTCCCGGTTTGCGACCGGAAAGGCCGCGTGGTCGCGTTCAGCGGGCGGGTGTTACCCGGCAGCACCGATGAGCGCAAGTACCTCAATTCACCCGAGCTCGATCAGTTTCAGAAGAAAGAAACCCTATTTGGGTT
Organism: Spirochaetales bacterium; assembly: GCA_003246335.1. Lineage (GTDB taxonomy): Bacteria > Spirochaetota > Spirochaetia > Treponematales > Treponemataceae > Teretinema. The sequence goes on along the minus strand of QKAR01000110.1, from coordinate 26,548 downwards.
CAGCCTCGCGCGGCAGGAAATCATCGACACAAAATCGATAATCGTGTGCGAGGGTAACCTGGACGCGCTCGCCTGGCATCAGTCGGGCGTGAGCCGCGCGGTGGCTACTCTGGGTACCGCGTTTTCCGAACAGCACGCGAGCCTCATCCGTCCGCTCGCCCAAACCGTGTATCTTTGCTTTGATTCGGATACGGCCGGACAGAACGCGACGTTCAAAACTATCGTGCTCTGCCGGAAATGCAACTTTGACGTGCGCGTGATCGAGATTAAGGGCGGGAAAGATCCCGCTGAAATTCTTAATAATGAAGGCCCTGAGGCATTGAAAAAACTCCTGGATTATTCTATAATAGACCTTGACTATCTCATAATGGCCGCTGGAACGCGGTTTTCCATGGGGAGTCCTGAAGGGATATCTCGCGCCGCGGCCTTTTTGTTTCCATACTTAGAGGCTCTGGAATCCGATATTCAGAGGGAGTCGACATTTAACCGACTTTCGTCAGCGTTTGGAATCAGTGAAAAGGCCTTGGTCTCCGATTTCTTAAAGCGAAACCAGGCGAGACCCGTCACTATAGAGCGGAAAACTGAAACGACTGAGCGCCCGAAAGAACAAAATATTAAGAAAAGCCCTGAGCTGCGCACGGTTCTTGCCGTAGCGGCCAATACTGGGCTTTTCCCAATTTTGCGGTCAAGTCTGTCTTCTGACGATTTTGAGGATCCCGTCGCAAGGGATCTTTTTATCGTTCTCGAGGAGTGCTATCGAACCGAATCGGCTTCATACGAAAGCTTGATGGCTCGTTGTCCGAATGACGCGTTGCGCGAACTCGTTACCGAAGCCGTGATGAACGGTGAATTTTCGGCGAACGCTCGCAAAATTATTGAAGATGGGGCGAATTTGGTCAATAGGCGTCAATTAGAAAGAAAAAAGGCCCGTATCGTCGCGCGGTTGAATTTAGTGCGCGGAACGACGCCTGAGGAAATTTCCACCATGCAGGACATGTTGGCCGAAAAACAAAGTATCGATAACGAGCTTGGCAAATTGAAGGATATAAACGAATGACGGATCTTGAACTCGATCCTGCTGTCGCGAAACTGCTTGAATACGGAAAAGAAAAAAAGATCATAAGCTGGGACGAAGTAAACGATCTGTTGCCCGAGTCGATTATAAACTCGGAAAAAATGGATCAGGTGCTCGTTCTATTAGAGCAGAATAAAGTACAGCTTTTGGAAGAGGACGCTTCCGCGGAAGAAGAACCGCAAGAAACCGCGAAAAAAAGCGACGACTCGGACCGCAAGCGACTCGTATATAGCGATAAAGACTCATCGATCGACGATCCTATCCGGCTTTACCTGCGAGAAATCGGCAAGGAGAATTTGCTCACCGCCGAGCAGGAAGTCGATCTTTCCAAAAAAATGGAAGACGGCGAGAATATTATTAAGACCGTCATCAAGAATTCCGGTATGATTATCCCGGAATTTTACGCCATTGCGCAAAAAGCGTTCTCGAAAATCGATCCTCACGAAAGCAACAAACCGCGCAAAGAGCTGAACGAGGAAATGGCGGAAAAACGCCGCCTTAAGCAGTTGTACGGGGAGACGCTCAAGTCGGTATTGCCCGACATGAAACAGTACATGGCGATTAAAAAGCGCCTGTACGACCGCGAGCAAGTCGTCAGTATTTTTGACGATCCCGAACTTATGGAACTGCGGGGGAAAATCCTTCCCGTGCTTCAGGCGACTGAAATTCAGTCCGAGGAAATAGATCGCTTTTCCGAAAAGTTCATCGAGGCAACCCGTAAAATCCGGGAATATCGCCGGCGGCAGGAAAAAAAGGAAAAGGAACTCCGCTTAGCCGACTACGGCGAGCTCAGAAACCTCGGAAAGCGCCTCGCGATTGCGCGGGAGCGGGCGAAGCTTGAGACTGAACTCGGAATTAACGCGAATGACATCAAGGAAATTTACACGCAGATTCAGGTGATTAACCGAAAACTGCGCAGATTGGAATACGACTTTGAGAATTCCGTGGAGGAAATTATCTCCATGGCGCGCGAAATCCACCGCGGACGCGTGATGATGAAAAGCGCGAAAGATCGGCTCATTAACGCGAACTTGCGTCTTGTCGTCTCAATCGCGAAAAAATACACCAATCGCGGGCTTCATTTCTTCGATCTCGTGCAAGAGGGCAATATCGGCCTTATTAAGGCGGTCGAGAAGTTTGAGTATCGCAAAGGCTATAAATTCTCTACCTACGCGACCTGGTGGATTCGCCAGGCCATTACCCGCTCAATTTCCGATCAGGCCAGGACTATTCGCGTTCCGGTGCATATGATCGAGCAGATCAATAAGGTCGTTCGCGAGTCCCGGCAATTGATGCAACGGCTCGGCCGCGAGCCGTCAGACGAAGAAATCGCCGAACAGCTCGGTTGGAACGTGAGCCGCGTCAAGCAGGTCAAAAACGTGGCCCGCGAGCCCATCTCGCTCGAGACGCCAATCGGCGAGGAAGAAGACTCGCTTTTGGGCGACTTTATCGAGGATAAGGACGTCGAGAATCCCGCGAACCAAACCGCGTTCACTTTGCTCCAGGAGCAGCTGCGGTCGGTGCTGTCGACGTTGCCGCCGCGCGAGCAGGAAGTCTTGAAAATGCGTTTTGGTCTTGACGACGGCTATTCATTAACCTTGGAAGAAGTCGGTTTGTATTTCAACGTAACTCGTGAGCGAATTCGGCAGATCGAGGCAAAAGCCCTGCGAAGGCTCCGCCATCCGCGCCGAAGCCGCAAACTTAAAGACTATCTCGATAACTAAGTATTCGTTTAGAGGGGAAATAATCGTATGGTAATGACAGAAGTATTGGACAAACTGAAGGCGCTTCAGGACATCCTCGCCCAGAAAAACTCGGTCGAGGATTCGATTCAAAACGCCCCGAAGCTTCTTTCGACCCAGGAAGAGCTCTTGTCCCGCCTCAAGAAAGGCTATATCGAGAAAAACGAACAGTATGAATCCGTTCGCGCCCATATCGCCGACCTGAAAATTCAGCTTCTAGACGCCGAGGCCGCCCGCGAAAAATCCGAGAAGGCCATGGATACGATTACTACTCAGCGCGAGTACGAGGCGCTTGATAAAGAAATTCGCGACGCCGGCGAGCGGGAGCAGCAAATCCGCAAAGACCTGCAAAAAGAGGAGCACGCGTTCCAGGAACTCGACGAAAACCTGAAGCATGAGGAATCGCTCATCACCCAGCAGGAAGAGGAATTGACGGAACGAAAGACCGCTCTTGCCGCCGACATCGATTCGATGACTGCCGAGCTCGACTCGCTCACGAAAGCCGAGGAAGAAGTATCTCCCGGGATTAACCCCGAGACGAAATTCAAGCTTGAGCGAATCATTAAAAGCAAACAGGGCGTCGGCATCGTCGCCATTCACGGCAACGTGTGCACCGGCTGCCACATGATTCTTCCCGCGCAGTTCGCCAATGAGGTGCGCTCGGGTGACAAGATCGTATACTGCCCGTACTGCAGCCGCATCTTGTATTACGTCGAGAATCCCGGTATCGAGAACGAGTATTTCAACGAAGAGGACGCGGGAAGCCTTTCCGACCTCGACGACTTCATCGAGGAAGAAGACGATGAGGATGACGGCGAGGACGAGGAAGAAAGCGACGACAAAATGGATTACGATGAATAGTAGGCAGAGGGCAGTGGGAATCGCGGGCGAGCGCGCGTAGCGCGCCCGTCTGAGGAAAGTCCGGGCTCCTTCGGAAATGATGCCGGTTAATGGCCGGGCGCCGAATGCGTAAGCGTTCGGCGACAGATAGCGCCACAGAAATTATACCGCGATGGCGAAACCGTAAGGATTCGTCGTCGTAAGGGTGAAATGGCGGGGTAAGAGCCCACCGCGTCCTCGGTGACGGGACGGCATGGCAAGCCTCATCAGGAGCAAGATCAAGCAGTAAAGGGTAATCCGACCCAAGCGGGACCGTGAGGTTCCGCCAATTTACGGGTTGATTGCGAAAGAAGGACGGTAACGTTCCTTCGCAGATAGATGATTCCCGGGAGACGTTCCGGCAACGGTCGTCAACTTACAGAACCCGGCTTACCAGCCCTCTGCCTTTTTTTTAGGATACGCACGCATGAGAACGACCAGGTATCGAAAGAAATATTTGCTGTCGGGAAACCGCCGATTGATTCCGGCGCGACTTATTGCCGTCGGCTTTTTTATCGCCGTCTGCGTCGTCGCGTTTTTTGTGGTTTTGTACGTAAAAAAGTCGCGTGCTTACGCTCCTTCGCTTTCGTCGATATATCGGCAGTGGCGCGCGGGTGACTATCCTTCGGTGTACGACTCTTCGTCGGCGGTACTCGCGAAACGGCCCCAAGACGGCGCCGCCCTCGCGATGCATGGTTTCGCCTCGTATTATTTATTCGCCGAGCAAAACGACTCGACTTTGGCTCAGAACTATATCGACGAGTCGATTCAAAGCCTCCGCAACGCCTGGTATCGCGTCTCGGACACCGAGAAACCCGAACTCGCTTACGTGCTCGGTAAGGCCTATTATCAACGCGGCTATTACTACGCCGACTTATCGCTTAAATTCCTCGACTACGCCTGGAACGCCAATTTTCGGCCCGACGATATCCAGGAATTTCGAGGCCTTGCGGCCGATATGCTGGGCGAAAGCGACAAAAGCATTCAAGCGTTCACCGATGCACTTTCCGTAAAGCAGTCGGACGTCTTACTCTTCACCATCGCGAAGGCGTACCGGAAATCAGGTGATGCCGAGCGGGCAAAACAATATCTGTACGAAGCCATACGGACAACGAACGATGACCTTCTGTTGCTTAAATGCCATTATGAGCTCGGCGATATTTTTCTCGGCGAGCAAAACCTCTTGTCAGCCCAAAGCGAATTTGACGCAATCCTCGAAAAAGAGCCGAATTCAGCTGACGCGCATTATGGTCTTGGTGTAATATATGAAAATCAGGGCGATCTGATTCGGGCTCGCGCCGAATGGCGCAAAGCGCTCAAGCTGGATCCTGTGCATGCCGGCGCCCGGGCGAAATTGAACATTTAGAGAAACGCTTGTATTTCGGGAGGTTCTGCCACTATGGGCTTTTTCAAGAGTCTATCCGCTGATATCGGTATCGATCTCGGTACCTGCAATACGTTAATTTACGTCCATGGGAAAGGCATCGTCGTAAACGAACCGTCCGTCGTCGCCGTTGAGCGCGGCACGAAGCGAGTCGTCGCGGTCGGAGCCGAGGCGAAAAGAATGCTGTGGAAAACGCCGGGCAATATTATAGCCATCCGTCCCTTAAAGGACGGCGTCATAGCGGACATGGACACGACCGAAAAAATGATTCGGTATTTCGTGTCGAAAATAATGCCGCGTCATGGCCTCATTAAGCCGCGGATGGTCATCGGCATTCCGAGCTGCATCACCGACGTCGAAAACCGTGCGGTGAAGGAGAGCGCCTATAAAGCGGGCGCGCGCGAGGTTCAGGTTATCGAGGAATCGCTCGCGGCCGCTATCGGCGCCCAAATCCCGATTCACGAACCAGCCGGGCACATGATTTGCGATATCGGCGGCGGAACTACCGAAGTTTCGGTAATTTCCCTCGGCGGCATGGTCGTTACGAACGCCATTCGCCTCGGCGGCGACGAATTCGATCAGGCTATCATTAAGCACGTCCGTTCCGTTCATAACCTCATCATCGGCGAGCAAACCGCAGAGCGATTGAAAATCGAGATTGGAAACGCCTCCCCTGAGAAAAATATCGAGAAAGTCGAGATTAAGGGTACCGACGCGATCACCGGATTGCCGCGCCGGCTTGAGATCGACTCCGTTGAGGTTCGCGAGGCGCTGAAAGACCCGATCACGCAGATCGTCGAGGAGATTAAGCGTACGCTCGCTCAGACTCCTCCGGAACTCGCGGCCGATATCGTCGAGCGCGGAATCGTCATGACCGGCGGCGGCGCCTTGCTGAAGGGTCTTCCGAAGCTCATCTCGAAAGAAACGGGCGTACCCGTCATTCTCGCTGAAAATCCCATGGATTGCGTCGCCATCGGCGCCGGTCAGTATTACGATATATTCAAAGATATGTCGATTGATCGCAGCATTTACGACAATTTGAATAATTAACCGTTTCTATGCGAAAACAGCTCCCTTTCCGGCTTAAGCTTGATTCATTCCTGCTTATCGTCTACTTGGCGGTATCGGGGATACTGCTCGCTTTTTCGTCCGGCGGTTTCGTCGTAAACTTCCGGACGATCGGTTTCTCGCTTATGTCGGGCGCCCAAAAAGGCGTGTACTCGGTCTCGGCTTTTTTTTCGGGGACGGTGACCGCGATAGGCGAATTGTCGAAATTGCGGCACGATTACGATGAGTTAACGAAACGGCTGGAGGATTACGAAATTCTCCAGCGTTCTAACGTAGACATTCAGTCTGAAAATTTACGGCTCCGCGAGCTTTTGGGCTATTCGCAGACGCTTACGCTTCGCAATATTCCCGCCGAGATCATCGGCCATGACCCCAATAACCTGTATTCGGGCATAACCATCAATCGCGGCGCTAAACACGGCATTCGCAAAGACATGCCGGTTATCGCGTTTCAGGGCAATGAATCAGCCCTCGTGGGTAAGATCGCGCAAGTAGGCCGACTCACGAGTTTAGTGATGCCGATTTACGATTATCAATGTTACGTATCCGGCCGTCTTGAAACGAGTCGTTACGATGGTTTGGTGAATGGTCAGGGCTCGCCCGATGAGCCGGTAGTCATGAAATACGTTAAAAAACGGGCAAAGGACGAAATTTACGTCGGCGAGCGCGTCGTCACTTCCGGCGAAAACCTTCATTACCCCAAAAACGCCTTAATCGGTTTCGTGTCGAAAATCAGGGGCCTCGATTACGAGACCTCGATCGAGCTTGACGTGGAGCCGGCGATAGATTTTTCCCGGCTTGAGAACGTTTTTGTGTTGGATATGGATTCTGAAACGGGAGTGGGGAACTGATGGGACGCACGGTATTTTGGACGAGCGTTGCGGTATTGTTTTGCGCGTTATTTCAGGCGGCGATTCTCGCGAACATCGCCTTTTTGCCGGTGGTTCCCGACCTCGTGCTTTTGGTAGTCGTCTACGTATCGTTCGTCAATGGCTCGACGGTCGGCTCGACGACCGGCTTTATTTCGGGTCTTTTTCTCGATTTTTTATCGGCTTCGCCGATCGGGCTTAACTCCTTCACGAAACCGCTTATTGGCTTTGTAGCGGGAAAATTTTCCGGGTCTTTTATTTTGAGTCCGGTCTTGATCCCCATGGGGATGGGCCTCGTCGCGACGGTCATGAAAGCGGCGACGACGTTAGTCTTATCCCTGTTTTTCGGTTCCGGAATTCTCGCGTATCGATTGAACGGCGAGGTATTGTGGCTTGAAATACTGGCTAATTCCCTGTGCGCTCCGCTCATTTTCGGCGTGTTAGGTTTTTTTCCCAATCTTTTCTCCACTCGCGTGAAGGCTGTTGAATGAGCGCTGACGTTCGGTCTTCGCGCGTGTACGTGCTTGCGGTAACGATTTTCGTCATCCTATTCGCGTATTTTTTCAAGCTGTTCTCGATGCAAATCCTCCAGGGCGACGCGTATCGCCGCCAGTCGCAAAATATTTCTCAACGGTCAAAGAAGATTACCGCTCAGCGCGGAGAGATTTTCGACCGCGACGGGACCGTCCCCATGGTCCTAAACATCGACTCGTTCGCGGTTGACGTGACTCCGGGGGAAATTCCCCCGGATCAGTTTCAGACCGTCATTACCCGCCTCTGCGATATCGTCGGGGTTCCCATCTCCGAAGTCGAGCGGGAAATCCCCACAAGCATTCGCCGCTCGTACCAAAACGTCGAAATCAAGAGTAACGTCCCGTACGAGACGATCGCGAACATCGCGGAGTCCATAGATGAGCTTCCGGGAGTCTCTTGGCGTTCGAAACCCATCCGCAACTACGTTGAGACGGGGTCGATCTCCCACGTCGTCGGCTACGTCGGTGACATTACCCGGGAAGAATTGAAGCTTTTTTACAATAAGGGCTATAGCGCGAACAGCATCATCGGGAAAGCCGGCATCGAAAAGCAGTACGACGAGTTGCTGAGGGGCGTTGATGGATACGAGTACCGTACGGTTGACGTGAAGGGCCGGTACATAGAGAACAGCACGTCCGTGCAAGCGCCAGAAATGGGTAAGAATCTCGTGCTCACAATTGACCGCGAGACGCAAACTCTCGCCGAGCACGCGCTGGGAAAGCGAATCGGCTCAGCCGTCGTCCTTAAGCCGGCGACCGGCGAGATTCTCGCCATGGTTTCCTATCCCTTTTTCGATCCGAACCTCTTTAACAGCGACCAGGCGAACGAGGAATATCAAAAACTCTTGAACGATAAGGATAACCCCTTACTGAATCGCGTCGTCAACGCGAGTTATCCGCCCGCTTCCACGTTCAAGGTCATCATGACGACCGCGCTGTTGGCGGAAAACGCCATTTCCCCGGACAAAAAAATAGTTTGCGAGGGCGAGATCGAGTACGGCGACCGAATATTCCGCTGCCATATCCGACGGCCGGGCCATGGTCCCTTAGACCTCAAGAACGCGCTTGCGCAATCCTGCGATATTTATTATTGGATCGTCGGCAGGGACAATCTCGGGGTAGACCGTATTGCCTCGTACGCGCAATCGTTCGGTTTCGGCCAATCGGCGCAAATAGACCTACCGAGCCAGACGAACGGTTTCGTCCCGACCCCGCAGTGGAAAGAACGCCGTTTCCACGAAAAATGGCTCGGCGGCGATACCATGAACATGTCGATCGGGCAGGGCTATACGCTCGCGTCCCCGCTTCAGCTCGCCGATATGGTCGCCATGGTCGTGAATAGCGGCACGATTTACCGTCCTCATCTCCTCAAAGAGGTTCGCGATCCCGTGACGAACGCGATTATAACCGTCACGCAGCCCGAGACCCTGATGACGAGCGACGTTTCCCCCGACGTTTTCGCGAAGGTTCGCGAGGACATGCGCTATGTCATCACGAACGGAACTTCTCAAATCCCGATGAAGAACAAAATCGTTCAACTCGCCGGAAAGACTGGAACGGCAGAAGTCGGCTTGCATGACCGCTGGCACTCGTGGATGGTCGCCTATGGTCCCTACGACGGGCCTCCCGAGGACGCCGTCGTCGTCGTCGTGATGGTTGAGGCCTCTAACCCCTGGGAATGGTGGGCTCCGTACGCGACCAATATCATATGTCAGGGAGTTTTCGCGGATCAAACGTACGATGAGGCCGTCGACGCGCTCGGATTCCGCTATCTGACCGGGCCACGAGGAAGGCAAGAATGAACTTAAGGCAATATACGTATTTCGATTACGTGCTGTTTCTCGCCGTCGCGTTTCTCTCGACAATAGGTATTTTGTTCATTTATTCGTCGGGCATCAACTCGACCGGAGATTCCGTATCGAACGAGTATATTAAGCAAATCGTTTGGGCTCTCTCCGGCTTGATTCTCATGGTGGCGATCACTTTCGTCGACTTTCGGCGAGTGGCGGACCGAACGTTCTTGATGTTCGCCATCGCGCTCGGCATCCTTTTATACACGCGTATTTTCGGTAGGTACGTAAACGGCGCGAAGAGCTGGATCGGTATCGGCGATTACGGCATTCAGCCGTCTGAATTCATGAAGCTCGTGTATGTCCTTTTTCTCGCCTATTATTTGGACACTTCCGTTCGCAATGAGTCGGATTTCAGGCGCTTTATCAAATCGGGCCTGATTATGGGGGCTCCGATGCTCCTTATTCTTTCGCAACCGGATCTCGGTACCGCGTCGGTGTATTTTCCGATTTTTCTCGCTATGTGCTTTATGGCCGGCATTCCGCTCCGATACCTCGGAATGGTTTTTTTCGGCGGTATTTTGACGATTGTCTTTACCGTGTTTCCCCTGTGGCAGACGGCGATTTTTAAGTCCGATTTTCCCATCGTGGGCGTGCTCACGAATATTCGGTTTTTCCTGATAGTGCTTTTCGCGCTCTCGTCGGTAACCGTCCTCGCGCTGATTGGGCGCTTGACGTTTAAGGCCCGATACTATTATTGGATCGCCTACGTCACCGGGATAATCGCCGCGTCCCTCGTTCTCGCGAAAGGCGCCTCGCACGTGCTGAAAGACTACCAGATCATGCGGCTCATCGTGTTCCTCGATCCGAACGTCGACCCGCTCGGGTCCGGCTGGAACATCATTCAGTCAATTACCGCCATCGGCTCAGGCGGGCCGTTCGGCCTCGGTTTCCTCAAAGGAACGCAAAGTCACTATCGATTCTTGCCCCAGCAAAGCACGGACTTCATATTTAGCATTTTATCGGAAGAGTGGGGTTTCCTCGGTGGTTTCGCCGTATTCGCGCTCTATGGCGCGATACTGTTTCGCGGGATCGTCATCATGAAAAAAACGGAAAATTCATTTAGCGTACTCGTCGCGACGGGTATCGTCGCGATGTTCTTTTTTCACTTTATCGTCAATATAGGGATGGTCATGGGGATTATGCCGATCACGGGCATTCCCCTCTTGTTCCTTTCATACGGCGGATCCAGCCTCTGGACCGCGATGCTCGCAACGGGGATTTTAATGAGTATTAATTTGCGCAGGTTATCGCACTGATGCCTAGTTATCCTAAACCTTTTTCTCGAACCATCGATCCCGTTTCCGAGCTTTCTCGCGATCTTCCATCTGTTCGAAATCCCGTTCGTTATTTGGGCGGGGAATACGGGCAAATCAAGAAAGCGGCAGCCGATTTAACTTTCGCGCTCGCCTTTCCCGACCTGTACGAGATTGGCATGTCGAATCTCGCGATTAAAGTTTTGTACGACGGCCTCAATCGCATTCCTTCCGTTCGTTGCGAGCGAGTTTTCGCGCCCGAGCCCGATTTCGAGAGCCTTCTAAAAAACAAGGGCTTGCCGCTGTATACGCTCGAGTCTGGCATACCGCTGTGCGACGCCGACATCATCGGGGTAAGCATTGGCTATGAGCCGGGCGTGACGGGATTTCTCTCGATACTCGACACCGGCGCGGTTCCGCTGCAGAACCGCGATCGAGGGCCACGCGACCCCATCGTCATCGCCGGCGGTTGCGGAATAACCAATCCCGTGCCCTTTTCTGGATTTATCGACGCTTTTTTTATCGGCGAGGCGGAAGGCGGGCTTTTTAGCCTGATGGAAGACGTCGCCGCCATGAAAAAAAACGGCGCGACCCGCGCCGATATGCTCGATCGCATCGAATCGCATCCTTCGGTATGGACCGCGCGCAAGGATCGCGCGCGCGTCGAGGGAAAGCCCTGCGCTCGCAGGGCCATTTACGATGGTTTCGGCGACGCGCGGGATCAAGTATCCTGCCTACCAGTTCCCAATTTTCGCGTCGTCCAGGACCATGGATCGGTCGAAATCATGCGCGGTTGCCCGAACGGCTGCCGATTTTGCCACGCGGGCGTTTACTATCGTCCCCAGCGGATGAAGCCCGCCGGTCGCATCATCGAGGACGTCGAGCGGCTCGTGAGCGTTGGCGGATATCGGGAAATTAGCCTCATGTCGCTTTCTTCGGGAGATTACGCGGGAATCGACGATTTAATGACTTCGTTGACTTCGCGATACGCGTCTCGGGGCGTTTCTTTTCAGCTTCCTTCGCTGAAAGTGAACACGTTCACGCTCCCGCTGCTCGAGAAAATGTCAGAGGTTCGCAAAAGCGGTTTGACGTTCGCCGTCGAGACTCCGGTCGACCTTTGGCAACTTTCCCTTAACAAGGAAGTTTGCAAAGACCGCATCGTGGAAATTCTGCGGCAGGCGAAGACGCACGGATGGAGCTCCGCAAAGTTCTATTTTATGATCGGCTTGCCGATCGGCGACGGAATTTTGAGGGAAGAAGTCGAAATCGTCAACTTCCTTGAGGAAATACAGTCTCGCTCGCGGATGCAGTGTACCGTGAACGTGGGAACGTTTATTCCCAAGCCGCATACGCCGTATCAGTGGGCGCCACAGCTTTCTATCCCAGAAATCGAGGCGAAAATTCAGTACTTGCGCGGGAATTTGCCCCGGGGAAAATTTAAGCTCAGCACGAATAAGCCGTTTAATTCCTTTGTGGAAGGTATGCTTTCCCGGGGCGATGAACGGGTAGGGGATATCGTTTTAGAGGCATACCGAAGGGGATGTCGCCTCGACGCGTGGGACGACTGGGCCCGTCCCGATATATGGAAAACGGTCATAGACGAGGCTCCCTGGGATGTCGCGGAATACCTAGAGCGGAAACGAAATCTCGACGATCCTCTTCCGTGGGATGGCGTTTCGTTAGGCCCGTCAAAAGCTTTCTTTCGACGCGAGTGGGAGCGTTCTTCTTCATTCCAGCTGACGCCTCCCTGCGATGACCCGTGCACTACGCCCTGCGGAGTGTGCGGAGGGGACGTTTCTGTGAGGAAAACGTCGGAACCAACCATCGAGAAAACATCGCCGGCGGATACGCCCCTCGTTGAGGCTCCGGCGAGGGAGGCGACTCACCGGGTGATCGTCTCGTTCGAGAAAAAACGCGAAGCGGCGTACATTCCGCATCTGGGGCTCATGGAAGTTTGGCATAAGACTTTTTTGCGTTCAGGCCTTCCGGTTATGTTTACCGAGGGGTTTAATCCGATTCCGCGCCTTGAATTCGCCCAAACCCTTTCGCTCGGCATAGCGTCAAGCGATGAGGTCGCTTCGTTTCTGCTGTACGAAGAAAAGGATTGCGCAAGCGTCAAAGAAGCGCTTAATCGAGCGTTGCCCGATACCATCCGCGTTGAAAAAGTCATGCTATATCCACTTTCGCGAAAAGTTAGGCGCGAGGCGCTATCGAAATATTTCTGGGGCAGCCGATATGACTATCGTTTTTACGAGCCTGAAATCGCCGAACGCGTCATGAATAGCGTTGAGATTGCCGAAATCCTTTCTGCTCATTGCGACGTGAAAATCGTCGCCTCCGGCGAACCTGGTCTTTTTACCGTGACCGTTCCTTTTGCCTTCGATAGGCCACTTCGCGACGCGATCGTCCAGGTAGCATCACTACCGATCCATGAAACTGTCTTAATCCATAAAACGGAAACTCTTGCTATCCGTGACGATTGCGTTACTTCTTTTTTTCCGGTTTTTGAGCAAATCGCTCAGATGAATATTCAAGCTTTATCTTGCCAGTAATATTTTTCGCTTCATAGATGTAAGATTTCAACTTTTCTCCAAAGACATTTCAAAAGCATCCGACTTTTTAAAATTATATCCATTATTAAGCTGTATACTTCTTTGTAAATTTAGTAATGGGTGGCATGACGGTAGACAGAACATACATTATCGGCAGTTGTAAATCGGAATAATTTTTATTATATCAGTAAAGTTTCTTAGATGGAAATATCAATACAGCGCAATGCATATCCCGTAAAGAATTATGAAAAAAAGGACATTCCAAGCCGTAAAAACGCGCAAGTACGCCAGCGACTCGCCTTTTCGGTTTCGCGCGAAAAATTTAAAACTAATCACGCTCGCCATTGACGCGATAAGGGTTCCCATTCCACCGACGCTCACGCCGCGCAACAAACCCGCCGCGTTTTTCGTGAATCCCGATAGAAGCATGGCGGCCGGTACGTTACTGATGATTTGGCTCGCGAGAGCCGATACGAGCGTGACGTCTTTCGCGACAAAATCCGTCAGAAAGGTTTTAACCGAATCGATTCGCTGAATATTGCCAATAAAAAGGAAAAAACCAATAAACGTTATGAGGAGCGAATAGTCGGCTCCTCGAGCGAGTAAGTCCCGGTCGAAAAGGCATAAATACGCGAATACCGCGACCGTTACCGGGCGATAGTCTATAACGCGGAAAACAGCCAGTACCGAAAGAGCGAAAAAAACGACATAGGAGACAATCCTCGGGTAATCGGGCTTGTAGTTGTGCGCGCCGCTTCTATGGTCAATTGGGACGCGGGGAACGAAAGCGATTACGGCGATCGCGAGAAAAACGCCACCGACTAATGCGACGGGCGCGATCGAACGGAAAAAAAACTCGGCGTCGAGACCATAATAAGAAAAAATGAAAAGATTCTGCGGATTCCCGATTGGCGTCAGCGAACTTCCCGCGTTGGCGGCTATCGTTTGGAGTGTGACAACGCGCATACGGGCAATGGGGCGCTCGACGTTTTTTAAAAGAACCAGGGCAAAGGGAACGAACGTTATTAACGCGACGTCATTCGTAACCGCCATGGACGCGAAAAAAGTCGAGAAAACCAAAACCGCCGTTAACGCGCGAAGCGACGTGACCCGACGGGTCAAGACGAGGGCGAGCCGGTCAAATACCCCGATTTTACGGATTCCCGCGACGATCGACATGAGGCAAAAAAGGCAACACAGCACTTTATAGTCAATGTACGCGAAGTATTCGCCCGATGGCGGAACCAAAAAAATCGAAATCGTCGCGAGAGACAGGGCGGCAAGTAAAACGGGGTCGCGAGAGATAATTCGCCCGATCCGCGCGGCAATACAACCGAACTCCGCGTTTATCTCATTTCGCACAAGAGCGCCTCCGCGACGAGTCGCTCTAAATCGGGCCCCGCTTTCGCGTCGAGGGCGATTCGCGCCGGTTTACCCTCGAGAACTATCGCCCGATCGGCGAGCATGCAAGCCTCGCGCACGTCATGCGTGACGGCGATGACGGTTCTCCGTTCCTCCGTTTGTAGTTGTTTCACGAGGGCGATGAGTTGGAGTTTGAGGGAGGGATCTTGGGATTGAAAAGGCTCGTCCATTAACAGCGCGGTGGACGGAAACGAGAAAGCCCGGGCGATGGCGACTCGTTGCCGTTCACCGCCCGATAACTCGTCCGGGTAGGCTTTAAGGCGGTTCGCAAGCCCGACCTTCGCGAGAAAAAACCGCGCTCTTTCATTTTTATACTGATCGCTTCCATTCAGTACTAGCGAAATGTTTTTTTCGACCGTGTACCAGGGCAAAAGCCTCGGCTCCTGGAATATGAAGGAAGTGCCCTCGCCTTTTGGAAGGCTGCGCGCGATGGAATTAAGCAAGGTCGTTTTACCGCAGCCAGACGGTCCCAAAATGACCGTCGTCGCGGCTTCTTCAACGCTAAGGGAAAAATCTCGATACACGACGCGCTCGCCGAAAGCTACGTTTAAGTCTCTGATTTCCACGAATCGTTCCTTTGCTCGTGACGTTTTGAGAGAGCCACCAAACGCTCGAACGCGAAATCGGTCGCGACGCTTAATACGAT
Source organism: Spirochaetales bacterium (assembly GCA_003246335.1). GTDB lineage: Bacteria > Spirochaetota > Spirochaetia > Treponematales > Treponemataceae > Teretinema. The sequence continues at coordinate 11,272 of QKAR01000110.1, read as the reverse complement.
CGCGGCCACGGTGAGCGAGAAAACCCTTGCGGTCTCTAAATGAACTTTTGCCGTCTGCATGGCGCTTCCCAGGCCTAGTTTGGGAGAACTGAGAATTTCGCCGGCGACCACCACTTTCCAGGTTAAGCCGAGCGAAGTGCCAGCGCCCGCGAGCACGTACGGCGTCGCGGAAGGCAGCCTAATTTTCGAGATGATAGTCCAGGCGCTCAACCGGTATACTTTGCCCATTTCGAGAAGTTTTGGGTCGCATCGCCGGACCCCCTGGGCTATCGACTCGGTCATGACGGGCAACGTCATGAGAATGGCGACGAAAACGGGAACCGAGGAGGAACCGAACCACAGCAAGGCGATGAGGATGAAGGACACCACGGGGGTCGATTTTATCACGGTGAGCCAGGGCTTGAGCGCGGCGGCGAATGACTCGGAAATTCCCGCCGCGAGACCGAGCGCTACCGAGCAGAAAAAAGACGCCAAAAAGGCCACGACGCCGCGCAGACAAGTCGCGCCGAGCAAAGCCCAAAAGGTCTTCTCCGAAACGAGCTTAATTCCGTCGATCAATACGCCAAGCGGTCCCGGCAAAATAAACGCCGAACCGATAAGAATTGCCGTTAGTTGCCAGGCGAGTATGATCGCCGCCAGGGACGCGAGTCCCCATCCCCAGCGCGCTTTTGTCCGATTACCCATGTTCCGCGTATCGGTTACCGGAAATAAAAACCGGAATCGGGCAACTTGCCCCCGATCGCCTCCGGCGCGAATTGAAGATAGACTTTCAAGAGGCTTTCCATATCTGACCGCGCGTCGGTCGCGGGAACGTAGACGAAATTCGCCGAAGGTATCGCTTTCGCCACGATCGGAGACTTTAGGCCCAAGCCAGCGCTTTCGACGTAGGCGCCCGCTTCCGCCGGGTGCGCGACCGTCCATTCAATGGAGGCTCGATACGAATCGAGGAACGAGCGCACGGTATCCGGGTACGCCTCGGCGTATTCTTTGCGAATTACGCATACCGTCATCGGGAAATCCTCCCCAAAACCGGCTTTCTTCCATTCATCCTTAACGGCAAACGCGCGGCGAATGGGCGCGGCTCCGCCGCCGTTGAGCACCGCTATGGTCGCGAACGGCTCCGGGACCAGCGCGTATTCGATTTTACCGGCGACCAGGGCCGCCGCGATTTCCGGGTTCGGGATGGAAAAATCGAGAGTCGTATCGCCCGCGTTTATGCCCGTTTTCGCGAGCAAAGCCCGCAGCGCGTATTCGGGCGTGGCGCCCTGCCCCGCCACGCTGACGGTTTTGCCGCGAAGGTCGGCGACCGTCGAAACGCCAGAATCCCGAGTAACGAGCGATATCATACCGTTTCCGACCACCGCGCCCATCACGACTGAATTGGGGTTTACGTTGTAAAGCTTCGCGGCGAGGTTCGGCGGCAGTACGGTGATATCGATTTCTCCCGACAAAAGTTTGGGCACGAGGGCGTCGGCAGCCCCAACCGATTCGAAAGAGACCGCCGTGCCGTCGCCGAGGTCCGGAACGTTCGAGAAAAGGTACGCCATGCCGATTCCGGACGTCCCGGTTATCGCCGCGACTCGCAGGGCTTCCGGATGCGTCGGTGTCGGGGATTCTTTCTTCCCTGACGCGAAAGCGACGCCCGCGAGACACAGGGCTCCAATCGTAATGGCTATGATTTTTTTCATACGAGACGCTCCTTTTAACGACTTTACTATACCGTTTTTCCCCTCGAACGGGTATACTTATTTCGTGAATCGTTCGCGCGTATTTCGCCTTATCGCGGTCTTTATTTGCGTCGTTCTCGCCCTTAACGCTTGCCGAACCGCCTCGACCGAGCGACGCGACGCGGGGGCTTCTTCCCCCACCGAAGTTTCGGTCGAGTCAGGGACGTCTTTTCCCGTCGATCTCCTCACGCTGACCTTCGCCGGCGATATTATGGCCCATGCCGTGAATTATTCAATGGTCGGCTACGACCGCATTTACGATGACGTTCGCCAAATTCTCCAATCCGACGATCTTTCTTTCGCCAATCTCGAAACTCCGATATGCGACGAATTACCGCTGTCGTCCTATCCCCGTTTTAACGCGCACGCCGACTATTGGCAGGCCGCGATCCGCGGCGGTTTTGACGTATTTTCGTTGGCAAACAATCATGCGAACGATCAGAATGCGCGTGGCGTGCGTTCGACCATTACCGCCTTCGAAGGCCTTTCGGAGACCGCGCCCGGGGAGAATCCTCGGGTATGGGCTTCCGGCTTACGTAAGAACGAAACCGATTCATGGCAACCGACGGTCGTTAAAAAAGGCTCTTGGACCGTGGTATTCGTCGCGGCGACCGAAATTCTGAACTCTCGCGACGCCGCGTCAAAACTAGTTCATTACGTCGCGCCGACGGAAAACGAGCGCTCTGCCTTCCTTGAGGAAATCGCGCGCATGAGGCGCGAAAATCCGTGTGACCTATTCGTCCTTTCCCTTCATTCTTTCGAGCCTGAGTACGTACGAACCGTTTCCGACGGAAAAAAAGCCTGGTTTACGCGGCTTGCCGACGCGGGCGTCGACATCGTGTGGGCACATCATCCCCACGTAATGCAAACCTGGGAACCTGTCGCCGCTTCGGGAAAATCGGCGCTCATGCTCTATTCCATGGGAAATTTCGTTTCGGGCCAGCGTTTCGCGCAAAACTTCGCCGATCCCGCGAGCGCCCGCGAGTACACGGGAGACGCCGCGCTTATTCGCGTTGTCGTTTCGCGCACGCGTACTGGAAACGACGGCGCGAGCCGCATTGAGTTTTCATCGGTAGCGCCGATACCCGTCACGAATTGGAACGACCCGCAAGGTGGCGTCGTCGTGCGAAGGTTCACGAAAGAATTCGTCGAAAACCTTCCCGAGCAACTGCGGGCGTATTACGGAAAGCGATACGCGCTGATGGCCGCTTACGTCCCGTTATTGCCGACGCCGCCCGGAACGGATATACTGAAATGATGAAACCACATGATTTGCCGGTCTATCAGCAAAAACAGCGAATACTCGACATGCTTGAGCGCAACCAAGTCATCGTTGTCGAAAGTCCCACCGGCTCCGGAAAAACCACGCAATTACCCATCATCCTTCATGAGGCCGGATATACCTCAAGCGGCATTATCGGCGTCACCCAGCCTCGGCGCATCGCGGCGCTGTCAGTCAGCGACTACATCGCCAAACAGCTCGAGGTTCCCATGCCCGGCATCGTCGGCTATAAAATGCGCTTCGAGGATAAAACCGACGCGACGACGCGCATCAAGATCATGACCGACGGCATCCTGCTGCAGGAAATGAAGCTCGATCCCTGGCTCAGCAAATATTCACTTCTGATGGTTGACGAGGCGCACGAGCGAAGCCTCAACATCGACTTCATTCTCGGTCTTCTCAAGCGAGTCCTCGCCGAGCGGGCCGATTTTAAGGTCATCGTCTCGTCGGCGACCATTAACACCGAGCTTTTTTCCTCGTATTTCGACGAGTGCCCGGTTGTGAAAATCGACGCGATCACGTATCCGGTTACCGTGGTGTATGACCCGCCCGCCATCCCCGCCTCTGGCGGCAGTCTCGCCGCGGAAGAGGCCCTTCTCGACAAGATCGCCGCCATTACCGGACGCGTTCTCGGCGAGGGGCGTTCAGGCGACCTGCTCGTGTTCCTTCCGGGAGAAAAAACGATAAAAAATTGCGTCGATCGCCTTTCGGTCGAACCCTGGTTTCGCAAGCTACATATCTTGCCGCTCTATGGCCGCCTCAGTAAAGAGGAACAAGAGAAGGTATTCGACTTACCCCCTTTCGGAAAACGAAAAATGGTGATTTCGACGAATATCGCGGAAACTTCCGTCACGATTAACGGCATCACGAGCGTCATAGATTCAGGCCTCGCGAAGCTCAATTTTTACAATCCCCATACCTATACCTCCAGTCTCATTGAGGTGCCAGTCGCGAAAGCCTCGTGCAACCAGCGCCGGGGACGAGCCGGGCGCACACGGGAAGGAACTTGCTACCGCCTGTACGAACGGTCGGATTTCGAGGCGAGACCGCTCTATACTACCGAGGAAATTTACCGCACCGACCTTTCGGAAGTCGTGTTGCGCATGGCCGAACTCGGCATAACCGATTTCGAGCAGTTCGACTTTATCTCGCCGCCGTCCCGCGAGGGCATCATTGGGGCGGTCGACACGCTTAATCTTTTAGGCGCGCTTTCGAGCGATCACGCCCTTTCGAAAATAGGCGAAATGATGTGCCAGTTCCCCCTCCCGCCCCGGCAATCCCGCATGATCGTCGAGGCGATACTCTCCTACCCGTCGGTCATCGATGAAATTCTCATCGCGTCGGCCTTCCTCTCCGCGAAAACGCCTTTTCTTTTACCCCCCGGAGAGGAAACGGACGCCCGCAAGGCTCACCACGGCTTTCGCGATCCCGCCGGCGACTTCGCTTCTTTCCTCAAAATTTTCCGCATGTACAAAATGGCGAAAAGCAAGGCGAAGTTTTGCGAAATCAGCTATCTCGACGAGCGCGTCATGGCGGAAATCGCGAATATCAAGGATCAACTCGAGATGATCGTGTCGGACATGGAAATCCCGGTTCTTTCGGGCGGCTCAATCGACGACTATCTTTGCGCGGTCGCGACCGGCATGATTCAATTCGTTTGCGCGAAAGACGGTCGCGAATCGTTCCGTAGCCTTACGGCTGAACGCATTCAGATACATCCCGGTTCCTGCATGTACCGGGAAGAGCCGCAGTTTATCGTAGCCGGCGAGATCGTGCGCACTTCGCGCATGTACGCCATGTCTGTTTCCCCCTTAAGCAAAGCGCTCCTTTCCCGTATCGACGAAAACCTGCTGTCTCGCCTGGCGACGCACGGAAAACAAAAAAACGAGGGCGACCGCGGCGCTCGGGCCGACAAAAACTCGGAAGGACGCGGCAAAAAAGGCAAAACGGCCGAGTTTGCGTCGGCGAAGCCCGTTCCGGACGGAATCGCGTTCGGCGGGGACTTTTTCGAAATTTCGAAAGTTAAGGGGAAAAAACAAGTCACGCTTCCCCTCGATCGCTTTAAGAAAGCCCTCTCGTCAGTAGATTTATCCGGCTCGTACACGGCCCAAGTGGGTGGCTTACGCGGAAAGATACTCTGCGGGTCCCATGAGCTTCTAGCCGGGGAAAAAATGGAACTCATCATTCGCATCGCGACGACTTTCGACCTGGAGCAAGTCGATCCCCAGTCGTGGCCGCGGAAGACGAATTTTCGATCGGCCGATCAGGCCGAAGAGCTCGTGCAAAGCCTGCGCTGGCTTTTTCGGGTTACCGTCGCGAAGGAAAAAAGCAAGGAACTTGGCTTTATCTGCCTGTTTACCGACGGCGCGGGTCAGTATTGGTTTAAGTGTTCGCGCGGTTTTCACACGGCGCTCAACGAATCCATCGCGAGCCTCGAATCATTGATCGATGAGCTTCCCGACGCGATCGACGCGCGAGCCAAGGAGACCGTCAGCGGCCTGTATCGCAAACTCAATAGTTTTTTCGGTTGATCGACCGCTAGAGTTCGGCCGCGCAGTCGACGAGAAACCGATTAAGGACGAGCAATCCTTCTTTCGTCAGCGCGACTGACTCGCCGTCGAGAACGCACAAACCTTTCGACGTCCAGTCCCGGATGGTTTTGGGAACGAGATCGGCGAAATCGACGCCGTAGCGGGCCATAAACCGCCCGCGGTCGACGCCTTTTTTCATGCGCATGCCCATAAGAATCGATTCGAGGATACAGGACTCGCGCGGAATCGTCTCTTCTTCCGCCGCGTTTTCCGGGTCGTTCAGCCATCGTTCGACGTTTTCCCGATTCGTGATTCGAATCGCTTCGTCGCCTTTGGCGATCGTACCGGTCGCCCCGGGTCCCACGCCGATATAGCTTTCAAGGCGCCAGTATGTCTCGTTATGGCGGCTTTCGCGTCCCGGCTTCGCGAAATTGGACACTTCATACTGCGCGTACCCGCGGTTTTCGAGAAAATCCCTTCCGGATATCCAAGCCGCCGCCGCCTCTTCCTCGTCGGGTAATGACGGATTGCCGGGTATCGCGAACTTCCCGGCGCGGATATGGGCCTCCAGAGGTGTGCCCTCGCCAATCGTTAGGCTGTATAGGGAGACGTGGTCGACATTAAACGAAAGGGCCTCACGCAAGTCGGCGAGTAAGCTCTCTCGGGTTTGTCCCGGCAGGCCGGAAATGAAATCGACGGATACCGAGCCCCGCCATCGTTTCTTGACGAGCCCCAAAGCGGAACGGTTCGAGGCGGCGCTCCCCCTGCGGCCGATGGCGTTCAACGTTTCGTCGCGCAGCGACTGCATACCCAGCGAGAGCCGCCCTATCCCGGCCGCTTGGCACGCGTCAAGCCACTCCCCCGTAATGTCCTCGGGATTCGCCTCAATGGTACTTTCTTCCGTTCCGGGCGTAAGCGGCGACGCGAGTTCGTAAATAGCGGTTGGGTCGAGTAAGCTCGGGGTTCCCCCTCCGATGTAAAGCGTATTCCATGCGGAGACGGAAAATCGGCGCGCCCGCGCGCCGATTTCGCGATGAATGGCCCGCACGAACGGGTTAAACCGCCCCTCGCGAGAAGCGTTCGCGGGAAAGTCAGCGAGCGGAATGGAGAAAAAATCGCAATAATCGCATTTCTTTAGGCAAACCGGGACATGGACATAGAGGGACGCGCGCATCGAGGAATTGATTAGGGAAGCCCCACTCGGTTGAGCGGCCAGTAGCGCGCGAGTACTTTACCCTTAATGCGCTTCGCGGATATGGGACCCCAAGATCGAGAGTCGCTCGCCACGAGGCGGTTATCGCTGAGCACGAAGAATTCGTCTGGCCCCAGGACTCGCTCGGCCATGTAACCGGAAAGCGGTAAATCGTCAGTCCATCCGCCCGGCAAAGACTCCATTTGGAGGTCGTACGTGACGTCGGATACTTCATATTCGGTTAGAAAATGCGAGTCGCCTTTTTCCTTTACGTGAAGCACGAACTTATCCATCGCGATCGTATCCCCGGGAAAAGCGACTAACCGGCGAATTGACATCGATTCGCTCCACTCCTGTTGGTCTAAAAAGGGATGAAAACGCTGAAAAGTCAAAAACGCGACGATACCGTCGAGCGAGCGACGCACAACCCCGAGTCGGGACGGATGCGCGGGTCCGAGCAACACGACGTCTCCCCGCTTCGGCTGAATAAAGCCGATGAGGTTTCTGTCCTTGATCGTCGCGACTCCATAAAGCGGCGTCGCGATGACTCGGTCGCCCGAGCGCACTGAGGGCGCCATCGTATCCGCGTTTACGGCCGTCATGGTGAGCAAGTAATTGTGTATGATGGCGAACGTAACGACGAGCGTCAGGACGAGAACGACGATCGAGAGAACGAAGCGGCGTTCCTCAATCCGGGCGGAATAAGAATATTTATGCCATTTAGCGGGCATTGACGGGCATCCTCCACGGCGGTTTCCCCATGAAGGTAGCACGAACGCCTTGCGTTGACAAGTGCGAAACCGACACCTATAATCTCATCCACGATGAGCACACCGGTGAAAATAATCGCGCAGAACAAAAAAGCCCACTTTAACTATGCGATCGAGGAATCCATTGAATGCGGGATCGCGCTTGAGGGAACGGAAGTAAAGTCCGTGCGCGCCGGAAATGTTTCCTATCCCGACGCGTTCGCCGACATCGTTAACGGCGAGGTCTGGCTGAGAGGCTTCCATATCACGCCTTACGTCTATTCATCCATCTTCAACCATGACCCGGATCGCCCAAAAAAATTGCTCCTGCATCGGGATGAAATAAAGCGGCTCATTCGAAAAGTCGACGAAAAGGGTTTTACCCTCATTCCGCTCGATATATATTTAAAAAACGGCCGAATTAAGGTACAGCTGGGTATCTGCAAGGGTAAAAAGTTGTTTGATAAGCGGAATGACATTCGCGATCGAGACATGAAACGCGATCTTCAACGGGAATTTCGCAAAAAAAACGACGGCTAAAGCGTCGGGCAGGTGAAATGAACGGGACCCTACGAACGCGGTTGAGCGTACTTCTCCTCACCCTCGCGGTTGGCGGTTTTTGGCGCGCGAACGCCGCCGTCCCGGTCGTCGCCGCGTATGCATTCTCCTCTGGATCCTCTTCCTCCGACGTAACCGCCCGAACGGTAAACGATCTCGCTTTTTCGTTTATTCGCGAGCTTCGGACCTTTTCGATTCTTGATATGCGCGCGGAATTACCGCCCGCAGACCTCGGAGTGCCACCCGGTAGCGACTATATTTTTTATGGTTCGGTCGCCGAGCGTTCCGACGGTATCCGTCTTGAGCTTGTTTTAAAAGGCGGCCCGGACTCAATCACTCGAACCATTTCGAAGGTGTATGAAAATTCAAACAGGATTTTATTGGAATCGCGCATGCTGGTGCGCGACTTATTCGATTTATCGATAGCCCTCCCCGATCCAGTCGCGCCCGATCTTGCCGCCGTTCCGGCGGATGGCCAAACCGCCGGAACGGCGCCGTCGACGGAGCTACCCGGCATAGAGGACTTTATTCCGGTAAAGGATTCCGATTCCCTCGCCGGCTCTTGGCTTGGCGAGGCAGGCGTCGAAAAAATACTCATTTTGCGCGGCGGAAGGGGCATCGCCGTGCTTGAGACGGGAGTTTCGCTCTCGCTGGAAGTATCCGCCTCTAACGGAGCGTTGCTGGTTCGCCAAAAGGGTTCGATCAATCCTCGTCAATTCGCGGATGTAACCGACTCCGTCGCCGTGCAAGCGGCCTCAATGGTGTCCCCGCTTGAGTGGATACTCAAGCTTTCGCGTGATCAAAAACGCCTCGTGGGCGTTAAGAAAACCGCGTCGATTAAAAACGACGGGGTTAACGTTATTTCCGTTGAGAATCGCGTCGTGGACGTATCCTGGACGCGCGATCGCTAATTCGGCCGAAGAAACTCCGCCGGTATTTCGACGGCGCCTTGACGGATGACGCGATACACGCTCTCGGTCGCATCCACGATCGTCGACGCTTTCGCCTCGGCGCAGTCCCCCGCGTCTACGATGAGTCCTGCGGTATCGCCGAATACCGAGATGATTTCGGCTATGGTTTTCAGTGACGGTTCTCCCGAACGGTTGACGCTCGTGGAGTATATGGGCGTTCCGGTGAGTTCGATTATGCGGCGGAGCCACGGATCTCCCGGACAGCGGAATGCCGTCGTTCCCCCCGTCAGGTTTCTTACGATAATGGTTACCGCGCCTGGCCACAGGGCCAGCAAGTTTTCTCGCACCGCTTTCGGGGCGTATTTTTCGAGATCCTCGGGTTTCGCGATTAACTCGATGAAGGGTTTTCCTTCGTCGCGTCCTTTCGCGGCGATTATTCCCTGTTTCGCGCCGGGAACGATTCCAGAAAACCCATAAATCGTGTCCGTCGGAAGGATAACGACCTTATTTTCGAGAAGCGCGGCTACCGCGAGATCGATAGCGTTAGTCTGGTTTTTTGCGATGATCATACGATTTCCTCCCGCTCAGCATAGTCGAAAGCGCGAAAAAGGAACATAACCCGGAGAAAAAGCCGCAGATTTTGCAAATCCACTCGGGGACGTATCGAGGCTCGGCTATTGTTACCGCAGAGCCCGTCTCGAATGAACGGTCAACCCCGCCCGAAAATCCGGCGAGCTTAATGAGCCGCTCGCCTTTCGCGACGTACCCGAGTTCATGGGCGTACATGCCGATTGTGTCAGCGTCCGCCATGAGGTTATTGTAGTCGGCGGTGAGGTTTTCGTTGACGGCGTACAGCGATTTGAGCTGAAGCGCGACCTTATCGCGCTCATGCCGGAGTTGTTTCGTCGCCCAAAGGCTTCTTGGCCCGATGCAGACGCTCATGATCCCATAGATCAGAGTGCCCAAGAAGATGGGGAATACGATGTGCAGGCTTTTCATACTTTCAATAATTACGGCTGGAAACGCGCGCGTCTTTAAGGATATTGACGGCAAATCACTAACGACATTACTGTTAATATTAACCGGAGAATTGCCGATATTTATACAGAATAAACTCAAACTACGGGAGTGTGGCCCATGGCATTTGACGAAGAAAACGATGTGATCAAGGACTCGGCCTTTCCCGTCGCCTTTACCGACGACGATGCGGCGCTCGATCAATACGGCGTTTGGGTCAAAAGCGGTCCGCGCGATCGTTTTCCATCGCGATCTGATAACGTCTCGATTCCCGAGAACGATTTCCCGGATCTGCCGGACCTTGACGACTTACCTGAAATGGACGCTTTGGCGGATTTAGGAGACCTCGGCGATTTGCCGGATTTGAATGACCTTCCCGACCGGAGCGAGTCCTTCTCCGTGGAAGCGGCGACTTTCGACGAGACGGAACAATCGATTGATAATATATCGATGGATGAAACCGCTTCCATCGAGGACATAGCCCTACCGGACGATTTTTCCCTTAACGAGCCTGCGGTGTACGAAAGCAACCGAGAAATAGTGTTCGACGAGGTTATTAACGATACCTTGCCACTCGACGAAGAAATCGCCGAGAGCCTCGCGAACGAAACCGCGAAGATCGAAAAAAAAGAAATTGACGCGGCGAATTTCAACGAAATCGACGAAAGCGAGTTTTTTGACGCTTTTAGCGAAACGCCTTCGGTTTCCGAACCCGCCGAGGAAGAGACCCCCGCTCCCGTTTTTTCCGAGCAATCGATGACGGATATTTCGTTCGAGGACGTGTCACTCGACGAAACTGCCGTCGACGCGGCCGAGCAAGCCATCGAGACGTCTCCCGCGGCGGAATCAGCCGATGATGCGACCCCAGAAGACGACATCTCCGCGATTACCGAGAATTTTTCGGCAATGGCGCTTGAATCGAGCGTGTCGGATTTTGACGATATTTTAGCCGATCTCAATACCGAATCACCGGCTGAGACGGTTGTCGCGAAAGATTCCCCGGCGAATACCGAAGTAAACCTCGAATTAGACGCGTTCGTCGACACGGTGAACGATTTCGGCGTCGCTGGCCACGAAGATCCTTCGCGCCTGTACGAAGAAACCGAACCGGTCGATCTTGATCTCGATTTTGACGAGTCGTTTATCGCGGACGCGGAGAAAATCCGCGCGACTGGCTCGGCGGTAACGGAATCGGAATTTTATAACTCTGAATTCGGCGTCGAACTGGTAGACGAATCAAGCGAGAGCGAAGTCGAAATATCCGACGAGCTGTCCCATTTCGTGCAAAAAATCGGCGATTCGCGC
>QKAR01000088.1 GCA_003246335.1 Spirochaetales bacterium | reverse complement strand
CCGCACTCGATGCCCAACGCGCAAAAATCGTCCGACATGGTCGCGAGGCCGAGCGGCCAAAACGCGAACCCGCTCGCGATTTCGTCGCAAATCCCTTTGTGCACGCGAATGCCTTCGCGCACTAATTCCGCCCGACGCGGCTCCAGCTCGCCCAAATGCCCGCTTTGATGGATGCGCAAGAGAATCGCATTGACCATGTTGAAAATGACTTCTTCGGGATCGCCGGTACGCAGGGGATACGACCAGATTGCGGCCTGCTCGGGCGTCGCGGCCGTCGGGCAATTCGCGGCGATGGCCGCCATTTTGAGATAATCGGTTTGATCCGTCACCGATTGGACGCTGCACCGCGAGAGCAGCGAGTACTCCATTCTCATGCCGCCGGAACCGCAGTTTTCGATCACGAGCTCGGGATACTTTTGGAACGTCGCGTCGAGCCACGAAAGCCACGCCCTCGTATGCTGCAAGAGGCCGTCACCAGCGCTGTCCGCCGACGTTTCGGTCCCGACGCCGGCGTTAATGTTGTAGTCGTTCTTGATGTAGCCCACGCCGTAGTCCTCCACGAGCCGGCGGACAACCTCGTCCGCGTGGGCGCGGACCGCGGGGTTGCGGAAGTCGAGTTGGTAGCGGCCCTCGTCGATGATCGGCACCCCGTTCCGCTTAAAGAACCAATCGTCGGGAACGCGCGAGACCATCGGGCTCTTCACGCCCATCACTTCGAGCTCGAGCCATAAGCCGGGAATCATGCCCTTCGAGCGGATGTAGTCGAGGACTTCCTTGATGCCGTCGGGGAAACGCGCGGGGGAAGGAAGCCACTCGCCGACGCCGTCCCACCAAAAACCGTCCGCGTACCAGCCGCAGTCGACGCAGAAATAGTCGCAACCGGCCGCGGCCGCCGCGTCGATAAGGGGTTTTTCCTTCTCGGTCGTGGGGTCGCCCCACAGGCAATTCATATAGTCGTTGAAGATGACTTTCGGGTGCGCGTTATCCGCGTTCGGCCGGCGAATGAGCCGCCGGTATGCCGTAAGCGCGCGGATGGACTCCTCGAAATCCCCGTCGACGAAAGCGACCGCGCAGGGAACGGACTCGAACTTCTCCCCGGAACGCAGGTTTTTCAGAAACCCGTTTTCCTGAAAGGAGGGTCCCGAGATCTGCAAATAAAGCTCATGGGCGGCGTCGCAGATTTCCCAATTCCAGGACCCCGTCGTCTCGATCTGCCAGGTCATGGTTTTGTTGAAATCCGGCTCTTCGTAGGAGCCCATGGGAAGATGCTCGCCGCACGGCCACGTGCCGGTGCTCGAAAGGTGAACGCGCTTCATGGCGTGATCGTTAATCACGTAGTAGCCGAGCTCATGGAGGGAATACGCGCGCCACTGCGCCTCCCCGTACCAGGTGCTGTGCGGTATATGCATCGTCCCCTCGTCGCGCCGCTCTTTTGGCGCCGCGCTGATGCCCGTCAGCGCGAACGACGAAACGTATTCGAGCGGGAACGGCCGAGCCGACGCGTTCCGCACGGAGGTCCAGCTCCGCACGACGGGAACGCCGTCGTAAAACTGGAGATGGCTCGTCACCTCGATCCCGTCGCGCTCCTGCACGATCTCGACCTTTCGGCCGAACGGGTTGCGCGCGTCGCGGTGCTCGCGGTACGCGAGAAGGCACGCGGGACTCGTGCCGATATGCTTTGACCCGTGGTGGTAGACCGTCGCGTAGCCCGTGCCCTGAAGCTCCACCAGCCGAAACTTCTTGATATCCTCCGCGCCTTTCGACGCGGGATCGTGCCGGACGGCGTCGTGGCGAGACGCTTGCCCCAAATACGCGAGATAGGTTTCGCCCGAGGCGGACACCTCGACGCAAACGCGGATTCCGTTCTCCGTTATGTCAATCTTCATGACTGCTCCTTCGCTTAGCCCTTCACGGCGCCCGCCGCCAGGCCCTTAATGAAATACTTCTGCAAGCAGATGAACAGCGTCGTTATCGGTAGGGCGGAAATGACGATCGCCGCCATGGCCGACGTATAGTCGCTCGACTGCTGGGAAAAAAGCGCCTGCATGGAAACGGTCAGCGTCCGCAGTTCTTTCTTGCTGATATAGAGACTCGCCATCAGGTAATCGTTCCATATCTGGAACGACTGCATGATGATGAGCGTCGCCATCGCCGGCTTCAAAAGCGGAACGACGACGGAGAAATACGTCCGCAAAACCGAGCAGCCGTCGATGCGCGCGGATTCCTCGAGCTCGACGGGAACCGTCGTCATGAAGCTCGTCAGCAGGAAAATCCCAAAAGAAATCGAGGTCGCGACGTACATGAGGATGATGCCCGCCCGCGTGTTCGTCAGGCGCAGGTTAAAACCGATTATGTATATCGAGAGAAACAGAGCCTGATACGGGATGAGAATCCCTATCAGGAAATACACGTAGGAAAACTTGAAAAACGGTTTCCTGCACCGCGCGATAGCCCAGGCCGCCGCGCCGCAAATGACTACGAGTATCAACACGGAAATCGCCGTGTAGAGCACGGTGTTCGTGAACGTCGAAAGGAGGTTCAGTTTCTTGAACGCGGTCGCGTAATTCTCGAAATTGAGGCTTTCCGGCAGCGAAAGCGGATTGCTCAAATACAGCTCTTTTTTCGTCTTGAGCGAATAGTTCACCACCGTCGCGAGCGGGACCAGGAAAAAAATCGCCGCGGCGATCATGGCCAGCTGAACGATCGCGGAAGGAAGACTATTGGCGACGCGCGCCGAAACTCGTGCCTTCATCACATCTGTACCTCTCGTTTTTTGAGTACGCCTAGCTGAATAACCGCGACAAGGAGCAAGCACGCGATTAAGGTCATCGAAAGCGCCGAGCCGTAGCCATACTGCCTACCGCCGAGCGCGACGTTATAGATCAGGTAGATAATCGAGGTCGAGGCGCGGCCGGGACCGCCCCCCGTCGACGAAACCAAGAGGTCATACACCTTGAGCGAGCCAGTCGTGATGCCGACGACGCAAATCGTGATCGCGGGGGCGAGCATCGGGAGCGTGACGCTCCAAAAGCGACGAACGCCCGAGGCGCCGTCGACCTTGGCGGCCTCGTACAGTTCCTGAGGGACTGACTGAAGCGCGGCGAGATAAATCAGCATCCAGTAGCCGATCCATTGCCAATTATTGGCGATCAGCAGTCCCGAAAGGACGGTCGAGCCTTTGCCCAAAAGCAAAAAATCCATCTTGAGCCCGAGCGCCTCCCCGACGAGGGGGAGAATGTTCGTGAACATCCTGCGCCAAATGAATCCCGTGACGATCGCGCTTATGAGGCACGGCATGAAAAGCACCGTCCGCAGCGCCTTTTTCCCCTTTATCGAGGAATCGAGGGCGAGCGCGAAAATAAGGGCGAATACGTTTTGGATCGCGGTATTGAGCACGGTGAACTCTATCGTGAAAAGCCACGCGTCGCCGACGTACGCGTCGCGGAAAATTTTTCGGTAATTCCCGAGCCCGACGAAGGATTTTCCCCTCGATAGACCGTCCCAATCGGTGAACGAAAACCCGAAGGACAGGATAATCGGGAGGATGAGGCCCACGGTGAATACGAGCAAGCAAGGCAAAACCAGCATCGAATACTGAAGGGTAACGCCGCGCTGCAGATTACTGCGTTTCATTGACATTGCTCCTTAAAGAAGGGCCGTCCCCCTCGCGGGAAGGACGGCCCCGTGCGGCATAGCCGCGAGACTTTCCTTACGGCTTGCTGTTCGCCTTACGCGCGTCGGCGGCCTTGAGCGCGTCGTCGAGCGACATGGTTCCCTGAAGCCAGGCCGCGATGTCCTTCGCGTTCTCTTCCTGGAAACCGCCCCAGATGAGCTGGTTGTTTCCGGTGTTAGCGTCCACGATTTTCCCGGCGGCGGCGTACTTGTCGATATCCTTCTGGCTCGGGTTTACGAACGTCGGACTCACGCCTTTGAGCATCGAGGCGGTCTTCGTGTAATTATAGATTTGCAGGGCGAGATCCTTGTCCGAGGTAATGACGTCGAAGACCTTGTCGATCGCGTCCTGCTTCGCGGAGTTCGCACTCTTCATGAACGTGATGTTCGGCTCGAATATGAGCTTCGCGTCGCCCGTTTGGTTCGGGAACGGGAAAATGCCGAAGTCGGCGTTCGGGTCGACGTCGAGGAAATTCTGAATCGACCAAGATCCGGAAACTTTCATCGCGGCCTTTCCCTGGACGAGGCGGGCGTCGCATTCGGTCTGCTCGAGGGAGAACGTTTCCTTCTGCCACGTGTTGTCGTAAATCAGCTTGTTGTACTCATAGCATTTGCGGTACTCGGGCGACTTAACGAACGAGGCCTTTCCGGAGCGCAGGTCGTCGCCCCATTTCGGGTACTTCGAAAAGACGTCGTTGATCGCGAACTGCATGGTAATGTTGCCGATGCTCCACGAGTCGAGAAAGTGGGTCGCGAACGGGGTGATCTTTTTGTCGTTCAGCTTCTTAATCGCGGCGGCGAGCTCAGCCTGAGTCGTCGGGACGGCGATATTGTTGTCGGCGAAAATTTTCCGGTTATAGTACACGCCCTGATACAGCGCGTTATATACCAGACCGTAAGTTTTACCGGAAATGGTAACGCCGGGAAGGGCCGCGTCGAGAACCCGGCCCAGGTAGGGCTTGCCGCTCATGTCGGCGAGTAGGCCTTGGGAGCCGTACGTGGAAACGTCCTGAGCCTTGCCGACGATGATGTCCGGAAGGCCCGACTGCATATATTGCTGCATCTTCGGGTGAAAGTCCTGTCCCCATCCGACGCATTCCCATTCAAGCACGATGTCGGGATACTTTTTCGCGACGGCCGCGTCGATCATTTCCTCGATGCCCGCGTCGGTCGTCGATTGACCCGCGAGAACCGAAAGCTTGATTTTCTCGGTTTTTTTCTCCGGGGTCCCTCCCGCGAATGCCAAGAACGACACCCCAAACAACGCCGCGGCGATTACGCTTCTTTTCATGATCATTCCTCCTTCAAAGAACTTTCAATACCGGTACAGTGTAACCGGGCGCCAAAAAAACCGAGTAGGATGATTTTGAAATAATTCTTGGATTTTTTTGCGGCTCGCGGTTTAGCCGCCGCTTCCCTCGGAGCGAGAGAACTCACGATACTCGCTCGGGCTCATGCCCGTCACTTTTCTGAACACCCGGTTAAAATACGCGTAATCGTCGTACCCGACCAGCGAGGCAACCCCGGAAAAGGGGATGTCCGACGAGGCGATGTGCTCGCGAGCCCGCGCGACGCGGCACTTCGCTATGAACACCACGAGATTCTCGCCCGTTTCCTGCTTAAACGACCGTGAAAGGTAGGTCGACTCGACGCAAAAGCGGTCCGAAAGCGTCGACAGGGAAAGATTCTGGCAATAATGACCCTCGACGTATTGCTTGACGCGCCTGACGACGCCGCGCATCGAGTCGCCTCCCGCGGCGGGGGCTTGACCGTCAAAGAAAGTCTCCAGGAGGTCTTCGAGGAGTTCCGCTATCCTGGTTGAGTCGCGGAAGTCTATGGCGATTTGAATCATGTCCTGCGCGTTTTCCCGCGCGATCCGGTCGCCCGAAAGCGCGTCTGGCGCGGGATAGGATTGAGAGACGACCCGAAGCACGCGGTCGACGGTGTCCTTTATCTCATACCAAGACCAATCGTCGATGGTCGCCGCGGTAAAGCCGATCCGGTCCCGCAGGGTTTCCCGCGCGAGTCTCGAGTCCCCGGACCGAAACGCGAGGCCGAGCTCTGCCTCGATCGCCGCCGTTACCCGAACGCGAACGCGCTCGCACTCCGCGTCCTCGACCGATGCGCGAAAACTGCCCAGCGAAGAGGGTTTGCCTCGAATGGCGGAAAGCGCCTCCGCGTAGGCTTTCGGCATTCCGCCGGGGGATTCGAACTTGCGGCTTATGCCGATGCGGATCGCGCGCTCGCGCCCGAGGTCCGCGATGATTCGATTGCACAGCGCGTCCCGTCCGCCCTGCCGCGCGCCGAATAGGACGACGAATTCTCCCGGGGAAAAGACGTTATCGAACGCCAATATGGCCCGCGTGGAGAAAAGAGAAAGCAAGGCTCCCCGAACGGCCGAGACTTCCCTTCCCCCGTAATTCACCAAAATGAGCCAGCACGGCTCGAAACCGGCGATCTCCGGTCGCTCGGCCGACGCCCCGCACCATTCCGCGACGCCTTCAGCGTAAAGGAGCGCGCTCATCCGCCGGTCGCCGATGATGTTCTCGGCCTCCTCCACGCGGGAGCGAAGCATATCGCGCTCCTCGCGACCGCGGGCTATATCGCGCGCCGCGTCAATCGCCTTACGGGTGACGTCGAGAATTTTTTGCGGGTCAAGCGGCTTCAGTAAATAATCGCTCGCGCCCGCGAGCAGCGCGTCGTGAACGTAATGGAAATCGTCGTAACCGGAAAGGACGACGACGGGAAGATCGGCGTTTCCCTTCCTAATCTCGCGAATCAGCTCCGTGCCGTTCAGGAAGGGCATGTTGATGTCCGTGACGAGCACGTCGGGACGCGACGCGAAAACTTTGCGCAGGGCGTCTTCCCCGTCCACGGCCGGCTCAAGGAAATCGATGCCGCTCGCGTCCCAGTCGACGCAATTGCGGAAGTTTTCCCGGATCCAATATTCGTCGTCCGCGAAAAGAAGGGAGAACCGCGGAGGGGCTTCGGCCGCCCCAAGCTCGGGGAACCTACTCATGAGAGTCTCCCGCCGGTATGCGAAGCAATACCATCGAGCCGGCGCCGTTCTCGCTGAAAACCTTAAGGCAGCAGCGATCGGGATACAGCAACTTCATGCGGGCGTTTATGTTGACCAACCCGATGGATCCGGACTTTTGCAGGGGGTCGTTCGCGGGGAGGGCGAGCTGCGCGTTAAGCGCGTCGGCGTCTAAGCCGACGCCGTTATCGGCGACCGAGACGCATACGTCACCGTCTAGCAGGTATCCCTGAATGATAACGCTCTTCTCGCCGTGCTTGTTCTTCAGGCCATGCTGAATCGCGTTTTCCACGATCGGCTGGAGCGAGATCCTCGGAAGGCGCTCGGCAAGCACCTCCTCGTCCACGCGCACGTCTATGCCGATCGAATTTCCGAACCGGACGTTCATGATGTACAGGTAATTGCGCACGTGCTCGAGTTCCTCGCCGATTGTCGCCGTGGGGTTTCTCATGTCGAGGCTGTAGCGGAAAAGCCCGGAAAGCGTGCGCGACAGGTCGCTCACCTCGGGACACTTTCGCGCGAGGGCGATGCCTCCCATGGTATCGAGGGTGTTATACAGGAAATGCGGGTTGATCTGGGACTGCAGGGCCTTATATCGCGCGTCGTTCATCGTGAGCTCGAGTCGGTACTCGCGCGACAGATGGCCCTCGATCTGGTCGAGCATCTCGTTAAAGGCGCGCCCGAGCTCGCCCACCTCGTCGTTGCCGGGATTCTCAAGGCGCAAGGCCGTGTCGCCGTCCTTAATGCGATGGACCGTCTCGGAAAGCCTGCCAAGCGGGCGGGCGAGGCTTTTCGCGATCAGCGCCGAGGCGGACGACGAAAGGCCGATGATGCACGCCGCGATCACCGCGAGTACGCCGCTGAGAGCGGCCGTGTTCCGCTCGAAATACGTTCGGGGAAGCAGGCATAGGACGTTCAGGTTATAATCATCCCCGTGAAACTCGAAAAAAGTCTCCCGCCGCGGCCAGCGCGAATCGTGCCCCGCCCACGAGCCCGCCCCGATCTCGGCTACGGTCCTGCGATAAAAGCCTTGGCTGGCCGCCGGGATCGCTCCCGTCTCGATGATCGGGATATCGCCCGACGGCTGAATCCACACGACTTGATCGTCGGAATATACGTACTTCTCCATTATTTTCAGGAAGGCCTTACTATCCACGTCGCACACGAGAAAGCCGACGTTGCGCGTCGCGTTGTTCGTGAATAGCTTAATGACGAACCTCACGAGATTTTTTTTCCGATACTGATTGTAGTAGCTCGAGATGAGCAAACCCTTATTTTCGCCCGCGAGGTATCGACGGATTTGGGCGGCGTTGGACTCTTCGGGGCTCTTAAATAAATCGTCCGGATAGTTATACAGCGGGGTCGTCGCGTGACGGTACAAGCTCACGAGCGTCTCGTCCATCCGGTAAACGTACAGCGCGAGGACGCTTTGCTCAGGCTCGAACGTCTTGACGGCAAAGTCATGCGCGAACGCCTGGTATTTTTTTTGCAATTCGCGCGGCGACCGTCGCGAGCCCATGTCGAATAAAATTTCCGGGTCGACGTAAATTTGATGGAGGGTCTTTTCCATCTGTCGAGAAAATTCGTGAAGCTCTTTATGCATGTTATCGATCGAGCGCCTGCTCGCCGCGCGTTCCTGCGCATAAATTACGCCGGAGGAGGCTATCCCGAACAGGATAGCCTGAATGATGAGCGAAACGAGCGATGCCGCCGTGCAAAAAAGAAAAATCTTGCGTCGCAACGAAAATCGGGAATACGCCAATGCGGTTACCTACACGCGCTATCGTACCAGGGGTAAAAGCAGCCGTCAACGAAAAAGAGTTTTTATTTTATTAGATTGCATAAATATATAGTTCTTGCTATATTAAATTGACATGAGAAATATTAACACCCCGGAGGAGACCGTCGCCCTTTGCAAGGCGCTCAGCTCCCCTGTCAGACTCCAGATATTGAAGTTGATCGCGGAACGCAAGCGCGTTAACCTGAATGAGCTCGCCGAAGCCCTGGAAATCACGAACGGGGCTATCACGCAGCATATGAAACCGCTTCTCGACTCAGACCTTATCGAGTTCACGTACGCCTCGGGAAAACGCGGCTCGCAAAAAATATGCTCCCTCAAAGAGCATAAATTCATGATCGATATTCTATCCGATTTCGACAATACGTGCATGTACCAGATAGACATCCCGGTGGGAAATTTCACTGAATATAAAGTGTACCCCACCTGCGGAATCGCCACTCAAACCGCGCTCATCGGGGAAGTCGACGAAGCGCGGTATTTTGACGCGCCGGAAACGAAGGAAGCGGGCATTCTTTGGTTCACGAAGGGGTATGTCGAGTATCGCGTCCCGAATTACCTGAAAAAAAACCAAGCCATCGAGGAGTTGCAGTTTTCCATGGAAATCAGCTCCGAGGCGCCCGGCGTTTGCTCAAATTGGCCGAGCGACATTCATTTTTCGATCAACGGTACCGATCTCGGCTTTTGGACGAGCCCCGGGGATTTCGGCGGCGCGACGCATGGCATTTTTACCCCCGACTGGTGGGACGAGCATTGGAACTCCTACGGCCTGCTTAAGCTGCTCACGATCACCCACGAGGGAACGTACATAGACGGCGGAAAAATTTCGGACGTCAATATCGACAGCCTCGCGATCGACTCGGAGAGCGCCATACGGTTCCGAATCTCGGTACCCGAAGACGCCGCGAACGTCGGGGGGGCAACGCTATTCGGGAAGGGTTTCGGCAACTACAATCAAGACCTCACGATCAGGCTCATTTTTAAGGAAACCTAAAACCGGCGACGGATTGCGCTTCGAGGCGGTTTTTCGGTATTGTTTACCCGGTGAAACATCATGGAAAGCTTATTCGAAGGCGTTAAAGAATTTAACGAAAAGGACTTTCAGCAATACGCTGAACTTTTTTCCGCTCTGGGGAAGCGACAAAAGCCGCACACCCTCTTCATCGGCTGCGCCGATTCCCGCATCGTGCCGAATCTTATCACACGAACGCTCCCCGGCGAACTTTTCGTGGTGCGGAATATCGCGAACATCGTCCCCTATTACCGCCAAACGGAAGAATTCGTCGCGACGACCTCCTGCATCGAATACGCCGTGCAGGTCTTGGACATAGAGAACATCATCGTCTGCGGGCATTCCAATTGCGGGGGCTGCAACGCCCTCCTTAAGACCGACAAAGAGCTTGAAAACATCCCCCACACGAAAAAATGGCTTGAACTGGCCAAGCGCGTCAAAGAGCGAATCGAAAGCGAGCGCATCGAAAACCCTGACGAGCGCGAGTGGAGAACTGAACAGATGAACGTCGTTGAGCAGATGAACCATCTCATCACGTACCCGTATATAAAGGAAAAATTCCGCGAGGGGAAAATTAATATCTACGGATGGTACTACATCATCGAAACCGGCGAAGTGTTCAATTACGATCGGGAAGAGCGATCATTCAAGAAAATAGAGTAGGAAGGCAAGATGGGCATGGACGCGTTTCTCGTCATTGATATGCAGAACGGCTGTTTCGCGACGCCGAGGCTTGACCGCGTCGGGGTAGCAGCGCGCATCGACGGCTTCGCGAAGCGATGCCGAAAAATCGGGACTCCGGTGATTTTCGTCAGGCACGACGGCACGAAGGAAAACTATCTGTTTCCCGGCACGTCCGATTTCGAGTTCATTGACGAAATCGGGCAAAGCTGCGGCGATCGGTACGTAACGAAAACCGCGAACGACGCGTTCTATCGAACGGACCTCGACGGGACGCTCAAATCGTTGGGGGTAACGCGGCTATTCGTCGCGGGGCTCGCGACGGAATTCTGCCTCAACGCGACGATACACGGAGCCCTGACGCGCGATTACGAAATCGTCGTTCTCGCCGACGCGCATACCACCGCGAATCGGCCCCCGCTCGGCGCCGCGGAGATCATAACCTTCCATAATTGGCTCTGGGCCGAGTTGACGCCGACCGGCGGCTCCATACGCGTCCTTCCGACGAACGAGGCGATCAAGCTCGTCGAGCGAGAATAACGACAAGCGGCGTTAGTGTTTCTTCGCGTCTTTCCGCGCCCATACGCCGTGGCCATTCCGGTCAATTCCGGTAAGGGAGATAGTAGGCGCGTCAGCGTCGGGATCCCAGGAAGCGAGCGCGAAAACGTCCGCGCGCCAGCCGCGCGATTGAAGCGAGATTTTATTCGCCTCCAAAACCGACCACGAACCTCTTATCTTACCCGACGGAGCCATGAGAACGAAGGAGCCGTTCTTTTTCAACGAAAGCGCAACCGAGGCGGTAACGACAGCCGTGGGGGCGTCCTCGAAAAGAACGCAGGCGTATTTTCCCGCGACGTCAGCCGACGAAACGGCCTGCTCGGTTTCTCCCGCGTACGGCAGGGGATTCGCGACGGGCCACCCGTCCGAGGTCCACAGCAGTTTTCTCACGTTAAGATAGGCCCAGGACGAGCCGCCTTCCGGCCGTACGTGATGCACGAAGAACCACTCGCCGTCGCGCTGCAACACTGAATTGTGTCCAAGGGCGAACCAGCCCTGCCCGTCGCCGAAGCGGAACCCGCTCGTCAGCTTGTACCCGACGGATTCAGGCGACGCCTCAAGATCAGTCATCGCAAGCCCTCGATAATCGAGATACGGGCCCGCGACCACGCGCGAGCGCCCGACGCGGACGTTGTAATTCGACGAAAGGGACCCGTATGAAACGAATAAATAATAGTAGCCCGTTTCTCGATTGAAGATGATATACGGTCCTTCGACCGCGCCTTGAACCGAGGAAGCGCGGCGCGCGAGCGATACGCCGAAGCCGTCTCCGATATCCCGAGCCCCGTTCGCGAGCAAACCCGTCGACTCGTCCAGCTCGAGGAGTCGAATTCCTCCCCAAAACGAGCCGTACGCCATGTACCGACGGCCGGACGTTTCGTCCCGGACGATGGCGGGATCAATCGCGTTTACGGGATCGCCCGCCCGAGTCTCAAGCACGATGCCGCGCGGGATAAACGGCCCCTCGGGATTCCGCGCTACCGCGAGCGCGATCGCCGAACGCTGCTTGCCGAAAAGCGAGGCGGCGTAGTACAGGCGATATTCGTCGCCGACTTTTACGCAATCGGGCGCCCACAGGGAAACCGGGCTTGCCCACGCGGCTACGTCCCCGGGTATTTCGCCGCCGGGGATCGCCCGACCGACGAAACTCCAATCGACGAGATTTTCCGATTTACGAATCTGGCAGCCCGGAGTCACGTACATGCCTTTTTGCATGTCCGTCGAGTAGACATAATAGGAACCGCTCGCCGCGTCGAAAAAAATCGACGGGTCATGCGTATTTAAAAAGCCCCACGCGGCAGGGGCGCGAATATCGGTATCGTCGAACGGCGTGAATCCCGCAGGCCGGGGCGGAAACACGGGGTTCGCGAAAAAAGCCGCGCTTCCGCAGAGGGAAAGCGCGGCTACGCAGAAACGGAGTTTCCGAACGGCGTGAATCATTTACCCGCGTACGAGAACCGGATCACGTTCCAGGATCGCGGCGACATCTCGAGCGCGAACGATTCAGCCTCGCCGCCGGCGACGGCCTTCGCGACCGGGACGACGCGCTCGGGAGACTCGAACGTGTTCTTGAGGTCCTGATCGGGACCGGAAAGTTCCTGACGCATGGTCATCTTCACCTTGCCGAACGAGCGGAAATCCAAGTCGAGCTGATGCGACTTGCCTTGGTCGATATTGAGGCAGAACACGGAAATATCTCCCGTCCCGTTCGCCCCGACGCCGTTGTCCACGACGGACACCGCGAGAACCGGCGCGTCGCCGTAGCACGTCTCGATGGTCGGCGCGGCGATCACGGGCTTAAGCACCGTGCCGCGGCCGTATTTCGAAATGTCCCTGAACGGATAGTACGTCGACTGCTTGATGACGCCGCCGCCCTTTTTCGTGAATATCGGCGCGATGACGTTCACGAGCTGAGCGAGACACGCGACCTTCACGCGGTCGGCGTTATTGAGGAGCGTGATTCCCATGCCGCCGAACACGAGCGCGTCCAACAGCGAATACTGATCCTCGAGGATCGGGGGCGCGACTTCCCAGTCGAAGCGGGTTTGCTTTTGCTGGTACCACACGTTCCATTCGTCGAAGGAAAGATTTACCGTCTTCGTGCTGCGCTTGAGACTCTTCACGTAATCGACCGTCGAGGCGACGCTCTTGATAAAGCGGTCCATGTCGACGAAGGAAGCGAGGAAGTCGGCGTCGTTCCCGAGGTTTTCGTAGTAGCGATGGAGAGACAGATAATCGATATGCTCGTAGGTATGCTCGAGCACGACGCGGTCCCACTCGGGATAGGTCGCCATCAGGCTCGTGGCGCTGCCGCACACGACGAGGTCGATCTTGTCGTCGATCCATTTCATGATTTTCGCCGTCTCGCGCGCCTTCTTGCCGTAATCGGCGGCGTCGAGGTGGCAAATCTGCCACGGACCGTCCATCTCGTTCCCGACGCACCACGTCTTGATCCCGTAGGGCTCGGCGTGTCCGTTTTTCTTGCGCAGGTCGCTCCAGTACGTGCCGCCGCGGAAATTGCAGTACTCGAGCATCTCGCCCGCCTCTTTCGGCGTGCCGGTTCCCATGTTCACCGCGGCCATGACGCCGACGTTCGCCTTCTTCGCCCAATCGACGAACTCGTCTATGCCGATTTCGTTCGGCTCTATAGTCCGCCACGCGAGATCGAGCCGCCGGGGCCGGTCGGCGCGCGGGCCGATACCGTCTGTCCAGTCGTATCCCGAAAGGAAGTTACCGCCCGGATAGCGGACGAGGCACACGCCAAGGTCGCGCACGAGCTCGATCACGTCCTTACGGAAACCCTGCCCGTCCGCCGTAGGATGCCCGGGCTCGTAAATCCCCGAATACACGGCGCGGCCAAGATGCTCGATGAACGAGCTGAAGAGGCGATCGTCCACCTCCGCGAGGGCAAATTGCTTTTCGACGACCATTGAAATTTTACTCATGAAATTATCCTTTCACGCTGCCGACCGTGAGGCCGCTGATGAACGCGCGTTGATTGAGGAGGAATACGACGATGATCGGGACGATCGAGATGACCGAGCCCGCGAGCAATACGTCGTAATTGTTTCCGTACGGAGTCAGAAGCGAGAGCAACCCGATGGGAAGCGTCAAATGCTCGTTCGAGCGGAGCGCGATAAGCGGCCACACGAACGAGTTCCAGCTGCCCATGGCCTGCAGGATCGCGATCGCGCCGAACGCGGGGAGCATGACCGGCGTGATGATCCTGAAGAAAATCCCGAACTCGTTGCACCCGTCGATGCGGCCCGAGTCGACGAGGTCTTTCGGAATTCCCAGCGCGTACTGCCGAAAAAAGAACACCGCGAACGGGGAGACGACGAACGGAAGGATGACGCCGGCCTTCGTGTCGATGATTTTCAGCAATATGGTGAGCTTGAAAAGCGGCAGCATCAGGATCTCGACCGGGATCATCATGACGACGAGCACGATGGTGAAAATGAGCGTGCGACCCTTGAAGTCGTACATCGCCAAGCCGTAGCCGACCATGGAGCTCAGGATGAGCGCGCCCACCGTCTGCAAGAACGTGATGACGACGCTGTTGATGAACCAGAGGAAATACAGGCCGTCGGAATACTCCATCATGGCCGTGTAGTTCGAAAGGTTCATCGTCTTCAGGTTCAAGTCGAGCGTCAGCCCGTTTTGCACCATGAGATCGCCCGAGCGCAGGGACGAGACGAGCATGAACAGGAACGGCGCGAGCGTAAAGCACATCATCGCGATTAAGAACAGGTATTTTACGATCGGGGTAAGGATCGATTTTCTCTCGAGTGTTGACATATCAGTTTTCGCCCTTTTTGAAAGTTCCCGTCGCCAGGAGCTGAATCAGATTGACTCCCATGATGATCGCGAACAGCGTCACGCCGATCGCCGACCCCATGCCGAGCTGGGCGTACTGGAATCCCTCAAGGTAGATGTACGACACGATGGTTAGGCCGATGTCGCCGGGCGTGCTCGCGGAGCTGAACAGCGTGTAGGTTTCGGAGAACATCGAAAATCCGCCGTACACGCTGATGGTCACGACGTACACGATGACCGGCTTGAGGTTCGGGACGGTAATCTTGAAGAACCGCTGGAGCGTGCTCGCGCCGTCGATCTCGGCGGCCTCGTACTGCTCAAGGGGTATCGCGTTGAGCCCCGACATGAAGTAAATGATGTTCACGCCGAGCCATCGCCACGTGCAGAAAAGCACGAGCACGAGCATCGTCGTGCCGCGGCGGAACAGCCACTCCTTCGGCATGGCGCCGAGTTTTATCAGGATCGCGTTGACGAAGGCCGTGTGCTGGGCGCTGAAGGCGTATCGAAAAAATATTCCCGCGACGACGACGGAAGTCAGCGCCGGAATGAAATAGGCCGATTTAAAGAAGCTCTTCGCCTTGGTCGATTTTGCGGTAAGAAGAACCGCGAGCAAAAGCGGGAGCGGCACCAGAATCGCGATCGTCAGGATCGTGTAAAGGGTGCTGTTCCGGATCGCGTTGCCGAATTGCGCGTTAACGAGATCCTTGTAGTTGCGCAGGCCGACGAACGTGACGTCGCCCGGCCCGAGGATTTCCTGGGTGCTCATGATGCCGGTGGAAATCAGCGGATACAGAAAGAAGATTAAAAAACTCAAAACGAACGGCGCAACGAATAAGTACGGAGCGTTTTTCATCGTGACGATTTGCCGCGATTTCTTGTTGGTTTGGGTTGTCATACTCAGGGTCCCCCATAGTCTGCTTAAAAAAAAGGCGGGCCGTAACCGACCCGCCCGAGAACGATCGATTATTGGGCGTTAAGCAATTTGTTCGCGTCGGCAAGCGCCTGCGCGGGAGTCGCGCTCTTTTCCCCAAGAACCTTGAACATTACGTTTTTCTGGACGAGGGTAACCGCCTGCGGGAACTTCGCCCCGACGTTGATTCCCTTGATCTCATCCTTGATCGAAACGAGCATGTCGAACACGCCGGTTCCGAAATAGTCGGTATACTGATTCTTCGCCTTCATGGCGGGATCGGTCCACGCGTCCCAGCGAATCGGGTCGAAACCGAGGATGGTCCACGTCTTCACGCTTCCCTCTTCGGAGGCCTTGGCGTACACGAGGAAGCGGCACGCGAGATCCATTTTCTTGGACTGGGTCGTGACCGCGGTTCCGGTACCGCCCATGCCGGCGGAGCGGGCGCCGCCCTTCGTCCACACGGGGAGGGGGCGAACGGCGATCTTTCCGGAGAGCTTGGGCATATACGAGGTAAAGCGGCCCATGTACCACAGGGGCATCCACACGGAAGCGGCGCCGCCGTTGTTCATGAACGACCAGTACTCTTCGCTGTGATGGAATCCGCCGGGAGCGACGACCGCGACGCCCTCATCGACGAGTTTCTTGAGGTACTCAAGCGTCTTCACGTTGATCGGGTTATCAAGCTGTCCGTTCCCGTTCTTGTCGAGGAAGTCGGAGCCCTGCTGGACGATAAGCGGATAGAAAGACCAGTGCTCGGTCGACTCGACGGTGCACATGGGTTTTCCGGTCTTGGCGAGAACCTGCTTTCCGGCGGCCTCGTAATCGTCCCAGGTCACGATCTTATCGATGTCGACGCCGGCGGCTTTCATGTAGTCGGTGTTGTAATACATCACCGAGGCCCCGACGTGATAGTCGATACCGTAGTAATTGCCGTCTTTCTTGTAGCTGTCCATGCGGCCGATGATGATTTTGTCGAGATATTTCGCGATATACTTATTAAGCGGGGCGAGTCCGGGTTTTTTGCCCTTGAGGAAGTTGGCGAACTTGCTGATTTCGATATCGGCGAGATCGGGCGCGCCGGTTCCGGCCTGGAGCGAAATGAGAAGCTTGTTGTGCAAATCATCGTAGGGAAGAACGTCGATCTTCAACTCGATCTGTTCTTTCGGATTTGCCTTGTTCCAGCTCTCGACTGCGTCTTTCATGAAGGCGGTATGCACTTCCTGAAAGGTCCAGAACGTCAAAGTCGTTTTTTTTGCGTCTTTGGGAGCCGCAAAACCAGCGATTGCCAACCCGAGCATCATCAGGGTTACCAACACCTTTGTCGTAATTTTCATGAAACCCTCCTTACACCAGCCAGTTGATTTTAGAAATATCTAAAATAATATAGTCATAAATCAACTTTAAATGATCGTAACACGGGTATTTTCAGCTGTCAACTTTTAATTCACATTTCAATTTATATTTTTAATATCTGATTATTTATTTTAGATATTACTAAATTTATCCCCTCCTCGAAAATTCCTAAGTCTCGCGCTAAATCAAGTATAGTGTATCGATTGCGAATCGTGCGCGCCGCCGATATTGACCAGCGAATTAACGGCGCGGTTAGGCCAAGTTCACGAAACGAAAGACAGCCCGCTCGGGCAAAGTTTTCCGAGAGTTCCGCATAACGGGGTCTTTTTTCCTCGGCGCGCCGGCGCAGAACGTCCCAGGACGAACAGATGCGCGCGAGACGGTTTTCCCGGGCCACGCCGGTGACGAGTTTTTCGAGGGAAACGCGCACGGCGGCGTCAATCGCCGCGTTAGGGATTCCGGTTCCAGCGAATACTTCGCGCACTTCTCGCTCGCACGCTTCGGGGCTTTGTTCCGATGCGCGATCCGCCAAAATCCGCGCCTCGCCCGCGTCGTGGCCCAACACGAATTCCGCCATGAGGGCGGATAATAGCGTTCCGGCCGCGACTTTCTCGCCGTGCAAGGCGTCCGCCCCGTTGACGGTCAGACCGCGCATCTCGAGGCAGTGGCTAATATGATGCTCGGCTCCCGACGCGGGACGCGAGTCTCCCTGATCCTGCATGGCGAGCCCCGTATCGCACAGGCCGTCAAAAATGAGGCGAACCGCCACCGGGTCGCGCGCGGCTAACCGGTCAGGAGCTGCGAGCCGCTCTAGTAGCTTTCCCTGGGAGAGTTCCCACACGCCAGGATCGATCGTTTCAAGCCCGAGCGTCTCCGCGAGAATCCAATCCCGTCCGCTCACGAGCTTTGCGGCTAAATCGCCGTATCCCGCGGCAAGCAACCGCGCCGGCGCGCCGGCCATCACGTCTTCGTCGGCAACGACCGCCAAGGGCGCGTCGCAGGGAAGCGTCGTCTTAAAGCCGTCGACGGTAACCGCCGCGCCAAACGACGTATACCCGTCAACCGACGGCGCCGTGGGTACGCAAATATACGGCGTATGGTTTTCGAACGCCGCGCGTTTCACGATATCGTTCAGCGTTCCCGATCCGACCGCTATCGGCAGGACGGGCCCGTCCCGCGCGGCGCGGGCGATCGCTGAGGATGCCTCGGCGATACGCTCCGTATCCGCGTGGAGCGAGGGCTTTCCGGGAAAGACATAGGGTCCCAGGCA
Organism: Spirochaetales bacterium; assembly: GCA_003246335.1. Classification (GTDB taxonomy): domain Bacteria; phylum Spirochaetota; class Spirochaetia; order Treponematales; family Treponemataceae; genus Teretinema. The sequence continues at coordinate 14,171 of QKAR01000088.1, read as the reverse complement.
GTGAATGCCCGCTCCGGCAAGTATGTCGGCGACGCGCGATCCGGCGGCCTTCCAAGTGTTCTCATCGGCGAAAATGAGCGGGCGAGATCGACCCGTCAACGATTCAACGATTTTTGGCAGAAGCGTCAGCGCGTTTCGCCCGGAGGTAATGGATTGCGTTGTTCGTGTTTTCATATGCGTGTACGTAAACACTTACTATCGAATCGAAAGATGGTCAAGAGCGGCCCGACCGGCTATACTCAAGCCACTATGCGAAAAAATATCAGCGTAACCATCGACCCCGAGCAAGAAGGGGACGAGCGAATCATACGAAAGAAAGCGGCCGAGACGCTCAATGTCCGGGAATCGGAAATCACCGCCTTGGAATTCAGAAAAAAATCCATCGACGCCCGACGGGGCCGCGTGAAGCTCTGCCTCTCCTACGTCGCCTGGATCGGGGAAAGCCCGAGCGACGCGAAGGCCTTCGAGCCCGCGTGGAAAAAAGCCGATCCGAATAAACGCGTCGTCGTAGTCGGCTCGGGCCCCGCGGGACTCTTCGCGGCGCTCCGACTGCTCGAATACGGAATCACGCCCATCGTCGTTGAGCGCGGTAAGGAAACCTCCGCGAGGAAGCGCGACATCGCGCGAATTTCGCGGGAACAGCGAGTGGACCCCGAATCGAACTATTGCTTCGGAGAGGGCGGCGCCGGAACGTTCTCGGACGGGAAACTCTACACGAGATCGAATAAGCGGGGAAATATCGGTCACGTGCTCGCGATCTTTAACCATCATGGCGCGGACGCGTCTATCCTCACCGACGCGCAGCCCCATATCGGCTCGGACCGCCTTCCGGCAATCATCAACGCCATGCGGGAAACGGTCACGTCCAACGGCGGAACGATTCTATTTAACGCGAAATGCGTCGGTTTCGAGACGAAGGGAAACCGCGTCGTCGCCACCCGCGTCGCGCGTACTGGCGGCCCGTCGGCGGAAGAAACCATCGAAAGCGCGGCGGTCATTCTCGCCACGGGACACTCGGCGCGCGACGTGTACGAAGAGCTCGCGCGGCTCGAAAGCGCGGGAGCGACGGGCGGAACCCCGATCCTTGAGGCGAAAACTTTCGCCGTCGGCGTCCGCGTCGAGCACCCGCGGACCTTCATCGACCGCGCGCAATACCACGGCAAGGAGCGGGGCGCCTCGCTGCCCGCCGCGACCTACCGCCTCACCGCGCAAATCGACGGGCGCGGCGTGTACTCCTTTTGCATGTGCCCCGGCGGGCTCATCGTGCCCTCGGCGACGGCGGAAGACGAAATCGTCGTGAACGGGATGTCACCTTCCGACCGCAACTCCCGCTGGTCGAACGCGGCCGTCGTCGTCGAAACCCATCCCGACGACGTTCCCGCGCGTTTCGCGGAGGGAGGGGCGAAGGAACTGTCGTCGCTTCGCTATCAGCAATGGCTTGAGCGGGAGGCGAAACGCCATGGCGACGGTCAGCGCGCGCCGGCGCAACGGCTCGCGGATTTCGTCGAGGGACGCGATTCCGCCGACCTTCCGGAATGCTCGTACGCGCCCGGCGTGACGCCGTCCCGGCTCGATCAGTGGCTCCCGAAGCCGCTCGGCGACCGACTCCGGGCGGGCTTCGCTGAGTTTAACAAATTCCTGAGGGATTTCGTGTCGAACGACGCGATCGTCGTGGGCGTAGAGACCCGAACCTCGTCCCCAGTGCGGATTCTCCGGGACGAAAAGACGCTCGAGTGCGTCGGACTGCACGGGTTATTCCCGGCGGGAGAGGGTTCTGGTTACGCGGGGGGTATCGTTTCCTCGGCGATGGACGGAGAGCGGTGCGCGGACAGCGTCGCCTCGGAAGCGTTCGGGTTTTCGCTATCGGAAAAAGTCCCCGGCCTCGATAAATAGTAGCCCTGCAGAAAATCGATTTTCATGCTTTGCAGGGAGTCGAGGACCTCGCGGTCCTCGACGAATTCGGCGACCGTTTTTTTATTTGACTTTCCGCAAAACGAGACGATTCCCTCGACGAGGATTTTCGCGCTTTCGTCGCGGTTAATTTTCTTGATGAGGGAACCGTCGATCTTGACGATGTCGACCGGCAGGTTAATGAGCGTGCCGTAATTCGAGTAGCCGGAGCCAAAGTCGTCGATGGCGATCTTAAACCCGTAGCGCGCGACGTAGTCGATGAACCACATGCATTTGTCGAGCTCGACGAGCTCGTCGGACTCCAAGAGCTCGAAAATGATCCGCCCGCGCTTATCCCGAATTTTCGCGTACACCTCGTCGATGAGCAGGATGAACTGCGGGCGAACGATATCGTGTATCGAGATATTGATGGAAACGTCGATATCGTAGACGACGATCGCGTCGGCGGTTTTGCGGAGCATGAAATCGGTCAGGTGATGGTAAAAGCCCGTCGATCGGGCGACGTCCAAGTAGGGGTAAATCGACGAATAAGTCCCGTCGTTCCGGCGCACGCGCAGCAGGGCCTCGTACCACGCGATCGAATTCCCGTCGCCCGTGAAAATCGGCTGGAAGACCGGCAGAAACGAATCGTTCTCGCGGTTCGCGACGAGCTCGGAAAATTTTATCACGCAGTCGTACGCGTTTTCTTTCTCGGTGTTGTCGCTGTCGAATATCATGATCGCGGTGCGGCTTCGCTCCGCTTTCTTGAGCGCCACGTCCGCCTTCGTGAACGGCGAGGCCTCGTCCCCCGGGGAAACCGTGGCGCCGCCGACGCGGTACACGAGGTTAATGCGGTCGCGCTCCCAGGGAAGGGACTCTATCTCCAGGGCCTTGACGATCTCCCCCAAATACTGGGCCGCGTCGACGACGTCGGATGGGTGCGGGCGGTCGATGAGGAGGCCATACTCGTTATACTTCAGGTGATACGCCTTATAGTGAAAGCGTTTCTCGTATTTGAGGAGCTTCCGCGAAGCGAACTGAGAGATCGTGTCGGAAAACTCAAAGCCGAATAAGGCTACTAAATCGCTGAAATTTTCTATTTTGATGATCGCGAAAATATAATGCGAGTCCTTATCGATCGAGTGGGCGAGTACGTCCTTCCCGGGCAATCCCGTCGTCTCGTTATACACGAAGCGGTCGGAAAGTCGATCGATCATTTTTTCGTGCCGAAGCTCGGCGCTGAGCGCGAAGCCGAACGCGAGGAGAGAGGAAACGATTTGCCCAAGAAGGTTCGGGACCGGCGTTACGATCGACCACAGGGGTAAGACTTCCAGCGAGCTGAGCGCGAATAAAAGGCAAAAAAAAGCGAGATACGCGGCAAACCAGATTGAACCTTTCGCCGCGCCGCGTAGGCGAAGCGCGAAAAACGGGTAGAGGACAAGAAATAAGCGCGATAGATTATAGGAACCCGGCAAGTATAGGCAGCTGACGAGCACGAAAAACGGCGCGATAAGCGCAAACGGGGTCAACCCTTTCGCCCGCTTACAGCGCAAAAGGAATCCGAGGGCCACAACCGAAAGGACGAATCCAATGGCGTACGGGGGAATATAACTCCAGGTATTTTTAAAAATCGCGAGGCCGATAAGGAATGAACTAATGAGCGCGCAAACGATCAGCGAATTGCGCATCAGGCCTAATTTACTTTGTAATGTTTCTTGCCTGATGGATTGGTACCACGCCGTTTCCTGGTACGCAAAGCGATACAGGCCGGCCTTTCGGAACTTATCGTTGAGCATCTTTTCTTATACTAATAGTCACTGTTACGCTTTGTCAATCGGGAATTTCCCGGAAAGTAAACCGGTTTAGCTCAAATTGCAACACCCCTTCCGCTTTTAACCGCGAAAGTTCCCGAGACAGGGCGCTGCGATCGACGCAGAGGAAATCCGCAAGCTCGGCGCGCGAAAACGGTATCTCGAACGAGTCGGAATCGGCAGACGCCCTTTTTTCCGCGAGAAACGTAAGGACTTTCTCGCGCGTATTTCGCCGCGATAAAACGCCGAGCCGCCCATTTAAGAATAAATTCCGCCGGGCGAGGATTTCTATTAAATTTTCGACTATTTTGCGATGGGCGACGCATGCCGTCCCGCAGGGGAAAATAAGTTTTCGATAAGAAATCGAAAGCAGCTCCGAACGCTCCGAGGCGATGGCTGATACGGGACTTTTTTCCATTCGCGCGCACGCGAGCGTCTCGCCGAAAATCTCTCCGACGCCGAACTGCGCCTGTATGGTGCGGAAACCGGGACTATCCGACCGGACGACGCGAACAGACCCCGAAAGAACGACCCATATCGACTCGACGGAATCCCCTTCGCGAATCAAGACTTTGCCTTCCTCGGCGGAAATTTGGCGAAAATCAACGCATTTGAATAAGTCATCCGCTTCTTGGGCCGATATGCCGTGAAATAAGCCGCAATTGCCGGGAATTCGCATAACCGTCATCCTCCGTTGCTCTTGCAACCGTAAATATCATGCAGCGCGATTATATTCAAGACCTGATCGTAAGCGAATGGAATGGATAGGAGGAATCGATGAAACGGAAAATAATCACGATAGACGAGTCCAAATGCAACGGATGCGGCTTATGCGCGAGCGCGTGCCATGAAGGCGCTATCGGCATGATTGAAGGGAAGGCCAAACTTCTGCGGGACGATTACTGCGACGGACTCGGCAATTGCCTCCCGGTATGCCCAACGGGCGCGATAACGTTCGAGGAACGGGAAGCCGCCGCCTATGACGAGGAAGCGGTAAAGCGAAGAATGGCCCAAAGGACCGAGGGAGAACGCGCCCGAGAAGAAGCCCCCGCGACCGGGGAGCGACTCGCCTGCGGATGCCCCGGAACCGCGATGAAAACGTTCCGCCGGGCAATCGGCAATACCGCGAGCCCCGTCCGCGCGCAGACGGCTGAGAACTCGCCGCATTCGGAATTGCGGCAATGGCCCGTCCAAATAAAGTTAGTCCCGATCAAGGCGCCGTTTTTCGAGGGTGCTGACCTTCTCGTCGCGGCCGATTGCTCGGCATACGCGTACGCATCGTTTCACCGCGACTTTATCAAGGGCAAGATCACGGTCATCGGCTGCCCCAAACTCGACGAGGGCGACTATACCGAAAAACTCACGGCGATACTGAGCGAGAACGATATCAAGAGCCTTACTATCGTGCGCATGGAAGTCCCCTGCTGCGGAGGCCTCGCGCACGCGGCGACCGAGGCGCTCCGGGCGAGCGGGAAATTCATCCCGTGGCAAATCGTTACCATATCCACCGAAGGGGAGCGACTTTAGCGAGCGGAGGGCCGAGGCACGAAACGGTTCGCGCCCGCGAAGGCCCGTCCCGCGAGGCGAACACAATAGCGAGACAACGGCGTCGCTCGCGAAGGCCGCCTTGCCGTCATTTTTCCGGGATGAGCGTCGCCTTCACGTAATTATCGGTCTTAAAGCATAGCCCGGCGAGCGCCTGAATGGCGCGGCCAGTCGCGCGGTTAAGCGTCGCGCCGCCATCCGATATTCCCTCAAGGACTCTTCCGTCCATGTCCCGTTCCTGGATGCGAGCGAGCCACCAGCGGTTATTCGAGACGCCAACCTCGTGAGCGCGACGATACGCCTCGCGGACTTTCTCGAGATACTTCGCGTCGAGCGGCGCGTCCCGAAGCCATCGAATCTGCTCAAGCGTCGCCTGAGTCAACTCGTCGACGCGGGCGGGATCGCAGCCGAACTCAACCCGTATTTCGTAACGGGACTCGGGATATTCGGTTATGTCCCCGGATACGCTCACCCCGTACGAGCCGCTCATATCCTCGCGGATCACCTCGCGGAGGCGTATCTCCAGGGCGGAGTTCATCATGCCGAATAGATCCCGGGTCGACGCGTCCGCCTTGATGGGGCCGCCGAAGGCGAGAAAGGCCTGAGCTTGCGGCGCGATTCCCCGGAGAGTCTCCCCTGTTTTAACGCCGGACGGAAACTCGATGCCAAGGGGTTTCGCTTCTTCCCTCGTGGGAGAAGCGGGCAATGTCGCGAGATACCGTTCGGCTAAATCCCGAACGCGCGATTCATCGATAGAGCCGACGAAGACGAAGGTGAAATCGCCCGCGTTCGCGAAGCGCTCCCGATAGAACTCCTCTGCTCGGTTCCTATCCATCGCGGCGACGGCGGTCGGCGTCAAATTAGACCGGCGAACGGTGTCGCCGTACAGCAGGCGATTTTCAAGATCGGAGAATTCCTCCGTCGGGTCGTTCGCGCGCGAGGCGGCGACCGTTTCGAGCTGGGACTTCAGGGACGCCCAGGCGTCGGACGAAAAATAGGGCGCGGTAAACCGGGCGCGAATCAGGCCAAAGAGCGTCTCAAGGTCGGCGACCGAGCTTGAGCCGGAAAGGCCTTCCCACGACTCGTCGATCCACGGCCGAACCGAGACCGTTTTGCCCGCGAGTTTTTTATCGAGATCGGAGGCGGAAAAACCGTTCAGTCCGGACAGCCGCGCGTACGTCGCCGCTATGTCGGCCGAGGGAAAATCCCCGTCGCTCGCCAAGGACGTTCCGCCCTTACTCCACGCGGAAAAAAGGATTTCGTCATCCTTGAATTCCGTGGGATACACGATCACGCGCGCTCCGTTCGACAGGACCAGCCGCTTAATCCCATCGGCGGTCGCGGGTTCCTCGCTCGCGACGGAACCGCGGGTCGAAGGTTCGTCGAACAGGGGCCGATCGAGCCCGGTCTCGGCGTAAGGGGTCAGCGCGTCGGCCTTCCAGCCTTTCCAGAGGGTATCGATGACAGCGTCGTCGGGCACGCTCGCGGCGGACTCCGGCGCGGTCACCACGAGTAAATTATTTTTTTCCGCAAACCACTGAGCAGAAACGGAAGAAACTTCCTTGACCGTCAGCTCCGGCACGATTTTCGCGTACAAATCGAAGCGCTCCTGGGCGGAGAGGACAACGTCTCCGGACAGAAGCCCGGAGACAATCGAGTCGGCGTATCCCGAAGACGGTCGCTTGTCGCGATTAAGCCAGGCCTGCCGCGAAGAATCGAGGATATCGCTTTTCGCCCGCGACAGCTCCCCTTCCGTGATCCCGAAGCGCGCGAAACGGGCGCGTTCCTCGAGCGCGGCCGAGAGCGCCTCGGCGAATTTCCCGTCGGCGGGAACGAAGGCAAGGGAAAAAAGGGCTTCCGCCCTGACGGGAGAATATACGCTCGCGCCGACGGCGAGAAGCGGCGAGCCCGCGGACTGCGAGCGTTCAGAAAGACGCGATTGCAGCGCGGATACGGCGATCGCGCGGGAGATGTTCGCCCGAACGTCGGCCTCCCTCGTTACCGGTTTTTCGGGGCGGGCGGCGAAAAGCCGCACGGTCGCGACGCGGAGCTCAGGATCGCGAATAACGAGCGAGGCGGGCGATTTCCGCGCGGGAACGGCCCATATCGGCCGCTTTACCCGATCGGACGAGGCGGGAATCGAGCCCAAAACGGTTTCAACCCTTCGGGATAGCATGACCGGATCGGCGTCGCCGACGATGACGGCGGACATGAGTTCCGGTCGATACCATTTCTTGTAGAAATCCACGACGCGCGTCCGAGAAACGGTTTTGACGATTTCCGGGTCTCCGATCGGAAGGCGTTCCGCGTAGCGCGAACCCGCGAGCAAAAAAGGGAATTGTTTGTCGGAAACGCGGCCTGCCGCGCCTCGGCCTTGCCGCCACTCCTCGATGACGACGCCGCGTTCCTTGTCGAGCTCTTCCTGATCGAAGGTCAAGCCGCATGCCCAATCCCGCAAGACGAGCAAGGCCTTCTCGAGGGCGATCGGGTCGTCAGAGGGAATCTCGAGCATATATATCGTTTCGTCGAAGCGCGTCTGCGCGTTGACCTCCGGGCCAAAACTCATGCCGACGCTCTCGAAATAGTCGACAAGGTCGTTTTTCTCGAAATGCTCGGAACCGTTAAACGCCATGTGCTCGACGAGGTGGGCAACGCCGCGCTGATCGGGATCCTCCGCGCTTGAGCCCGCGCGCACGACAAGGCGCAGGAATAATCGGTTTTTCGGCTCGCCATTGCGCGCGACGAACCACGAAAGTCCGTTTTCCAGCACGCCAGACGCTACGTTCGCGTCCGAACGCAACGGTGAGGCGCGCTCATCGACGGATCGGAACGAGGCGCATGAGGCAAGCAGCGCCGTCGCGATAATAAAAGGGATGCAAAGTTTTTTCATTACGTTCGGTCCTTATTCCTGTACTGTATCCCGCGCGCGACCGCTTGACCAGCGAAGCGCCTTTGGCTATTGTTTAACCTACCGAAAGGGGAGTAGTTACACTCGCGGAATCAACAACCGGCGTCGCTGCAATATCGCGCGTCTGGTTCCGCGGCTTCGGGCCTCGGCCCGAAGAAACAAGACCTTTCGCGCTGGATGATCAAAACCGTCCCGCGCGAAAGGTCTTTTTTTTGGCTAAACCCGGTCTTATACCGTTCGGAAAAGGAGTCTTCTTTATGGAACTGAAATGGCTCATCCTGGCCGCCGCCGTCGTCATGTACGTGATCGTAATCGTGTTCCCGCACCGCAAGGCGTGGGCGACGCTCGGGGCCGCGGCCGTCGCTCTCGCGCTTGGGGCCGCCTTCGGCAACGAGCAAATCACCGTGCTCAAGGCAGTGACGAGCTACGTTAACTGGTCGGTGATGCTCATTTATATCGGGAGCCTCGCCATCGCGGAACTTTTCATATACTCGCGCGTACCGGCCCGCATCGCCGACAGCATCGTCGATAAGTCGCCCAACGTCGGCGTCGCAATCGTCGCGATATTGGTCATGACCGGCTTGATCTCCGCGTTCGTCGAGAACGTCGCCACGGTACTCGTCATGGCGCCGATCGCGCTCGCGCTCTCCAAAAAGCTCAAGCTCGACCCCACGTACTTCATGGTCGGCCTCGCGGTAATGGCGAACCTTCAGGGAACGGCGACCCTCGTCGGCGATCCGCCCTCGATGATTTTCGCGACGTTCGCTCATTATGGCTTTAACGACTTTTTCTGGTACGCGGGACGCCCCTCGATTTTCTTCGCCGTGCAGGTCGGGATGCTCGCCGGCGCGATTTACTTTTACGCATACTTTTCGCGCCAGAACACCAAGATCGAAATCGAGCGGGAGCCGATCCTTTCGTTCGTACCTTCGGTCCTTCTCATCCTAATGATCCTTGGGCTCGCGGTGAGTTCATTTTTCCACACCGGCCTTTCGATGACTTCGGGCTATATCGTGTTCGCGCTCGGGACCGTCGGGGTCCTGTGGTACCGATTCGTGCGCAAAGAAAGCCCGAGCGATACCGTCAAGATGATTAAGGATCTCGACTGGGAGACGATCGCGTTTCTCATCGGCATTTTCATCGTCGTCGGCGCGGTTTCCGACACGGGTTTGCTTGAGCAATTCGCGGCATTCTTAGGAAAGGTCGTCGGAGGAAACGTATTCCTGGGCTTTCTCGTTATCCTCGCCGTCTCGGTCGTCCTTTCCGGCTTCGTGGACAACGTACCCTACATCATCGTCATGCTGCCGGTCGCCGCGCATCTCGCCGCCGCGCTCAGCCTAAAGCCGGAACTCTATATGTTCGCGCTGCTCGTCGGCTCATGCCTCGGAGGGAACCTTACCCCGTTCGGGGCCTCGGCGAACGTCGTCGCCGTCGGACTCGTAAAAAAGCAGGGCATCAAAATGAGTTTCGTCGATTGGCTCAAGATCGGCCTTCCCTTCACGCTCATCACGACCGCCGCCGCGGCGGCCTTCGTCTGGCTCGTTTGGCGGACCTGACCGAGCGAGCATTAGGAATTTCCCGCGAGCTCGGCGAGGATAGGGGCCTCGTACTCGTCGAGCCACGCGAGAAGGGCGTCATACACGCGGATCTGCTGATCCATTATCGCGCGGCCCCGCAACGGAATATCGGCGCGGAGCGGAACGTGCGCAGAGACCCGCTCCTTACTCGCCCGCAAGCCCGCGCGAACGCTTTCGAGCAGGACGCGGGCCTCGTACGGGCTCACGCGAGAAAGGTTCGCGATGACGGCGTTAAAGTCGAATAGCGCGAGCGCCGGTTCGGAGGCCGCCATGCTCATGAGCGAGCGAAAATATTGGCGGCCTTTGTCGGTGATCGAGTATATCGTTTTCTCCGGCATGCGCCCTTCCCGCTGAGCTTTCCCCTCCACGTGGCCGTCCGCCTCGAGCTTGAGCAATTTCTTGTACGCCGCCGGCGCGCTTACCCGTACCCAATCCTGCAAATTCCGGAATTCGATCATTTTCTGGATCTCGTACGCGCCGCGCGGGCCCTCGGCGAGGATCCCGAGCAAAACGATGTCCACCGTCGAAATCGGGATATTACGGCGCATCGTACGCCGAAAGGGCAAGCGCGAAATTTTCCGTGACGGCGAGGCCGACCGCCGGAAGCCCGACGAGCAAGGCGGATTTCACCTCGTCCCGCGTGGCGCCAAGCTGTTTCGCCCTCGTGACGTGAAAACCGAGACCGCCGCTCATCCGAGTGGCCGCGAGAACCGCGATATAGGCCAGTTCCTGCGTTTTTTCGTCGAGCGCGCTTTTCTCGCTTTCGGTCTTCGTCAACGCCATAAACGCGTCGCCAACCGCTCCAGATTCCTTCATGAAAGCCATAAATCCTTCACTTACCGTATTCATGCCCTCTCTCCTTTTACCTTTTCTGTCACCAAAAACTATCACCTACACTACTATTCTGTATAGTAGTGTAGGTGAAAATAATCATCGAAAGCAAGGGTTCACGAAGACGATAAAAAAGCGTATACCCGTTCAATGGGAATCGAAAAAGCGAGAAAGTACTTGCAGGAATGGGGAAAGGATGGGGCCATACGGGAATTTGAGGTGTCGAGCGCCACGGTCGAGTTGGCGGCGAAAGCCCTAGGGACAGAAGAAGCGCGAATCGCGAAAACGCTTTCGTTCAAAATTGACGAACGCGCAATCCTCGTAGTCGCGGCCGGCGACGTCAAAGTCGACAATAAGAAATATCGGGATGAATTCCAATGCAAGGCGCGCATGCTTGAACATGAGGAAGTCGGGCTGCTCATTGGCCATGAGGTCGGCGGGGTCTGTCCGTTTGGAGTGAACGAGGGCGTTGAAATATACTTGGACGAGTCGCTCCGGCGCTTCGATACCGTTTTTCCCGCGTGCGGTAGCGCGAATTCCGCGATTGAGCTCAATTGCGAAGAACTAGAGCGACTCGCGAAACCGAGAAAATGGGTCGACGTCTGCAAGCAAAAAGCCGCCGAGTCCGCGGGCCTCGTTTAAGGCAAAGCCCAGAGTCCGTTCTCAAACGCGAACGGAGAAGTCTTTGGATTCTCGATTGGGCCTACTTTCCGTCGGATTCGTCGAGCCGGAAACGCACGCGCCACGTACCGTCGTTCCAATCGGAACTCGCGATCCTGAATTTTCCGGCGATTTCCGACGTATTCGCCACATGGGCGCCGATGCAGGCGCACGCGTCATAATCCCCCACGCGCACGATCCTGAGCGTTTCTGAGACGTTTCCGGGAAGTTTCCGCGTGTCAACTATTTTTTCGGCCTGGCTCCGGGATACGTACTCCGTCGTCACCGGCAAGCGTGAGGCGATAACTTCGTTTACCCTTCGCTCAATCTCCGACACTTCGGCGGGCGTCGGGTTAGCGGCAAGTTCGTAGTCGCATTTGCTTTTTTTTCGCTCGATATGCGCGTTCATCGAGCGAGGGCAGCCGAACAGCCGAACCATCGTTTGATTTAAGATATGCTCAGTCGTATGCATGGGGGGATACTCGTCTTTATTGTGGGCGTTGAGCGTCGGTTCGTTTTCCATGAAACCGTTATGCACCGATTTCGCGCGATCGGTCAACGACGGGCGAAACGATGGCTCGGATTGAAAGCGCGAGCCGTTTCGGGATATGCTAACGCCCTATGACCGAACTCACCGAACAAATCCGAAAACGGCTCACGTTTGCGATTATCTCGCATCCCGACGCCGGAAAGACCACCATAACCGAAAAACTCCTTCTTTTCGGAGGGGCAATCCATATCGCCGGCGCCGTGAAATCCGGTAAAACCGCGCGAACCGCCGTTTCGGACTTCATGAAAATGGAACAGGAACGCGGGATCTCGATCTCCACGTCCGTCATGGGCTTTGAGTACAAGAACCGAAAGATAAACCTCCTCGACACCCCGGGTCACGCGGACTTTTCCGAGGATACCTATCGCGGCCTTTCCGCGGTTGACTCGGCCCTGATGGTCATCGACTCGGTGAAGGGCGTCGAGGAGCGAACGCGACAGCTGTGCGTGGTTTGCCGCATGAGGGCGACCCCGATCGCGACCTTCGTCAACAAGCTTGACCGCGAAGGCAAGGACCCGATGGAGCTTCTCGACGAAGTCGAGCGGGAGCTCGCCGTCGAGGTTCGCCCGATCACCTGGCCCGTCGGGCAAGGAAAACTCTTCAAGGGCGTCTATAATCTCGTCGAAAGGCGACTCTACCTCTTCAGGCCAGGAGAGGAGACGCTCCCGGTGGACGTCGTGGAAATCGACGACGTGAACGACCCCGAGCTAGACGTACGCGTCGGCGAATCGCTCGCGCGAAAGCTTCGCGAGGATATCGAGATGATAACCGGGGTATACCCGCCGTTCGATAAGGCCGAGTACTTCGCGGGAAAGGCGACGCCGGTCTTTTTCGGCTCCGCGCTCAACAATTTCGGCGTGCGGGAACTGCTCGACAACCTCGTGACGCTCGCTCCCGAACCGACACCAAAACAGGCCGACGAGCGACTCGTCGTTCCCGAAGAGGCGAAGTTTTCCGGCTTCGTGTTCAAGATACACGCGAACATGAACCCAAAGCACCGCGACCGCATCGCGTTCCTCCGCGTCGTGTCGGGCAAGTTTCAGCGCAATACGCTGTATTATCACGTCCGGGCGGACAAAACGTTCCGCGCGGCGAACCCGACCGCGTTCATGAGCCAAGACCGCGAGATCATCGACGAGGCGTGGCCCGGGGACATCATCGGCCTCCACGATACCGGAACCTTTAAGATCGGGGACACGCTCACCGAGGGCGAGTGCGTTCACTTTAAGGGAATCCCGAGCTTCGCCCCGCAGATATTCAGGTCGATAATGAACGCCGATCCCGAGCGCGAAAAGCAATATCACAAAGGGCTCGACCAGCTCGCCGAGGAAGGCGTCGTCCAGATTTTCTCGAAAATCCATCAGCCGAACGCCCGCGTGCTCGGCGTCGTCGGACAGCTTCAGCTCGAGGTTCTGCAATCCCGCCTTGAGACGGAATACAACGCCGCATGCAAGTACGAGCCTATCGACTTATCGATCGCGCATTGGCTCGCCTGCGACGACAAAAAAAAGCTTGAGGCTTTCGTCGACGCGAACGTCCGGCGCATCCTCGTCGACATTCGCGGCAACTACGTGCTCGTCTCGGATTCGGAGTGGGGCTTTAACCGCATCCAAACGAATAACCCGGACATACGTTTTTACGAAACGTCCGAGATGGTCGAAAGTCGGGCCTGACGCCTTTCCCAGAAAAAAACCCCGCGATTTTGCCGCGGGGTTTTCTTTTTTTTCGCGATCGCTCTCAGAACAATTTCTTTACCGTGCTCGACGCGGATGAGCTCGCTTTTTTCGCCGCGTCGGTCGCGCCGCCCGTCGCGAGTTGCTTCGCGCGGGCCTCAAGCTCGGAACGCTTCGCTTCCACCGATTTCTGCCCCGAGGCGATATCCGACAGCGCGGACGTCGCCTTGGAGGAAACCGAGTCAAACTTTCCGATTTCCGCCGAGTACGCCGTTTTTTGCTCGGCTATCCAGGAGTCCGCGTACTTGCGGATTTCGGCCCGTACTTCCCCGATTTTTTCGGCCACGGCCTTTTGGACCGCCGCGTTTATGACTCGGTCTACGTCGGACTCAACCGCGACGTCAACGTCGCGATCGGGAGAAATAACGGCGCGAACCGCGAGATCGAAGTTCGTCACGTTGGCGAGCGCGCGGCGATACATATCGTAGGCGAAAGCGGGCTCAAACGCCGAAAGGCCAAAAGTAGCGCCCCTGACGGTCAACGTGGCGTCGACGGCCAACGTCCCGTCTTGAAGGATCGATGCCGTACCGTCCGCCGCGAGCGTCCCTTTCAACGATGGAACCCCGGGAGCGCTTCCCGCGTCGATCGCGATCGGGTAGCCGGTAGCGGAGAATCGCGAATCGAGGCGTTTCTCCGCGGTAGGCCTAAAATCGAGGGCGCCCGATG
>QKAR01000072.1 GCA_003246335.1 Spirochaetales bacterium | reverse complement strand
ATGAACAAGCATTTTTGATACCTGAAACGGCACTCTTAAATCCTGATACTATTTTTCCGGCAAGTGTTTGTTGTGTCTTAGCAGTAGCTTGTGCCTTTTCCTCAGGCGATGGTTCATCATAACCACCACCACCACCACCACCACCACTACCACTACCACAAATAATAAGTAACTCGCGGGCAGAAAGCCATGAATTTGAGTCCGCCGGTCGCCAAAACGACGCCCGGCCGGTATGTATGCGAAAGGCCGATTTTGCTATACTGCCGCCATGATAGACACAGCAAAGCCGATCGCGGGTCTCTTTGACCTGGACGGGGTCGTACTCGACACGGAAAGCCAATACAGCGTCTTTTGGTCAGAAGTCATGAGGAAATACAAGGGTGACGCGGCGCTTGCCCTAAAGCTGAAGGGAATGACCCTTGAGCATATTTTCGCGGCCTGGTTTCCCGGCAGGGAAGCTGAACAGAAGGAAATCGCGGGGGCGCTGAACGAGTTCGAGGCCCGAATGGAAATGCGCTACATTCCGGGGGCGCGCGAATTTATCGGGGAACTGAAAGGACGGGGCGTGAAGCTCGCGGTCGTGACCAGCTCGAACGAGATAAAAATGCGCGCCGTGTACCGTCAGCACCGAGAGCTGACGGAGCTCTTCGACCGCATCCTTACCGCGGAGCTTTTCGCGCGGAGTAAGCCCGATCCCGACTGTTATCTGCTCGGAGCGAGCGTGTTCGGCACGACGGCGGATAATTGCTTCGTGTTCGAGGACTCCTTTAACGGACTGAGAGCGGGCCTTGCGGCCAAGATGCGCGTCGTCGGGCTCGCGACCACGAACCCCGCGCGGGAGATCGATGAGTTCGCGGACGTCGTCATACCGGATTTTACCGAGATGACGTACGAAAGGCTTCTCGCGGTAACGCGGCGACCGAGGGGGTAGCGGAGAAACGTTCGCGCGAGCGAACTTTCGAAGCGAGGGGGAGACTTCCCCCTCCCCCATCGGAAAAATCGAAACAGAAATTGATTCGCGAAAGCGGGTGATCGCGCCGGTCGCCGGAGTGGACAGCCCGACCATTAGCGGTTATTTTTATTGAAACGATGAAACATCTACCGGTCATTTTAATCGCGGAGGACGACGAAAACCTCCGACTCCTTTTGAGGCACGACCTCGAGCGACGGTACGAGGTTCGCGTCGCCGCGGACGGCGTCGAGGCGCTCGAGATCATTGGACAGGAGAACGTCGACCTTCTCGTCGCGGATATCATGATGCCGCGCATGGACGGCTTCGAGCTCGTGCAGGAAATCCGCAGGCGAAACATCGGAATACCCGCGATGATGCTTACCGCGAACCAAACCTTCGACGCCAAGCGCACCGGGTTCCGGATCGGGATCGACGACTACATGACGAAGCCGGTCAACGTCGAGGAACTGCTGTGGCGAATCAAGGCCATTCTTCGGCGCGCGGGCGCGACGGAAGACGAGGTTCTGCAAATCGGCGCGATAACGGTTGACGCGGGAAAATACTCGGTCGCGCGCGGAGATTACGGGACTTCCCTGCCGAAAAAGGAATTCGAGCTTTTGTTCAAGCTCGTCTCGTCGCCGGGAAGGATTTTCACGAAGACGCAACTGATGGAAGACGTGTGGGGACTCGACTCCGAAAGCGGGGAGGAAACGATTAAGACGCACATGAGCCGGCTCCGTTCGAGCATAGCCGATTTTCCCGAGATCTCGATAGTCGCGATTAAGGGCATCGGCTACAAGGCGCAAATCGATACGGACGCGAAGCGATGACCGGAAATACAGAGCGGGAAAAAAAACGGGCGATCGCGCGGAGAGGCATGGCCGTTTTCGGGCAGGCGGTGTTGTCCGCGATGGCTTTCGGCTGGGCGTCGGTAATGGCGAATGCGCTCATCGACCGATGGCGCGAGTACGACCCGATATTCATGGTCTATATGATGGCGCCGGTCTTGGCCGCTCTCGCGGCCCACGAACTTGCCGTCCGCCGGCGGTCGCGGAAAAGGCCGCACGCGCGGGAAGATTCGGGAAGGAAACGCTTCGCCCAAACCCTCGCCTTCTCGCTGTGGGTTTTTCTTTCCGCCGCGATTTTCGACGCGATGAGCCGGAAAACGATGATGCCGGCTTCGACAAGAGCGGCCTTTTCATCGGTCGCGGTAGCGACCATAACCGCCGCCATTTGCGGAGCCGTTTTCCACGCGTACCTCCGCTCCGACGCGTTCAACGAACGAGTGACCAATGCCGATTTGCGCGATTTCAGGCGAACGCTTACGCTCCTTTCCTCCATCGTCGTCGTCGGTTCCGTGATGACCTTCGGGCTAGTAGAGTTTATCGCGAACACGCTGTTCGCGAACCGGCGCGGCTATCACCCCGTGGACATGCTCGGCATGATCGGGCCGATGAGCGCGATCATGGGCGTCATATCGTACCTCAGCCTGAAAACCGCGTCGAGCAACATGTATCAGCTCATCGACGCGATCGATAAAATCGCCGACGGAAAGTTCGGAACGCGGCTCGCGACGAGGCGCGGGGAAAAAAAGCGGGGAATCACCGCGAAATTTAACCGCATGGCGGAAGAGCTTGAAAACGTGCAAACGCTCCGCGAGGACTTCATCAACCATTTTTCCCACGAGTTTAAGACGCCCATCGCCTCGATTAACGGCTTCGCGCGAATTCTCCTGACCGAAAGCGTCACCGAGGAGGAACGCGCGCGATACCTCAAGATCATCGAGTCGGAATCCGAGCGGCTTTCCGCGCTTTCGGGCAACGCCTTACTCATGACGAAACTCGACGCGCAGAGCGTCATCGTCGACGCGGCGAAATTTTCCCTCGACGAGCAGTTGAAACAATGCGCGATCCTGCTTTCGCCCCAATGGACCGAAAAGGAAATCGACGTGAACGCGGAACTCGAGAGCGTCGCCGTGACGGCGAACGAGGAATTGCTCCGGCATGTCTGGATTAACCTGCTCGGGAACGCGATTAAGTACACCGGTAAGGGCGGCGTCGTCTCGATCGCGCTCGCGCGCGACGGCGATTTCGCCCGCGTCAGCGTTCGCGACACGGGCCGGGGCATGACGGGCGAGGAGCTGGATCGCGCCTTCGATAAGTATTACCAAGGAAACGGCGACGCGCCGAACCGGGGCCTCGGCCTCGGCCTCGCCATCGTCAAAAGAATCGCGGACTTGAGCGGCGGCTCCGTCACGGCAGAAAGCGAGCTCGGAAAGGGTTCGACGTTCACCGTCCGCCTTCCCTTGTAATTTTTTTTAAAGTTTACCGTCGCGTAACCTTTCCCCATCACATTCATAGCGTACCCCCGAAGCGGGGTCTTACCACCGTAAGGAGCATCGCTATGAAGAAAACCTTCCTTTTTGGAGCATTGACCGCCGTCGCGCTCTTTTCCGCCTGTTCGGGCGGATCGCGCACCGCGGCCGAAAGCATGGAAAAAATACAGCGGGAAAACGGCACGCCGGTCGGCGTTCGCGCGGCGCGCGCGGGGGTTTTTTCGGTGTACCGGCAGTATCCGTCGACGATAACCGCGCGCTCGGAATCGACGGCCTACGCGGCGACGAGCGATTTCGTCCGCGCCGTCACGGCGAAAGTGGGCGACCGCGTCGCCCGGGACCAAACCATCGTGCAATTCTCGCGCGACAACGCGACGTATCGGCAAGCCCAGGCGAATCTCGCGAACGCGGAAGCCACCTATAAACGGAGCTCGGTCCTTTACGCCCAGGCGGGAATCTCGAAGCAGGAATTCGAGAACGCGACGACCCAATACGAGATCGCCCAGGCGTCGTTTAAGTCGGCGACCGATCTCGTGGACGCGAAAGCGCCGATCGCCGGGGTAATCTCCCGCATCGCCGTTCGGGAAACTCAGAACGTCTCGGCGGGAACCGCCCTATTCACCGTCACCAACTCGGACGGCTATCAGGCCATTATTTCCGCGACGCTCGACGAGGTGGGCGATCTCCGGGTCGGCGAGCGCGCGTTCGCAACGATTCGGGGAAAGCGGCTCGAAGGCCGAGTCACCGAGGTTTCACTCGTGATGGATCCCGTAAAAAAGGCATTTCCCGCGACGGTAACGTTCTCGGCCGAGAACGCGGGGCTCGCGAGCGGCATCGCCTGCGACGTGTCCGTCGAGATATACCGAAACGACCGCGCGATCGTCGTGTCGCGTTCGGAGTTAACCGGAAAAGGAACCGATCTCGCGGTATTCGTCGCGGAAGGAAACGCGGCCGTCGCGAGAAAAATCGCGGTGGGCAGAGACGACGGCACGAAATTCGAGGTCAGCGCGGGATTGCGCGAAGGGGAACTCGTGATTTCGGACGTCAAGGACGGTCTGAAGGACGGCGACAGAATTAACGTCGTCGCGACGGACGGAAAGTGAGGCCATCATGCATATAGTCGATTTATCCATAAAAAGGCCGGTACTGACCCTTACCGTCATCATAGCGTTCGTCGTGTTCGGTTTGCTCGCCTTCACCTCGATGCCGATGAGCCTCTTTCCCGACATTAAGGCGCCCTACGTCACGATTCAAACCATTTACGGGGGCGCGAGCCCGCAAGTCATCGAATCCCAGGTCACGAAGAAAATCGAGGATCAAATATCGTCGATCGCCGACCTCGACACCATCACGTCGACCACGGTCGAGGGAGCCTCGGTAGTGGTCGCGGAATTTAAGTACGGCAAGGACGAAAACGTCGCCGTGCAGGAAGTAAAGGACAAGATCGAGGCGATCGCCTCGGAACTCCCGGACGACGCGGATAAGCCGTCGATCTCGAAAGTCGACATTTCGGCGGCCATGCCGGTCATGAACGTCGTCCTTGAGGGAACGATGGACGCGACGGAGCTGTACACGTACGCGCAAACGATCGCGTCCTCGGAACTCGCCCAGGTGAGCGGGGTCGGCAGCGTCGAGATATCGGGCGGCCAAGCGCGCCAGATCGACGTGACCGTATCGAAGGAAACCGTGTTCGAGCGTTCGCTCCCGATTACGCAAATCGCGGGAATTCTCGCCGCCGGCAACGCCGAAATCCCGGGCGGCAACATGAGGCTCGACGGGCGTAAATACCCGGTTCGACTCAAGGGCGAGTACGACAGCCTCGACGAAATACGCAACCTCGACGTCGACACGGCGTCCGGGACGTTCAAGGTAAGACAGCTAGCCGACGTCGAGGACTCGACCGCGGAAGTGGTCGAGCGGACGATACTCCTCAATAAAACCGCCGGCACGCGAAACGAGAACGCCCTCCTCCTCAAGGTAATCAAAAACCCCACGGCGAACACGATCGACGTCGTCAGGGACGTCAACAAGGCGATAAAAACGCTCGAGACCCAGGGCAAGGGTACGGTTCATTACGAGGTCGTCAAGGAAGACGCGACGTTCGTGAAAGACACGGTCAACGACACGCTGAGCAACGTCTATTTGGGGATATTATTCACCGGTCTCGTGCTCCTTCTGTTCCTGCACGACCTCCGGTCCACCCTCATCGTCGCGATAGCCATGCCGTTCTCGATCGTGGCGACATTCCTCGTCATGAGCGCCATGGGCATATCGCTCAACATGCTTTCGCTCATGGGCCTGTCGAGCGCCACCGGAACCCTCGTGGCGAACTCCGTCGTGGTTCTGGAGAATATATTCAGGTACAAGGAACTCGGCCATGACCGGGTGGAGTCGGCGTCGCGCGGGACCAAGGAAGTGATGGTCGCCGTTTTCGCCTCTACTCTGACGAACGTCGCGGTTTTCGTGCCCCTCGCGAACATGTCCGGCGTCATGGGCGCGACGCTCTCGAATTTCGCCTACACCATCGTCATCTCGACGATATTCTCGATTTTCGTCTCGTTCACGCTCACGCCGCTCATGGCCTCGCGCATCCTGCCGGATAAAACGAAAAAAGACGGCAAAGTCGGCGCGGCTCTTGAGGCCGCCTTCCACGCGCTCGAGGAGGGATACCGATCGACGCTCGCCGCGACCCTCAAGACGAAAAAACGCGCGGCCCTCGTCGTCGTCTCGACGGTCGCGATTTTCGCTCTGGCGGTCTCACTTTTCGCAGCCGTGAAATTCGAGCTCATACCGACGACCGACGGCGGCAAGGTAAACATCGCGGTGGAGCTCCCGCAAGGCGCCGAGCTCCCGGCTACGGCGAAGAAGCTCGAGGAGATCGAGGGCATAGTCGCGGCCTACCCCGAGGTCGAGAGCGTGCTTACGACGCTCGGTTCCGACGGATCGTCGGGCTCGGACGTGAACCTCGCGAGCGTTGACTTGTTCCTCTCCGCGAAGTCGCGGCGAAAGGCGAGCAACTCGGACGTCGCGGTCCGGGCCGTGCGGGACCTTGCGAGCGTCTCCGGCGCCGAAATTCGCGTGAAGGCGGTCTCCGAGATTTCCATGGATACCGGTTCGCCCATCTCGCTTTCGGTTCGGGGAATCGATTCGGACGAGCTGATGGGCGTCGCGCAACGGGTCAAGGACGGGATCGAGGAAATACCCGGAACAATGAACGTTAAGATAAGCGCGAAGGCGGGCAAGGCGGAAATCGTCTTCACTCCCGACCGCAAGGCGATATCGGCCGACGGGCTTACCGTGCAGGGAGTGGCGGTCGCGATACGCGCGGCCGTCGACGGCATCACGGCCACGACGTACAAGGACAAAGGCGAGGAATACGACATCCGCGTCAAGATCGCCGAATCGAGCCTCCTGACGCTCGAAGACCTCAAGAACCTGCCGATCGTCACGCAGTCCGGGACTCGCCCGCTCTCCCGCTACGCGACGCTTTCGTTCGCCGACGGGTACAATAAAATCACCCGAACGGACAAAAGCCGAACGCTCGACGTTTCCGCGGACCTTCTGCCCGGCTACTCGCAAGGCTCCGTGCTCGGAAAGGCGAACGCGGCCGTAGCCGCCATCGACTTGCCCGAAGGCTACTCCGTGAAGGCGTCCGGAACTTCGGAAAGCCTCGGGGACACCGTCAGCGATCTCGTCCGGGTGTTTTTCATCGCCGTCGCGCTGACGTACATGCTTCTCGCGGCGATTCTCGAAAGCTTCGTGCAGCCGCTTTTCATCCTCGCGACGATCCCCCTTTCGATCATCGGCGTCGTCGCCGGATGCCTCTTGACCGGCGCGACGCTCAACTTCGTCGCGATGCTCGGCATCGTCATGCTCGTCGGAATCGTCGTCAACAACGCGATCCTGATACTGGACTACTATAACCAGCTCAAGCGCGGGGGGACGCCGATTAAAGAAGCGCTCGTCACGGCATGCCCGACGAAGCTGAAGGCGATACTCATGAGCAACATCGCCATCATCCTCGGCATGGTGCCGATGGCGCTCGGCCTCGGGGCGTCGGGCGCGGAAATGCGCAAGCCTATGGGAATCATCATCATCGGGGGAATCGTTTCGTCGACCGTCATGACGCTTTGGCTCATACCGGCGCTCGAGCGTCTCCTCAGCCGAAAGAAACCGGCGAAAAAACAGAAGGAAGGACAGCAATGACCGCATCCCGATCAATGAGAATTCTCGCGGCGATTTTCCTCGCGCAGGCCGCCGCGATCGCGTACGCGGGGGAATATAACCTCGCCGAATACCTCGGCTCCGTCGAGCGGAACAACATTCAGCTTCGCGTCGCGAGAAACGGCCTATCCCTCGCGGATACGGACGTCGCGAAGGCGCGGGCGGACTTATTGCCCTCGATCGCCGCGCAAGGCGGATATTCCCGTAACCTCAAGGAGACGGAAACATCCACGGCGGTGGCGGCGAATCTCAACGCCGCGCAAAACGGCGTCGCGCCGCTGATCTATCAGGACGTCGACTCGAACTACGACAACGAGTTTTCGCTCGCGGTCTCGGTTAATCAAAAAATTCTCTCGCCCGCTTCGATCGCTTCCTACGAACAGGCGAAGAAAAACAAATCCGCCAAGGCGGTTCAATACGAGGCGACGAGAAGGGGCGTCATTTCCGGCGCTAAGAAAACGTACGCGCAGGCCGAGCTTACGCGGAAGGTTCTTGAGGTGCGCGAGAGCGCCGAGCGAACCGCGGAGCAGAACTACCAAAACGCGAAGCGCCGCTTCGAGGTCGGAAGCGCTTCTGAGCTTGACGTCTTGATGGCCGAAAGCTCCTGGAGATCGAGCGTCCCCAATACCGCGGAGGCCCGCAAAAACGCGGCTGGCGCGATGCTCTCGCTCAAGACGCTCGCGGGAATTCCGCTCGACGAGGACGTAGTGCTGACCGAAAAAAGGGAATCAGTGCCCGCCTTGCCGGAGAACGCCGACATATCGGCGATACTCGCGTCGAGGCCCGACTACGCGGCGGTCGGCATCGCGAAGGACGTGGCGGACATCGCGCGAAAGGCGGCGCTCGCGGCGTTCCTGCCGACCGTGAGCGGCTCGTTCACGTACGCGGCGGGACAATACCGGGGATACGAAAGCGCGAGCGACACGTCGGAATACGCGACGGCGAAGCTGGGCCTTTCGGTGTCGGTCCCTTTATCGACGGGCGGATTCCGCGTGGCGCAGACGAAAGCCGCCTCGATCGCCCAAGAGACCGCGCGCCTCAACGTCGACCAAAAGAGATCCGATATCGAGACGGAAATACGCACCGTCAGGCTTTCCCTCGAAGAAGCCCACGAGCGGATCGACTCGGCGAGAATCGCGGAATCGACCGCGCGGCGCGCCGCTGACGTCTCGCGCGCCGCGTACGAGGCCGGCGGCGGAACCCAACTTACCGTGAGCGACGCCGAGGACCGCTATCGGCAGGCCCAGCTCGGCCTGTACAACGCGGTGTTCGGCTATCTCTCGGCGTATTACGATTGGGAATTGGCGACGGGAACGTATCGGTGATCCGTCCGCTCAAGCGGCCCGACGGCGCTTAATCGAGCCCCTTGAGCAAAAAGCGAATCGCCATGGAGATCAAAAAATAATCGGAGCCTCGGCGAAACTGCGAGCTGAGGCTCGCGCCCGACGGTTTGTGAAGCACGTCGAAACCGTACACTTGGCTGAGCGAATTATCGACGCGACCGCCGGAGGACGGATACTGGAAGGACAGGGAACTTTCCATCGACGTCTCGTACTGTCCCCCGGAAAGGGTGAAAACCGCGAACGGCGAGACGATGAATGGGTCAAGGTTGAGGTTAATCTGCGCGCCGCCGGTAACGCGTCCCATGACTTGCGTGGTCGAGACGAGCACGTCGTCGTACACGAGCGTCGTTCCCACGACTTGCGGAATCTGCATCGTCATAAAATAAGCGCCGAGATTCCCCCCGCCTCCAGCGAACAGGAGGGCGGACCCGCGGGAGCCGGAGATCGGCATGAATAGTAGCTTCATGTCCAGCGGTATGCCGACGCTCATAAAACCGTACTCGCTCCCCGCGAGGAACGACGCGCCCGCGTCGAGGTTCGCAGCGAAAAACCGAG
>QKAR01000097.1 GCA_003246335.1 Spirochaetales bacterium | reverse complement strand
GCGAGTTAGGATTCGTTCGTACCGTCCGGCGAAAAACTTTACGCGGCTTGTTTTCAATCGATCCGTTACGGATAGGGAAGAATCCGCACGAGCGATTTCAGCGTCGCGCACGGAATTGCTGCGGTGAGCATACAGAATCGGAGTTCCCGTGAGCCGCTTTATTTCTCGAGCGGCTGCAAGATGGGTTTCTCCGTGAATCATGATAGCTTCGGCTCCCTCGCAGGCTTTTTCGATGTTTGCCCGCGAACGGCAGACGGCCGCACGGAACGAAACGGAGATAGGGATAAGGCTATTGCGCCGATAGGCGCAGGGAACGCGCGCGGCGGTAAAGAATCGCGGTTCATACGCCAGCTTCTCGTTCAGAATGGCGATCGTTTCGTTACCGCGCGCGGCAAGGTCCTCCAGAAGCTCCAGAAGCCTGCGATGGCCGCCCGTGCGGAGTTCGTTGTTAAGGAAGAGTCCGAGTATTTTCATTTGCCCTTGAGAAGCCGGTACTGCGGCGAACCGTAGGGCACGAGGGCGTTGAGTACGCGCTCGATTTTCTTGATTTGCGTCGGTTTGAGCGACCATAAGGGGCGGACGGGCTTAATTATAGCCTCGGGGTACCGCGCGCGCAAGGCGGGCACGAGCTCGGGCTTAACCGCGTAATCGCCGTCGGCGAGCGACTCAAGAAAGCGCTTGGCGAGCTTCGTTCCCTTCGTTTTCTCGCGCCAGGTCGCGGCGAAATGGTGGCACATGCAGGTTTCTTCGCCGAACGAGCTGATGAACATGCGGCCGTCGCGCGTCGTAAGGGGCGAAAACCACACGGGCGGGTAAAACTTCGCGCGATCGGCGACCTCAGACTCATCCAGCTCGCGAAACCTTCCGCCCGACGAGAGCGCGAAGCCTTCGGTGCGTTCCTTATCGAGAAAATAGAGGGACATGAGATAGGGCATGTCGAAGTTTTTTATCGCGTAGTGGAGGGGACCGGAAAAGGCCGTTTCGTAGAGGTTCATGAGAAAGCGAAGCAGCGGGTGGAAGGTCCCGTCCTTTACGCCCATGGAATGGGCGGTCAGCTTGCCGTTGTCGGCGCTTTCGACGCCGATGAATACGTCATAGTCGGCGGCGGTCTGGGCCTCGTCGTAGGCCGAACGGAATTTCGCGCCGTCAAGAATCTCGATGTCGGCGTCGAGGTAGACGCCACCGTATTTTTCCAACAGCCAGCAGCGGAAATAGTCGCTTAAATACGCGTGGTTTTTTTCCGCGGCGAGGGTGCGCGTGTAGTCGTTGAGGTCGAGCGGAAGGTTCGTCTTGTCCCACAGCTTGATCTCGAAGTCGGGGAGCTCGCGCTTCCAGGTTTCCAAAAGGGGCAAAAACGGGTCGTCCCCGTCGTTAAAGTTAAAGAAAATCCGGTGAATGACGCGGCTCATGGGCGGCATACGCTCCGATAGGCTTCGCGCGCCACAGCGCGCATATCGCGGTAGCGGGCGGCGGTTTTGGGCCTGCGCGCGACCGTCGCGAGGGCGATCTTGACAGCGCAGAAAAGATTAAAGGCGACATGGGCGCGAACGGGCCCCGAGGGCCCGAACACTTTGCGCATGTAGCGGTATTTACTCGTATAGACGACCGATTTGACGCTTTCGAGGTTTTCGAGCGAGGCGCCCTTGACGTGGGTAATCCGCGCGTTAGGCACGCTGTACGCGCGGAAACCCATTTTTCGCACGCGGTTCGTCAGCTCGGTTTCCTCGTAATACATAAAAAAGTCGGGATCAAAACCTCCCGCTCGCTCGAAAATATCCTTTCGGATCATGAGATCGGCGCCGGTGACGTAGGCGACGGAAAGGACGCGACGCGCGTGGTTATAGGTCCAGTTTTTTCCGTAGCGGAAGCGCGGCCAACCCTTGATCAGTCGAAAAAGATCGGCCGACGGTCCGGGAAGGGCCATGCTGTGGCTGTGGATAGCTTTTCCCTCGCGGTCGGTAAGATTCCCACCGGCAATGCCGCAGTCGGGTTTTGAGCGCATAACGGAGGCGAGTTCCGTAATCGCGTCGTTGATAAGCACGGTGTCGCTATTGAGGAAAAAGAGGTATTCCCCGCGCGCCTCTTTGGCGCCGAGGTTGTTCGCGCGCCCGAAGCCGAGGTTATCGCCGGCCTCTACGAGCCGCACGCTCGGGAACTCCGAGCGAACCATTTCCGCCGAGCCGTCGGAAGAGGCATTGTCGACGACGATGGTCTCGGCGGTCACGCCGCGCGTTTTTTCCGCGATCGAGGCGAGACTGTCGCGAAGGAGTTCTTTCGTGTTCCAATTGACGATGATGACGGATACGTCCACGCGGGTACGGTTCCTTCTCTATTAGGCGAACTGGCGGAAATACTCGACTGTCGCCTTCAGGCCGTCATCGAGCGACACGCGGGGCTGCCAGCCGAGGTTATCCTTGGCGAGGGTGATATCGGGCTTTCGCTGCTTGGGGTCGTCCGACGGAAGGGGCTGGAACACGAGCTTCGATTTTCCGCCGACGGTCTTGATGACCTTTTCGGCGAGCTCGAGCATGGTAAACTCTCC
>QKAR01000122.1 GCA_003246335.1 Spirochaetales bacterium | reverse complement strand
AGGCTGAATTGTACTGCTACGGAAATCAGGATTTGTCGACGACGGTAAAAAATATCGTCGCGAAGACGAATGCCGCAATAAAGGCAGCGCAATAAGAACAACGCCTGTCCGCGGCCGCATGACGCGGTCGCGGATGTATTTGGGGGCACGATGAAACGCCACCGATCGAAACGCAGCGACCAGAAGACGGCATTTCTCTTCATATTGCCGTTCGCTCTCTTCTTCTCTCTTTTCAAGCTTTACCCAATGCTTTACGGCCTGTACGTCGAGTTTCCTCGACCGAAACTCGATCAAGAAACTGTCGCAGACCCACTTCGTCGGATTAAAAAACGTCGCGGCCGTTCTCAAGGACGAGAACTTTTGGTCATCGTTCGCGAACTCTCTCGAGTTCACCGCCCTGTACGTCGGCGGAACCATGGTCCTCGCGATCGCCCTCGCCGTTTTCTTAAACAAGAAATTTTCCGGGGTCGAGATCGTTCGCACGATCTATTACCTTCCGTACGTGTCCAACATAATAGCCGTCGGCCTTGTGTGGAAATTCATATTGAACCCCTTCGACGGCCCCGTTAACGCGTTCCTTCATTCCGTCGGGATTCCCTCAGGTCGCCTGCCCGAATGGCTACAAAGCGTTCGTTTGGCCTTGCCATCCGTCGCGGCGATAAATATTTGGGTCACGCTCGCGTTCAGCGTCATCACGATACTGGCGGCTCTGCCGAGCATATCGCCCGAGCTCTACGAATACGCGCGCATCGAGGGCGCCGGCCGCATTCAAATTTTTTCCCGCGTGACGTTTCCCCTGCTCATACCCACGTGCGTTTTCTTGCTCATGATCAACACGATCAATTCGTTCAAGAACTACACCATGGTCGTCGCGCTCACGAACGGGGGGCCCGGAAACTCGAGTTACGTCACGACGTTCCAGATTTTTCAGGACGCCTTTAAGTATTACAAGTTTAGCTACGCGGCGGCAGAGGCCCTGCTGCTCACCGCGTTCATCGCCGTCGTGACCGTGCTTTTCCGCAAGCTCCAGGGGCATTGGGACGGGCTGTATGATCGGTAAAAAAGAATGGCTTCGCCCCGCCTTTCTGTGGGCGTTCGGCTTGATAAACGTTTTACCGTTTCTCCTCATGATCGTCGTGTCGTTTCGCAGCCAAGGCGACGCGTACCGCAGCGTCTTCGCGCCGGTACGGCCGATCCTCGATAATTACGCGATCGTCCTGACCGACCCGAATTTCGGCAATTGGTACCTGAACACGGTTCTGACGATCGTGATAACGACGGTTCTTCGGCTCTTAGTGACGTTGCCCGCCGCGTACGCGTTCGCCCGCCTCGAGTTTCGGTTTAAGGCCGCGCTCCTCATCGTTTTTCTCTCGGCCTACATGATCCCGGCCGAGGCGACGATGGTCGGGCGGTATCTCTATTTCAAGAACATCCATCTTCTGGACAGCGTCTGGGTCATCGTGCTTCCCGAGGTAAGCGAGGTGTTTTACCTCGTGCTGATACTGGAGTTCTTTAAGGCGGTCCCGAAAGATTACCAAGAAGCCGCGTTCATCGACGGGGCGAACCACCTTCAGATAATCCGGCACGTGTTCGTCCCGCTATCGCAGGAGATCATCGCGACGTCGATCCTTTTCGGGTTCATTTTTATATGGAACGATTTCCTCGATCCGTATCTATTCATCAAGACGACGAGCAGGCAATTAATAACGCCGGCCCTTCAGTACTTTTCCACGCGCGGCGGCGTGAATATCCCGGTGCAAATGGCGGGCGCGTGCATGGCGATCGTGCCGGTCATCGCGCTGTTCATTTTCACCCAAAGGTATTTCGTGGAAGGGATGAAGAGCTCCGGCATAAAGGGATAAGGAGAAAAATTTATGGGACAGTTCATGTCATACGACCCGTGGGCGAACATCGTGACGAGAAACGGCATTCACGGGGATGAGATTATATCGATGCTGCAGAAATCCATTCGACGCGGCCTCGAGCACAACGCCCTGTGCGCCGCCTACGAGATGTACGTCACGAGCGAGCAATTCGAGGACAAGCTGTGGCGACGCCTCCTCGCGATTTCTGTGGAGGATATCGGCTTTGGCAACGTCGAGGCGCCCGAGCTCGTGTATACGCTCAACAATATCCGCAAGGAATTCCCGTACGCCGACGGCGACCGACCTCTTTTTTTCATTCACGCGATACGTTTCCTGTGCCGGCAAAAAAAAGAGCGGAGCAGCGACAATATCAAAAATCGGGTAATCAAGGAATTTTCACATGGTCGCGGGGCCCAGGTTCCCGATTACGCCTACGACATGCACACCGTCAAGGGGCGAAGCATGGGGAAGGACGAAAAGCACTTTTTGACCGAGGCGAGCCGCGTCATCCCGGCGCTGGAAGACGCCGACATCAAGAAAATCCATCAAGAATATCTCGACTACTGCGAAAAAGAGAAATCCGACGAATCGAGGCCCGAGGTCGCCCCGTTCGAGTACGGGACGTGGCAGTTTTAGCCGCGTGGGGGTGACTCGTCCGGGCCGTCTGCCCGATCGGGCGAGTCGCCCATCCTCTCCCGGATCCTGCCTTGCCGCGCGAGGAAAATCTCGACCACTTCCGGGTCGAACGTCGTTCCCGAGCCATCCCGTATGATAAGGACGGCCTCCTCGTGCGAAATCGCGTTTTTGTACGGCCGGTCGGATATGAGCGCGTCGTATACGTCCGCGACTGCCATTACCCTCGCCGCGATGGGAATGTCGTCGCGGCGGAGTCGATCGGGATAGCCCGATCCGTCCCACCTTTCGTGATGGTACCGGATGACGTCGATCACGAGCTCGAAGAATTCCTTGCTTTGGACTTTGTTCTTCGCCTCGTGCAAAAGGTCGAACCCGATGATCGCGTGGCGTTTCATGACCTCGAACTCATCCTCGCTGAGCTTACCCGGCTTGAGGAGAATTTTATCCGGTATGCCGATCTTCCCGATGTCGTGCAGCATAGCGGCGAGCTTCACGTTCTCGATGTAGGTTTCCTCCATGAGCGACCCGTACTCGGGTTTCCCCCTCAGCCCGTCGATGATTTCCTCCACGATGACGCTAACGCGATTCAGGTGATTCGAGGTTCCGCCGTCCCGCAGCTCGACTATTTTCCCGAGAATTTCCGTCGTCACGGAATTGAGCTCCCGGAGCGAGCGCAGTTTGTGCTTGACCATGCGGGCGATCCACAGCCTCACCGTAATCATGAGCGAAACGGAAAGCACCGATATGACGATCAGAAGGTAATTTTCCGTGAAATGCAATTTCGACACGGCGACAATCCTGAAAACGAATGTCGCGACGAAGACCGCGCTGATCGCTACGTTAAACGGGGCGGGTAGGAAAAAAATGACGGTGGCGACGGCCATCAGGTAAAAGACCGGCGCCTCGGCGTCGAAGTTGAAATTCCTAACGCTGAAAAAATCGATGTACGCCAAAATGAGATAGAGCTCCGCGCAAAACAGGAGCGGCCCCGCCTTGAGCCCGCGTTTCGTGAGCTCGATCCCGGCGAGTAAGCCAATCGCGAGGGACGCGTAAACGGCGAGATCCCGGGTTATTGGAAGCCCCTCGGCGCGCTGAACGATATGGACGACCGCGATGGCGAAAACGAAGGCCCCGAGTATGATCCTGAAGATGATGAGGGAGAACCGATATTCGGTTCGGTCGGCGTCAACACTCCAATCGAATTCGCTTTTCATCGCCGGAGTCCCGTCACGCGCATACCCGGTTTTTCCCCTGCTTTTTAGCGCGGTACATGGCGTCGTCGGCGTTTTTAAGGCCGTAGTCGAGACTGCATTCGTTGGGTATCGCGGAAAAGACGCCGACGCTCACGGTGAAGCGTATCTCCCGTTCCCCGTAGCTCGTCACGCTCCGCTCGGCCTTTTCCCTAATCCGTTCCGCGAGCAGGAGCGCGCCCCCCTCGTCCGTGAATGGGGCGACCACGACGAATTCCTCACCGCCGAAACGAACCGCGACGTCGGCTTCCCTTTTTTCCTCGGTAATGATTTTCGCGAGATTCTTTATCACGACGTCCCCCGCCTCGTGCCCGTATTTGTCGTTCACCGACTTGAAGTTGTCGATGTCGAGCATCAAAAGGGACATAGGGCGTTGGAGCCGCTTGATTTCGCTGCATATCTGCTTTCCCTTTTCGAAAAAGTCCCTTCGGTTGCTGAGGCCGGTCAGCGCGTCGGTTCTCGCCTCGCTTTCCGCGAGTTCTTTCGCCCGCATGACTTCCGCGTTGAGCTCCTTTAGTCGGCGATTGAGCTTATGCACCCTTCGATCCCAAATGAAGATGACAATGAATAGAAGAAAAGCGAGCGCGGCCGCCAGCGCCAGCAGTTCGGTCTTGTACGCCGCCCACAGCGACTCCCGCCGATTTATCACGACCGCGCCCTTCGGCGCGCGATCCATGCGTATGCTATGTTTCTCCATCGCTTTCCAGTCGAGCATGATCGCCGAGCAGGGGTAGTTCGCCGAATAGGCCCGTTTTTCCCGATATTCCATGCCCGCGTCGACCATTTGCCGGGCGATCAGTTTCGCGTCTATCACGTCTCCACCGACGGTTCCGCTCCCCAAAAGCGAAATCCAGAAAGTATAGGCGGGAACCGGCGCGATGCGCGTTATCTTGGCGAGAACGTCCCGGGGAATATGGGTGTTGCCGTCCCCATCCCACATGACGAGCGAATAGAGCAATACCGAGTCCTTGGGCACTCGCCTAACCTCGGCGAGCAGGCTCGGCAGGTTCTGGGCGTATATAATCGAGAGCCGTAAATTTGGTTTTTTTTTAACCGTCTCCTGGATGTACGCGACGATTTGCTCGTCGTCGTATTTGTATCCCCGAACGAGATATATATTCCGCGCTTGGGGGTTTTGGGCGAGCGCGAGGCCGATGGTCTCGGCGACGGACGCTTGTATGTCCGCGGTCAGGAGCTTTTCGTTGTCGTTCGCCCCTTCGATGGGTCGATTGCTGTAATAGACGATCGGAATCTCTCGGCCGAAATAATCGCGGTTTCTCCGTATAAAGTCGCTCGCGAAATTCGAGTCGCCGAGAATCATCTGAAAACTCGTATTCGCGTATTTATTCCGTAGGTACGCGACCCATTGTTCGTCGCTTACGGCACTTTGAATGCGGGAACTGTCCATATACTCGATGAAGTACTGGATGTTGCCGCCGTGAAGCTCGTTCGCTTCCTGTAAACCTCGGTTGAACTCCAATGTCCAGGGTACCGAGGGCGAATACGAATCGATAACGAGCGCGTTTATCGAGGTTTCGGCGGCGAAAGATGGAATGTATCCCCAAAAAAGGATGCAGAGAAACATCATTCCCGTTTTTACCGGCTTGCGCATAGAACCCCCATTATCTCCCGGTCAAAAGTATAGGGGATGGGATGCCGTTTTACAATTTTAGGCGTTCGTCCGCGAATTGTTTTGCCCTGAGGCGAGTTTTTGC
The DNA here is from genome assembly GCA_003246335.1 of Spirochaetales bacterium. Taxonomy (GTDB): domain Bacteria; phylum Spirochaetota; class Spirochaetia; order Treponematales; family Treponemataceae; genus Teretinema. The sequence goes on along the minus strand of QKAR01000122.1, from coordinate 27,878 downwards.
ATTACACTTTTGGGTATGATGGAACTGCGGAAATTCGTCGTGCCTGAAGTCGTGTTCGGAACCGGCGCTCGCGCGCTTTGCGATCGGTATGCGGTGAACTTCGGCTCATCCAAGCCCCTCATCGTGACCGACCCCGGAGTCATCGCTACCGGTTTAGTGGATGAGGCGGTCGCCTCCCTTCGCGCCTCGGGCCTCTCTCCCGTCGTATATTCGGCCGTATCCGCCAATCCGCGCGATTCTCAGGTTGCGGACGGCTGCGCGCTCTACCTTGAGCGGGAATGCGACGTGATCGTCGCCATCGGGGGCGGGAGCCCGATGGACTGCGCGAAAGCCATCGGCATTCTCGCCGTGAACGGCGGGAAAGTTTCCGATTTTGAGGGGATCGATAACGTCGAGAGCCCCGGCCCGCCGCTCATTTGCGTTCCGACCACCGCGGGGACTTCCGCCGATATTTCCCAATTCGCGATCGTGAACGACTCCTCTCGCCGGCTTAAATTCGCCATTATCAGCAAAACCGCCGTGCCCGACGTCGCCCTCGTCGATCCCGAGTCTACGATGACGATGAACCCCTACCTGACGGCGTGCACCGGCGTCGACGCCCTCGTGCACGCGATAGAGGCGTGCGTCTCGACGGCAAGCTCGCCGCTGACCGACCTTCACGCGTTCGAGGCGATCAGGACTATCGCGAAAAATCTCGCGGCTGCGGTTCGCGACGGCTCCGACGAGGAGGCGCGCGGCGCCATGATGTACGCGAGCATGGAAGCCGGCATGGCCTTCTCGAACGCGAGTCTCGGCGTCGTGCACGCCATGGCGCATAGCCTCGGTGGCCTGCTCGATTTGCCCCACGGGGAATGCAACGCGATTTTGCTCAACTCGGCAATCGCGGAAAATTACGCGTACGCGCCGGGTAAATTCGCGGAAATTGGGCGGGCCTTGGGCATCGAAGCCGGGGCGTTCGGCTCGGGCGACGGGGCCGCGGCCATAGTCGACTGGGTGTCCCGGCTTTTGGCGACCCTCGAAATTAAAAGCGGTCTCTCCTCGCGCGGGGTTAGCCGCGCGGTTATCCCCGCGTTGGCGAAAAACGCGGCCGCCGATCCCTGCGCCGTCACGAATCCCCGCCCTGTGGACGAATCTATCATCGGGAATCTTTATGAGCGCGCCCTCTGAGTCCCAGGACGACCTTCGGCAAAAAATCATCGGGCTTGGGGAGAAATCCCTGCGAAAAAGCTATTACCCCGAGCTTCAGCGCCGTATCAAGGAACTTGAGGAAGCGAAGTCCGTCGTCGAGCGGAAAAACGCAGAGTTGGAGCGGTATCTGTACGTCGCCTCCCACGACCTCCGCTCCCCGCTCGTGAACATCCAGGGCTTCAGCGCCCGTTTCGCCAAGCACGCCAGCGAGATCGAAAAGGAGCTTGAGGCGATGGACCTCGACGCCGTGAACGGGGCCCGCCGCGACGCGGCGCTCGCCGTCATCCGCGAGAAAGTTCCCCATACGATCGGGTTCATCGTCTCGAATACGGCGAAAATGGACCGGCTCTTGAACGGCATCCTCGACATCTCGCGCACGGGCCGCGTCGTCATGACGATTCGCGCGCTCGACATGAACGCGCTCGTCTCTTCCGTCGTCGGGGCGAAATCGTTTGAGATCGAGGAGCTCGGCGCGAAAGTCGAGATCGGCCCCCTTCCTCCGTGCCGCGGCGACGCGGATCTTCTTTCCCGCGCTTTCGGGAATCTCGTCGGGAACGCGCTTAAGTATCGTTCTCCCGACCGCGCCCCGGTCATAACCATTTCGGGGAGCCGTTCGGGCGACGTGTGCCGATATTCGGTGAAGGATAACGGGATAGGGATCGCGGAACGGCATCTTGACCGTGTTTGGGACGTGTTCTTTCGGGTCGGCGGCGGCGGGGACATCCCCGGCGACGGCATCGGACTCAGTATCGTCAAGCGCGTCGCCGAGAAACATTCCGGCTCCGTAGCGCTCGAATCGGTCGAGGGAGTGGGCTCGGTATTCTCGATCGACATTCCCGCCGAAACGGCGGAGGGAGGCTCATGATCGGCAGCGATATCGTCATTCTCGTCACCGAGGACGATCCGGGGCACGCGGAACTCATCGTGGACGGGCTCCGCGACTCGGGCATCCACAATCGCATCCTTCGTTTCGCGGACGGGCTAGAGCTTCTTGAATATCTTGAGCCGCTCAAGAGCGATGCTTCCGGCGTTCGCATTCGGGACCATCTGCTCCTCCTCGATATCAACATGCCCCGCCTTGACGGCATCGAGACGCTGAGCAGGATTAAGGCCGATCAGTCTTTGCGGGATATGCCCGTCATCATGCTTACGACGACGGACGATCCGCGCGAAATCGAGCGTTGCTACCGATTAGGCTGTAACGTCTATATCGCGAAGCCGATCGATTTTTCCCTTTTTATGCAGACGCTGCGTCGGCTTGGCCTTTTTTTGCAAATCATCAAGACGTGAGGGGTGACACATGTCCGGGGAAAGGGTTCTGATCGCTGAAGACGATGAAGGCATTTATGAGCTCGTTTCCTCTGAGCTGATCGAGGACGGCTGGTCCGTCTCCCGCGCCTCGACCGGAAGCGAGGTCCTTTCGATCGTCCGCGATGACCCGCCGTTCCTACTGATTCTCGATTATGGGCTTCCTGACATGAACGGGCAGGAATTGCTTGAAAAGGCTATCAATTCCGAGTTGAGCGTTCCGCCCTTCATTCTTTCCACCGGGCGCGGCGACGAGGGTCTCGCGGTCAGGATGATGAAGCTCGGCGCGCGGGATTACGTGGTAAAGGATTCCGTCTTTCTCGACCATTTGGCCGAGACGGTCAGGCGCGTGCGCGCGGAAATTCACAACGAAATCATGCTGCGCCAAACCAGGGCGGCGCTCGGCGCGAGCGAGGCCCTGTTCCTCGGCTTTTTCGACCAGGCGCCCATCGGGATTCTCGTGGTCGACTCGGTGGGCCGCGCCACGAACGCGAATCCCTCGTTCTTGCGGATGTGGGACGCGGACGAGCGGTTCGACATCCGGACGATCGACATACTTAAGGGCGAGCCTTTCGTATCGACGGGTTTTTCCGCCATCGTTTCACCCGCATTCTTCGGCACGGCCTGCCGCGAATACGGCTTTTCGTATCGGCTGAGCGCGAGCGTGGACAAAAACGAGCGATCACTCGAGTCGCGGATTTTCGACGTGAGCGCCTTCCCGATATTCGAGCGCGGCGAGCTCTTGAGCGTCGTCGTCATCCACGAGGACGTCACGGCGCGCTTTCAGGCGGAAGAAAAGCTGCGGCACGTTTCTCTGTTCGACCCGATCACCGGACTCCCGAACCGCCGGCAAGTCATCGATCGGCTCGCGGAAGGACTTTCTTTCCTTAAAACGTACGAGGCCGCCGACGCGTTCATGCTCCTGAACTTGGATCGATTCAAGATGGTGAACGAGGCCCGGGGCACTAACGTCGGCGACGCCGTGCTCGCCTCCGTCGGTCAGCGCCTTCGCGAGCACCTGCGCGACGTCGACTTCGTGGGGCGCGTCGCGGCGGATGAATTCGCGCTCGTGTGCCCGACCGACGGGGCGATCGACGAGCGATCGGTGATGGACGCCCTAAGCGCCGCGGAGCGGATTCGCGGCCTGCTCGCCGAGCCTTTCGTCGTGGAAGGGGAGTCGCATACCCTGACGGCGAGCATCGGGATAACGCTCTTTCCCGACACCGACCAGGATTCCCCGATGGACGTGTATCGCCGGGCGGATACCGCCCTGCACCGCGCGAAGTCGAACGGCGGAAATCAATGCGCGTTTTTCGAGCGGGAGATGGGCATGGCCGCCGTCGAGAGATATCGCACGGAACGGGAGCTGGCCGACGCGATCGGGCGCAATCAATTCGCCCTATTCCTTCAGCCGCAGGTTCGCGCGGACGGGAAGATCGTCGGGGCCGAGGCTTTGATTCGCTGGAATCACCCCGTGCGGGGACTTCTCGCCCCCGGCGCGTTCATATCCGTTGCCGAGGAATCCGACCTCATCGTTCGCATCGGCGAATGGGTTTTGACCGAGGCGTGCGCTCTCATGGCCGGGCCGTTCAGAAACCGCGCGGATTTCACCATTTCCGTGAACGTGAGCCCTCGGCATTTTAAGAAGAAAAGTTTCGACGCCTGGGTCATCGAGCTTTTTTCCTCGATGGGAGTGCGGCCGGCGAGCGTAACGCTCGAAATAACCGAGGGTCTTTTTCTCGGGGACTCGAACGCGATCGTCGAGAAGATGACTCGGCTCGCCGACGCGGGGTTCGTGTTCTCGATCGACGATTTCGGGACCGGTTATTCGTCGCTTGCGTATCTCAAGCGATTCCCCTTAAGCGAGCTAAAGATCGATAAGTCCTTCGTGCAGGACGCGCCTACCGACCCGAACGACGCCGCCCTCGTCGAGAGCATTCTCGCCGTCGCGGGGAAAATGAGCCTGTCGGTGGTCGCCGAGGGAGTCGAGTCGCGGCAACAGGTCGAGTTCTTGTCGACGCGCGCCGAAATGAGCTATCAAGGCTATTTGTTCGGCCGCCCCGTTCCCGTGAGCGATTTTCCCCCCGAAGGGACGTTTTGCGGGACCGACGCGGTGGCCCCTTAGTTTACCCTAGCGCGGACGGAAACGCCGACCGTATTCTCCCGGGGTGACCCCGGCGAATTTCTTGAACGCGCGCGAAAAGGCAGCGAGGTCCCGATACCCCGCCTCGGTCGCCGCCGCCTTGGCCGAGACCGTGCCCGATTGCAGGATTTTTTTCGCGTGGGCCATGCGCACGGACTGAAGGATTTCTCCCGGCGAACCCGCCGCGCTGTCCCTGAATCTCCGGAGCAGGGTCCGAACCGTTATCCCGCAGTGAGCGGCGATCTCAGACAGCCCGATCGGGGTCCTGAATTCCCGCTTGATAAAATCCATCGCCTTCGACACCTCTCCGTTTCCGTCGCCGTCGCTCAGGGCGAGAGAGACGTACTGGAGCTGCGTGCGATCCTCCGGGTTTATCAGGAATGTTCCGGCGGTCGCGAGGGCAACCTCGGTTCCCGCGCGGCGCTTGATGAGGTGCAGGCATAAATCCTGGTAGCTCGTGATGCCGCCGGCCGTGACGTAGTTCACTCCGTCGATCAGTATTTTTTCCCGGAGAACCGTTACCGAGGGAAACGAGTCCGCGAGGGCTTGCGCGAGCCGCCAATGCGTCGTGACGCGGCCCCCGTCCGCTATGCCCGCCGCGCAGAGGTAAAAAGCCCCGGCGCATACGGAGCACACGAGGCTTCCGCGCTCCGCCGCGCGGCGGAGCGCGGAAACGACGCGCCAGTCGATGGCTTGTCCGATCGACTTTGACTCTCCGGGCATCCGAAGCGGAGGGACGATCACGACGTCGTAGCGCCTTCTCGCCCGGGCGAACTCTTCCGACCCTATCACGCGCGCGACGAAGCTTCCCTCGCTTCTCGACTCGGCGTCGTCGAGCAAGTCCTTAATCCCGTACACCGCCGAAAGGTAGCTTTCGGGCATCTGGAGGATGGCAACCGTCGCCGCTTGGTTTTTTTTCGCGCTTGTCTCGCCCATGGTGGCGTGATTGTCGCATTTTGCATAAACTATGTCCATCGCGACAATTGCGGAGACGTTATGCTTTCCGTCATCATGGGGGAAAAGGAGACTGAAAACGTGAACGAGGCTCTTATCCTGATCGACATTCAAAACGACTATTTTCCCGGAGGGGCGCATCCCCTCAAAGGCATGGCGAAGGCGGCGAAAAAAGCGGCCGCCCTCGCCGACGAGTTTCGGCAAGCCGCGAAGCCCGTGATCCACGTGCGGCACGTCAGCCTCCGGCCCGGCGCGAGTTTTTTTAGGCCAGATACCGCGGGCGCGGAGATCCATCCGACGGTCTCGCCGAAAGACGGCGAAGCGGTTTTCGTGAAGCATTACCCGAACTCGTTTCGGGAAACGGGCTTGCATGAGTACCTTTCGTCCCTCGGCGTGGGAAAGCTCCACGTCGCGGGCGCGATGACGAACATGTGCGTGGACACCTCGACGAGGGCGGCGTTCGACCTCGGTTACGCGGTCGTCGTTCACGCCGCCTGTTGCGCCGCGCCCGGCATCCTCGGGACGGACATCATGCATCGGCTATTCATCAAGAATCTCGGCTCGACGTTCGCCGAAATCGCTTGAAGGATTCGGCATGGTCGGTATAGACTTACGATCATGCTGAACCTATTCAAATGGGAAGATTCTCTCAGTACCGGTTTCGAGGACGTCGATTTGCAGCACAAGAAGCTCATCTCGATCATCGATGACGTGTATTCGTGCGTCACGGGCCCGAAAGAAAGCTACTCTCTCTCCATCTCGAAGGATTTAAAGCGCCTTACCGACTATACCCAGTATCATTTCTCCGAAGAGGAGGCGTTGATGAGGCGTAATTCCTTTCCCCGGTACGAAGGCCATAAAAAAGAGCATGACGGGTTCATCGCCCGCGTCGCGTCCCAAGTTAAGGCCCTCGGAGACGGGAATCCCGACGACGGCTATCAGCTCTATCGATTCCTCGGCTCGTGGCTTCTCGCCCATATCGCGAAATCCGACCATGAATGGGCCTCGTACATTTCCGGTAAAAATAAAACCGGCGCGTAATCCACACATTCGACAAAACTGATTCATAGTTTCTTCACACTCTCGCGGTAGGTTTTGCCCATCAATTCTTTTTTGGGGGAAACTATGGGTGATAAACAGATTCGAGCGGCGCGAGTCGTTCGCTGGGGAATTCTCGCGGCGAGCGCGGCGTTTTTTTTATTTTTCGCGAACGTAATTTCCGAGCACGCGATCTGCCCGATCGGCGGGTTCGAGATTTTCTTCGCGAATCTCTTTCACAGCGGCTTTAGCGTCGCGGGCCTATTCTCGGGAATGGTGGTGATTTTCCTCGTCATGTCCGTGGTCTCGATCGTCTTTCGCCGGGCGTACTGCGGCTATATCTGCCCGCTCGGCGCCTTGCAGGAGCTTATCTCCCGCGTTGGCCGCTTCGTCCTTCCGAAAAAAATGAAAGGCCTTCGGTTGCCGAGGAAGGCAGACCGCCTATTGAAATGGGCAAAATACCTGACGCTCGGCGCGTTCCTCGTCGGAGCGACGCTGACTACCGCCCATTGGATGCTCCCGGGCGACCCGTTCATCGCGATGATGAGCCTTTTCTCCCGCGGCGGCCTCGCCTCGATTTGGCAACGGCTTCCTTTCGCGGTTCTTTTCCTTTTCGCGATTTTAGCCTTTTCGTTTTTCTTTGGCAGGGGGTTCTGCGCGTACCTTTGCCCAGCGGGCGCCTGGTACGCTATACTCTCCAAGGCGAGTCCGTCGAAAATTCGCCGGGACGCGCATTCGTGCGTCGGCTGCGGCAAATGCACGAAGGCGTGCCCCATGGGCATCGACGTCGCGGCCAAGAAAAGCGTGAACGACGCGGACTGCATCGGATGTCGGGAATGCGTCGCCGCCTGCCCGGTCTCCGGCGCGCTCGCGATGAAAACGGGTCCGATCGCCGTGCCGCCCGCGGTTATCCCTTTCGCGGCGGCGGCGGCTTTCGCGGGTACCGTGTTTTTCGCGGTTAAGGCGATGCCCGCTCGGGACGGTAACCATGGTCGCGGCGGGGACGGAAACGGCGGCTATCGTGGCGGCTCTGGGCAAGACGCGGGAACTCCCCAGGCGATTCAGGGCGCGTCCGGCGCTTCGACGTCGGGCGCGCGGGTTAGCATCGGCGGGTGCGCGTCGTGCGTGGCTTGCGGATTGTGCCTGAGCCAGGCGGAGCGGGCGTAAAGCGGGGAAAAAATGCAGCGGATTCTCGTGGTCGAAGACGAACGGAAAATCAACGATTTAGTGAAGGACTATCTTTCCTCGCTCGGCTACGGGCTAACCCAGGCGTTTACCGGGCAGGAAGCGCTTGATGCGTACAAGCGGCAGGCTCCGGACCTCATCGTCCTCGACGTCATGCTGCCGGGCGTCGACGGTATCGAGGTCGCCCGACGGATACGGCTCGAGGGCGGCGTCCCGATTATCATGCTGACCGCCCGCGACTCCGAGGCCGATAAGCTCCTCGGCCTCGAAATCGGCGCCGACGATTACCTGACGAAACCATTTAGCATTCGCGAGCTCGGGGCTCGGGTCCGCGCCGTGCTGAGGCGCTTCGCCGCGAGCGACGCGGCGGTCGGCGAAAACGAGGTCCTGACCCTCGCCGACCTTATCCTTGACCCGGCGCGCCGCCGTGTCGAGCGGGGCGGGCGCGAAATCACCCTGACGTCGGCGCAGTTCGAGATACTCCGCTTGCTTTTGTCCAACCCCGGAAAAGTCTATTCCCGGCGGGAACTCATAGAGAAAATCAGCGGCTACGATTACGAGGGATACGAGCGCACCGTCGACGTTCACGTGAAAAATATCCGCAAGGCGCTCGAGGACGATCCGGCGAACCCCCGCTTCCTCCTAACCGTTTGGGGCGCCGGCTACAAAATGGCGGAGCGCCCATGAAAGAATCACGCGGAACCATGCGCCGCGACCTCATCGTTGGCCTGACTCTCGTAGTTCTCCTCAGCAGCCTCATTACGTACGGCGGCGTCGCGTTCTTGTCGCGGAGAAACTTCGACCACCTCGTCCAGCAAAGCGATATATCCCTGGCTCAGACGATAGCGTCGAATCTCGCGACGCTGTACGAAAAAGAGGGTAGCCTCGCATCTGTCGGCGACATGGGCCTTTTTCTTCGGGGCGTCCTGCCGCCGCGACCTGAGTCCGGGAAAGGTTCCGAAGGGGAAGCTCGGGAAAATTTTCATGCGGAGGAGCACGGAGGGAATCAGTTCCCGCTCGTCATCACCGACGTTGACGGGACGCAGTCGTATCCCGCGGTCGCGACCGACGCGAAGGGCTCGGCGCCGTCGAAGTTTCGCCCCGAGGACGGCGTTCCGATCACCGCGGGCGGAAAGATCGTGGGATACGTTTTTTTCAAATCAATGCTCAGGATGAATTACGATCCCCAGCAGCGGGAATTTCTCGCCTCGTTGACCGCCTCCATCGGCATAGCCATCGTCCTTGGCGCCTTTTTCGCCTTTCTCCTCGGGAATTATTTCGCGTACCGTTTCACCCGTCCCGTTAAGGAATTGGACATGACGGTTCAGCGGCTCGCCTCGGGAGAGTCTGGCGCGCGGGCCGCGATTTCCGGGACGGGCGAAACGCGGCACCTCGCGATAAACTTCAACAATCTCGCCGAGAAGCTCGAGCGCGCCGAGGCCGCGAGAAAAAACCTCTTCGCGGATATCGCCCATGAGCTTCGCACTCCCGTCAGCGTGATACAGGGAAACCTCGAGATGATCCAGGCGGGCATTTACGTTCCCGACCGGGATCGCGTGGCGAGCCTCTTGGAGGAGACGCGCCTCTTGAGCGACTTAATCGGAGACTTGCGCAACATCAGCGATTTGGAGATGGGGACGGTGCCCTTGCGGAACTCCTCGGTGAGCGTGGCTGAAATAGTCGCTGAGACGATTGAGAAATACCGGCCGCTATTCGTCGAGAAAGCCCTCTCCTTGAGATTTTCCTCCCGCGACGCGGAAACCGCGCTGTCGTGGGCGGATCGCGATCGCCTTCGGCAGGTAATCCGGAATTTGCTGGCCAACGCGCTCAAGTACGCCACCGAGGGAAAGGACGTCGAGACGGTTTGCGAGCGAGCGTGGCGGGACGGAAAACCGACCGTTCGCGTTTCCGTGCTCGATCGGGGGCCGGGCATTCCGGAGGGTGAGCTCGAAAAAATATTTGAGCGCTTTTACCGCCTCGATCCGTCCCGCAACCGGGACTCGGGCGGACGCGGCTTGGGGCTTGCCATTTGCAAGCAGATCGTCGAGGCGAGCGGCGGCGTCATTTGGGCGGATAATCGTCCCGATGGGGGACTCCGCGTCAGCTTCGAAATGCCCGTCACGGGATAAACGCTCGCTGTCCGCGCTCATTCCGGTATTATCCCCTTGCTTGCGCGCGATTTTTACCCTAAGCTTGAGAGGCAATGTCATTTAAACTAAGTCGTCTATCCTTCGCGTCGCTTTGCCTCTCGTCGCTCTGCCTCTTGAGTTCATGCTCTTTTCGCGCCGCGGAAATTCGGGATGTCGTAATTCGCGGAAAGGCCGATATATCCTCCGTGCCCCTGGACAGCGGAACCGTCGTTCGCCTTGACGGCGCATGGCATTTTTGGGGCGGCGAATTGCTCGACGCCGCCGAGGTTCGCGACCGGCTTTCTTCGGGCGAGTCCTCGTATCAGGCGGTACCGGGAAAATGGTCTGAACTCGGGCTTTTTGACGATGCGTCTCGCCTCGTTACCTCGGGCACGCTCGCGCTTGAGCTAACGCTTCCGCCCGGACGTTCCGCGTGGGCCCTTCGACTGCAGGATGGAGAGTCCGCGTGCGAGATTTCCGTCGACGACGATACTCCCGTATCCGTCGGCCGCGTGTCGCCGCTCGCCTCGGACGAGATTCCTCTCAAGGGCGTCGAGATCGCGCCGTTCACGGCCCCGCGCGACGGGAAAGTTCTCGTCGTCATGCGGGTCTCGAACCACGCGCTCCCGATGACCGGCACGTGGGTTCCCCCATACGTGGGAACGCTTCGCGCGATTAACAATAAGAGGCTTTTTTCCTCGGTGACGACATCCCTGATAACCGGCGCCATCCTGTTCATGGGACTTTATCATTTTGCCCTGTACCTGCTTCGCCGAAAGGACCGCGCTGTTCTGCTTTTCGCCGTTATCTGCATCCTGATGGCCGCGCGAAACCTCATGATGGGCGAGCGGTTGCTGGCCGTCGTATTCTCCCATTCCCTGGCCGGCTGGCGACTCGCCTGCGTCGTCGAGCACTTGTCGGTGCACATGTGCGTCGCGCTTTTCTTTTTGTTTTTTCGGGAAATATTCCCGAGCGAGGTTCCGATCCCCGCGGTCCGCGCGTCGATCGCCGTTTGCCTTCTGTGGGCGGGCATCCGAATTTTTCTGCCGTCTTTTTACGCGGAGCGCTTCCTGCCGTATTTTGAGTATTTCGTCGTCATCGCCGGCCTCTACATCGTATACGCGAACGTCAGGGCCTTACTGCATCGGCGGGAAGGCGCGCTGGTGATCGCCGTCGGCATCGTCATTCTTTTTCTTACCGCCTTGAACGACGTGCTCCTATCGAATCGAATCATCCAGAGCGCGTATCTCACCTCGTACGGAATGTTCGCCTTTACGTTCTCCCAGAGTTTTTTCCTCTCGCGGCGGTTCGCCAACCTCTTCACGACGGTCGAGCGGTATTTGCACGACTTGCAAACCCTAAACAGATCGCTTGAGCGCTTTATCCCCCGGGAGATGCTCGAGTTTCTCGGCAAGCGGAGCGTCGTCGATATCGAGTTAGGCGATTACATCGAGCAGCGGATGTCCGTCTTCTTCCTCGACATACGGAACTTTACCGAGCTTTCGGAGTTGATGAGCCCGGCCGAGAATTTTCGTTTCATCAACCGATTCCTCGAGCAGTTCGGGCCGGTCGTGCGGGCCCATGGAGGCTTCATCGATAAGTACCTCGGGGACGGGTTCATGGCCCTCTTTCCCGGCGATCCCGATAACGCGGTGGCCGCGGCGATCGACATGCAGGGCCGTCTCGCGGAATTTAACCGCCTGCACGCGCCGGGGAGCGCTACCGACATTCGCTTCGGCGTCGGCATTCACACGGGCGACCTCATGCTCGGGACAATCGGCGAGAACCTTCGCATGGACACGAGCGTCATTTCCGATACCGTGAATACCGCGAGCAGGCTTGAGTCGCTGAATAAGACGCTGGGTACCTCGATCCTGATTTCGCAGCAGACGCGCGACAGCCTCAGGTACGTCGATCAATACCTCATGACCAAGCACTCGGGCGAAAAGGTTAAGGGGAAAAAGGAGCCGCTACGCGCCTGGTCGGTCGAGGGTCGGCGCGAGGAAAGCGAGCCGGAGTTCCTGCCGGCGATTTAGGAAGTTCGGCGCCGTCCGCTTACGCCTCGACGGTCGGCGGGGGAACGCGCCGGAAAATTTCCGGGGTGATCGCCGCGCCCTTTATCGCGACTACTTCTGCCGAGACCTTGTTCGCGAAGCGCAGCGATTCGAGGAACGACGCGCCGAGCTTTCGGCTGGCGATTATGGCTCCCATGTGCGAGTCTCCCGCGCCTATCGTGTCGACGACGGCGACCGGTACCGACGGCACGTGGTGAAGGCCCGTATCGTCGAAATAATACGAGCCGTCGGCCCCGTCGGTCACGATAATCGTGTTGCCGGTTTCCCCAAAAAGCCCCTTGGCGCCATCCTCAAGCGTGTCCCGTCCCGTGTACGCCAAGAGCTCTTCCTTATTAAGGTGAACGACCGGCCGCAAGGCGAATATTTCCTGCATGCGTTTTTTTTCGATGCTCGCGATCCGGGGCCCGACTCCGAAATAAATGACGGGCGCGGGTCCTGAGCCGTTCGAGGAAAGCGCTTTCAGGTACGCGATTATCTCGTTTCCCGTCCGTTCCTCGATCTCGAGGCCGCAAACGTACACGCTGTCGATATCGTCGGCCGCTATGCCGTCCATCCATCTCGGATCGAAGGTATACTCCACTCCGTGATAGGCGATAAAAGTCCGCTCTCCGTCCGGCTCAACGTAGCAGTAGCAGCATCCGTTGTCTTCCCCCTCAATCCGAATAAAGGGCCGAATGTTCAGCGCGGTAAGCTCCTTGAAGACGTAGTCGCCGTACAGGCCGCTCCCCACCGGGGAGCAAAGCACGTGGGGAAGCTCGGCGAGCCGAAGGATCGTCTGGACGTTATACGCGCAGCCCCCGAGCACGACGGTTTGCGATTGGATATTAACGTCGTCTTTTCTCGAGGGAAGCGACGGTACGGTAATGATGACGTCGAGGGTCGTTGAACCGATGACTAAGGTCTTTTTCATGGATATGCGGCCTTTCTTTAGGCTCTGGAGTATACGCTTTTTTTTGGTTTGAATAAAGACTGACGGAGTGGCTCCCGGGAGCTAAGCTTCCCCTTTTTGCGCCTGGGGGTGCAAAGGAACCCGCCCTCGGTATATACTCCTGGATAATATGGCGAACGGAGCAGATGACAAGGCGAAAAGCGCGAGCGAGCCCGTCCCGGGACAAGAGGCAACCTCTCCCGCGGCCGTCGATTCAGGGGATGCCGGGGATGTGGCGCCGCGCCCGCGATGCGTTTCGATCGATCAATATTACCTCTATAAAATAGGGCTTTTTCGCGACGGCGCAGAAATCAAGATCGAGGACTTCGGGATGTACGCGGTACCCGCGAGCCTATCGGCCGAGGAAGGCAGGTTTTTGCTCGTTCTCTCGCCTAAGGAGCAAAAGCATTTCGAGAAATTCATCCTCGCCCCCTCCCGACTCTTCCTGCGCAAGCGATTTCAGCACAACCCCAACGCCGACCCGCTCCTCATCAGGATAAACACCCGAATCGTTTCGATCGAGCCGCTTTCGCAGAACGAAAACCTCTGCATTTTCACGATGGCGTTTAAGACGCCTCCCGCTGCTTGGAAAGAACTCTTCGCGGGTCTCGTCATGGACGAGGATTTTCTCCTTGAGCGTTACCAAAAAAGCGTGAATGACGCCTGGCCTCGCGCCCCGGTCGCGAAACTTTCGCTGCCGAAGCTCGATCCCCACGCAATCGTGCGCATGCCGGATGGCGAGACGAAAAAGGCGAAAATAGTGTCGCTTTCACCCAATTCCGGGGAGTTTTTCGTCGACGCGTGCGAGGGTGATTTCGTCGCGGGGATGGAAAAGGCGTTTCGGTTCGTGCACGAGCGCTATAATTTCTACGTTCGGGGGCGGGTCGAGTCCGTCCGCGCCTCGGCTGAGGTTCCCGGCTTTTATTTCGTCACCTGCGCCCTGCCGTTTCATCCCGCGCTCGTCGAACTCGTCGCTTCCGCGTCAAACTCAAAGGCGTTCTCGCTCTAATCGGCGCGGTCCCGCCCGCAATCCGCGCGACGGTCTTTTATCGCGGTTCCGCCCGAAGTCCTTAGCACTTTACCCAAGCGCCATTCGCGCGGGAAGACTCAATCACCTTCGAGACGAAACGCACGCCCATGAGCCCGTCCAGCGCGTTCGGAAAATGAAGGGCGAGCGGGTCGGGCGTCTTGCCGGAGCGCCGCGCCGCGATCGCCTCCGCCGCGTCGGAGAAAATGTTCGCGAAACCGGACGGAAATCCTTCGGGATGACCCGCGACGATCCTGCTTGATCGCTTGGCGAGCGGAAGCGTGCCCGGCCCGTTCGGCGTCCGGACTTCCGCGCTCGCGCCGAGCGGCTTAAAGTCGAGCCGCTGCGGAATTTCCTGCAGCCATTCGAGCGAGCCCCTCGATCCGCTGACGCGGAACTTCAGGCTATTCTCGACGCCGGCCGCCGCCTGGGTGACCCAAAAGCAGCCGCGCGCCCCGTTCGACATCCGAAGGAGAGCGCCGGCGAAATCGTCGACTTCGCGTCCCGGAACGACGTGACCGACTTCCGCGGAAACCTCGGAAACCTCGAGCCCGGTGACGAACCGAATCAGGTTATGCGCGTGCGTCCCGATGTCTCCCATAACTAGGGACGGCCCCCCTTTTTTCGGGTCGTATTTCCACGAGCGGGGTTTCGCGGCATCGATCGGCTCCTCGACGGCGCGGCCGCCCTGCACATATTCGATTTGCGCGAGCCGCACGTCGCCAATTTCGCCGTTCGCGACCATCGCCTTGGCCTGACGGACCATCGGGTATCCGGTGTAGTTGTGCGTGAGGCAGAACACGAGCCCGGTTTGCCTCACCTTATCGTAGAGCGCCTCGGCTTGCTCGAGCGTGTTCGTCATTGGCTTATCGCAGATGACGTCGAACCCCGCGTCGAGCGCGGCCATCGCGTACTCGAAATGCGTGTCGTTCGGCGTCATAATGTCGACGACGTCGATTCCGTCCGGCCTCGCTTTTTCCCTCGCGAGCATTTCGGCGACCGTCGCGTAGACGCGGTCGCTCGCGAACCCCATCTCAAGCGCCGCGCGCTCGGCCTTGTCGCTTTTCGACGACAGCACTCCCGTCACGATCTCGTAGCGGTCGTCGAGGCGCGCGGCGAGCCGGTGCATGGGACCGATGAACGAGCCCTCTCCGCCGCCGATTACCGCGATTCTCAGCCTTCTGCCGAGCGTCCCTATCACCGGATTCAAACTCATTTCAGACTCCTTACCTTGCCGCTTTCGCTTGGATGAATTCCCGGACGACGCGCGTCGCGAACTCGTGGTCGTCTGCCTGGGCGAGACCGGACACGGTGATCGTCCCGATCGCGCCGACGTTTTTGATCGCGAGCGGAAAGCAGCCTCCGTGCGCCGCGTATTCGGCCTCGGAAACGTAATACCTGCCTTCGAGCGTCGCGCCGTCGGCCTTCAGTTTTTGCCCGAAATAATACGAGCTGTGCCCAAACCGATTCACGAGGTTCCGCTTTCGTCGAATCCACTCGTCGTTGTCGGGATTCGTCCCCCGGAAGCTGTAATGGAACAGGACCTTGTCTTTCGTCGAGATATCGATGGATACCGTCAGCCGCTCCTCTTTTGCGCGCCCGACGAACAGCGCTCCAAGTTCCCACGCGTCGTCCTCGTTGAAGGAATCGAACCGAAGTTCCTCTTCCTGCCGCAAAAGTTCCGCCAGTAAGTCGTTCATGCGAAAAGTATACGGCACGCCGTTCCGAACGCGCAAGGCCGCCGGGAATCCCGTCGCTTATTTCGCGAGGCGCAACGCCGCGGCGACGAGCGTGACCGTTCCCGAAACGAGAATGAGCGCGAGGGCGATTTTCCTGAACAGCGACTCGTCGAGCGAGCGAATCGCGCGTATTCCGACGTAAACGCCGATAGCCATGCTCGCCGCGTAGAGTGCCGTTTGCGACACGACCTTACCCGTGATGAGCCCGCCGTATGCGAAAGACGCTATGGTGAAAACATTGAGGAACACGGCGTAAAACGCGATGTTTGCCCGGAATTCATTTTTATCGATACCTTGATTCGATAGGAACAGCGCGATGGGCGGACCGCTCATCGAAATGCTACCGTTCAGGAAACCGCTGAGAAACCCAACGGGATAATACGCGATTTTCTCGTTCTTGATCGGAAACTTTTTTCCGGAAAGGAGAAGGCCGGCGACCGCGACGACGACGAGACCCGCGAAAACCTTGAGATAGTCGCCCTCCACGTAGACTAACGAATACGCGCCGAGAGGGGCCGCGACGACGCTCGCGACGATGAGCTTCCATACTTTTTTTAGCTGTATCCGTTTATGGCAGTCTTTCAGGACGAGAAGATTCGTCACCAAGCTTAAGATAACGACGAGGGGCACGGCCTCCCGCATCGTCATTATCCTCGAGAGCAGGGGCATCGCGATGAGCGCGAACCCAAAACTGGTTAATCCCTGGAAGAAACCGGCGATGACGACGACGAACAGGCTCGCGAAAAAATAAGCGCTCATGATTTTCTTATTTTACACCATGACGGAAAGTACCGACTGAAAAGTTTGATATTGCCGATGGCCGGAATCTCAAGGTCATTTGTGTATTTCCCGCGGAGTGCATTTCGTTGGGATAACCGAGAGCAATATACGTAGGGGCAAGCAATACAATGAATTCGGAATTCCTCATGAGTAACTCCTATGCCGCTCCGTATAACGCTTTCTGAAAATTCGTAAACAATTCCCGGATAATCTCAACCCCGCCGAGTATTACCGCAGCCTCAGGGACAGAGTCATATTTCAATTCGAGCAGCCCGCGTCTTTATGCAATATATCGTCGATATTTTTGAAGGATTGTTCGAACATGGGCGTGATTATAGCAGTGCGGGGGCGTTTTGAGGAGATCCTATAACTCTGAGAATTAGCCGTTTGGGAGGGTTGATTCCGCGGTAATAATCGCTTCGCGATTTTCTTTTATCTACGGCCCAAAATAGAAAAGCCGCCCCGAAGGACGGCTTTTCTATTTTGGGCCCACCTGGACTTGAACCAGGGACCGACGGATTATGAGGCAAAGCCCCATACATAAGCAAGCAAAGCTATACAAAAGAGTATAACACAAAACCCGTCAGCAAGCAATTTGCTTGGTTTGTATTCTATGCAGTTACTTCTATTTGTTTACGCTTGGCAGGTTTTTGCCTTAACTCATGCCTTAACTTGTTAGCCTTATGTTACTTTTTACTATCCAGTAGCAGCAGTTTTATGTATATTCAACGCATAAGGAGGTTCCTTATGAACTATTACGATACAGAATGTAACCTGTCCGGTCAAAACGCATGCCTCTGCACAAAACCTTTTGATGCAGAAAATGCCCGCAATAATGACATTGATTCGCCTTGCACAACAGGTGTTTCAGAATAAGGGTCAACAATACCGCATCGTTCTCTCCGTCGCTCGTAAGCTCGCTCCTCCGTTCACGACGCGGTATTGTTCCCAGGACTCTACCTCGCCCAATTCTGCAATGTTCCTCCTGCTGCATTTCACGCCCACCGCTTCCGTAGTTCTCTCTCCTAAGACAACAAAAACAACTTGTCTCTCTCCGTCACTCGGTCGCTCGTCGCACACCCTCCCGTCGGTCCTTGCAGTCCCTCCGTCCGGGAATGCTCCTCTCTTCCTCGTTCCTTCGTTCGTCAAATTATTTTTGTTCCCAAGAAATCTATCGTCACCGGCAGCATCACCCGCCACATGGCGCATCTCACGCATACCGTCAGTTCCTGGCTCAAACCAGTTCGTCGCGCATCCTTGCGCTCCTCACCTTCACTCGGTCCCTCCGCACTTCGGCCCTCCTGGCCTCGTGCTCCCGGTCCCTCGTTCCGCGCTTTCCCGCTCTCCGTACAAGGGCACCTTAACCGCGTTTTCATGGCACCGCTTTTAAAACTGTTTGCTCATTCGCTTCTCGTCACATTTCCGGCAAACCGTCAGTACGCAACCTGCCGTCACTGAAAGCTCAGTTCCCATTTTTCGTGCAACTGTCTGCTGGTAATCCGTGGCTCCAAAAAGCGCCGGGTTCCCTCCGCCCCTGCCGGCCCCCCTCTCCCCAAACCCCTCACCCCCCGCATACCCTACGATAAGGTACCGCTATTGAACTTGGGGAGAGGGGGGGCCTCTTAGGGGCTCCGGCGCGTTGCACTTGCCCGGCACTTTTTAGAGCAGTTGATTCCAGGCGATAAGCTCAACCGTCAAGAAGACTCTTCGTGTTTGCTCTTCATGCTTTCTTCTGAGGTTGCTCAAACGCATCGTAAACGCCTATTCCTCGACGCCTTCTGCCTTGAACCGATTCCGCGACCTATCTCCGTACTGTCAGCACGCGACCTTCCGGCAACGGTTTATCGCCAACCGACCGGACAGCGTCCAGCGGTTCTCCAGGACTATCGTCCTTCCGAACCGCCGTCCGCAGACCGGTCGGTAATGCGGAATCGAAAGGTTGCCTCCAGGCCGCTCCTCTGATGATTCCGTTCTGAAAGCTAATATCGTGAAATTTCTGATTACACGCTGAGCCCGCCCGCTACGCGGGCGGGGATTCAAAACTTTTTTAGCTTCCAGAAATATTTATCGGGGAGCGCGCGCAGCCACTCGCTTTTACTTGCTTTTCCGGTGACGGAAAAATCGCCGATGACACCAAAAAAACAAACAACCGATTTCTTCTCTTATATTCTTTTTTTTATAGGTCTTATGTGTCACCATAAAAAACTATAAATAACACTCATATAATATCTCTTCCGGTTTGTGTGCATTTGTCTGTATCGGTATTCGTTAGCCCGCGCTAATCTTTCTGGTCTGTATTTGCCGTCACCGCATGTGTCACCTTTTCCGTCACCCGATGAAAGGGGAGCATGGGGGAAAACAAAAAACCGGCAAGGATCTTTGCCGGTTTCCCTGTGAATGCTGGTAGTGTTTGTTCGACGTTATCGGTTATTCATTCCGTAATGCGATTCCAACCCATCCGCGAGCTTTCTTCGTGCGTTCCTTTTGTATTCCCTTGTTTTGCAGGTGCATCGCGAATATACGCTGCGCATACGGTCGCTCAGAGTTCTTCTCGCACCAGGCGAGGTACTCCCGGTAGAGATCATTTGACGTTACCCGAAGATACCCGGACGCATCCAGTATGCAGCATTCGCCAATAAATGAGCCGATAAGATCCATCTCTTCCTGATATTCTTCCGTCGCGAGTTTTACCTCATCCGGTTCCCCGAGCCGTTCCCTCTGCCATCGAAGGCATCCTTCAAGAATCCAGTTGAGAATGCCTTCCTTTTCGGCTTGCAGCTTTTTCATCAGGTCGGGATCACGCTCCTCGTAGGGAATGGTCACCGTGAAAGGTATGAGTTTTATTCTCCGCCAGATACCGAGATCGTTTCCCCGGATTACCGGCTTGTGGTTTGTCGCCATGAATATCTTGAACGTCGGAAGGAAATCGAAATACTCTCCGTACAGGAATCGCGCGGTCAGGACGTCCTGTCCCGTAACCTGCTTGATCAATGGCTCACTGAGTCGCCGCCCTTCCTCTGCTTCCACCGTCGTCACGAACCGCGCCCCGCGTAGACGAGCTATATCGTTCGACATGACGTTTCCGTTTTTCCGCATAAAGGTTTCTGTCTGAGTCGACATTGCGTACTCACCGAGAATATCCATGATCGCGTTCAGAAACGTACTCTTACCGTTGGCTCCCGAACCGTACAGAATGAACATTACCTGCTCGCTCATGTCACCCGTCAATGCCCAGCCGACGGCTTTCTGCAAAAAATAAATCAGACCGGCATTACCGTCCATAATCCTCATGAGAAAGTTATTCCAGGTGTGACAGGCAGCCTCGCGGTTGAACGTCACCGACGCGCATTTGGTTATGTACTTTTCTTTCATCGGCGGGAACAGCTCCCCGGACCGAAGATCAAGCGTCCCGTTAAGGACGTTCAACAGAAACGGTTCCTGATCAACGTCCTTCGGCGAAATCCTCACCCGTCGCTCGAACGATGCGGTCTCAACGAGAGCCTGCCTCCTCCGCAACGACTCCGACTTCACCACATGTGACGCCATATCAACCGCTCGTTTGTGATCGCTCACCGTCGCAACCTGCAGGAACAGTCCACGAAGGAAATCTTTACAGAGCGCGAATATCTCCCCGCAATCGTCCGGCCGCCAGGCATTCCCGTCCCAGATCAACCATTTCTTCCAGGCCATGCAATATCGTATCCGGTCGCAATACGCCTTCACGAAGAGTTCCGCGTTGGTAAGGTCGGTAAACTGCTCCTTCCCGGCAATAAGGTCATCCAGCTTGAGCTGAAGCGCGTCGTACTGAACATCGAGTTCTCGATCCTCTTCACTCACAAGAACCCCCTTTCTTGTAGCGCCGCATAATATTTCTCGTACCGCTTCTCGAAGTCGGTACACACCGATTCATCCGAGTGCGCTGACCGGTAGAGAGTCACCAGAGAGCCGGGTTTTCTCCGATAGTGTTCCTTGAGGAAAAAAATCATCACAGACAGAACCTTCATCGGTATTTTTCTGGCAGTCTTCTCGTAACACATTTCATAGAACTGCGATTCCTGCAGCTCATATTGTGCAAAGTCGAGAAGCCTCCTGATTTGCCAGCTGTACGGATTCCGCCGTCGTTTTCGACAAGTCACCGTCCTTCCTCTCGCACGAACACCTTCACCGCATCCCCGAAGGCTGACCGCTCGTCAACGAAGGTCACGAACACCCAGAAGCGCCACCAACCCGCCTGATCGATTTCACCCCCCGTCACGTCGTACGAGACAACGCCCCGATCGGCGTTGCTTACGAACGCAGTCCATATTCCGCGTGTGCCGTCCGGCTTCTCGAACCGCATTTCACACGTAGCGACATCGGCAAGCGCCGTCCCAGTCCGCACTGAAATTCGAAGGGCCGACTGACCGACAAAGATGTTCGTCATACGAGATACCCTTTGAACTCGATCTCCCTCGTTATGCGCGAGACGATTATCACTTCGTCTTTCATCAGACAAAGACGTCGCTTGAGCAGTTCAAAGGCAATGAACGAGCTTGCGACCCTCCGGGACACCGAAAGCCGCCGAGCAATATTCAGAACGCCAGCGATGTTCGACGCACACCGGCGAACGAACGCTACCGAAAAGCTGAAAACATCCTGCAATTCAGACATTGATGAACAAATCCTGAGAAAATTCCCAATGATTCCATGATTTTCAACACTCAGCATTACGTCAGAACATAGCCTTCTCATATTCATGCAATTACTCGGACTGCTCGCAGTTGTCCCGACCGAAAGTAATACTTTTCGCTGATACGCCTGAGGCAATGCGAATTCAAAGTACGCGCTCATCTTCACGTTCCAGGACTGATTAAAAGAATCCGTAAATGTTGCCGGAGGTCCTGCCATGTTCTCGGTCCACATCCGGTACATCGTGCTCGCGTAATCAAAGTAGGTGTAGAATATTCCCGGCGTATTGAAGCCGAACCAGAACGGCGTGTAGGCTTGAATGCCAGGGAACGCGATGAACGACGATTGTACCCAACCCGGCGTCGCGACGCTGCAGCTCACCACCGTTTCCTGCTGCGTTTCTCGTTGGAATGGCTTCCCTCCGGAATCGGAATACACTACCGGCTGTGCTTCGTAGTCACCGCTCAGGTATGAATAGAGGTATGCACGGCAGAACCCCTGAATAGGCGTTGAACTCGTCATGAACTTCGTTACCGCCATCATGAGTTCAAGATAGAAATCATCAGGGTCCTCTCCCGCCCACCACACTATTTGCTTGTTTGCTCCGACTGTCTGAGTCCCGATAATCGGGTCAACCACGACCGGATACGCCGCGTCCGCGAGCCACCCGTCCGGTATCGTGATAGTCATCCGCTTCCCGGAAAGGTCGAGCCGTCCCCAGACCTTCCGGCCGCGGGCATCGTAAATCAAGGGCCGGTAGATATGGCAGAACTTCCCGGTCTTGTACTGGTTGTTCGCTTCCTTCCAGTACACCGCATAGCTTTCGATCACTTCCGGCGCGCACGCAACATGATGACGCGTCACTTCCTCAAGGGTTGGTTGCCGATAGAACTCGATCCCGTCGGGGAAGTCGAGATCAATCTCGATGACGTTACTCTCCGGTTCCTTCAGAAGAATCACGTCATACTCGAATCGGTCTCCGTCGAGCTTCCGGAAAACATGGTGAGCCTTCGGTGTCGCCGATGGCTTGAGAAGGAGTTCATTCCTTACTATCTCGATTTTCCCCTCATGATCTCCGCCGGGCGCAAAACTGAGGGCTGCCTCTCCGCCCCATTTTGAGAGCGAGAAAAGCGTTTCTTTCCCGGCGAGATGAACCCGGCACGGCGAATCCCGTACCGACTGGTCAAGAAAGTATGAGGATCGGTCCTGGGTAAATACGCTCATCAAGAACCCGTGAACGTAACTTCCCAGTCGATCTGCAGGCTGTCGAGCGAGCCGACGGTGACGGCAGGAGTGATCTGTGCATATGCGAGAGATATGGCCGCAGCCGTGTTTCCGTTAAGAAGGCACGCCTCATTGATACCCGCAGCCGCCATACTGCCTGCTGGATAACTTGCCCGATAGCGCAAGATGTTATCGCCCGTCAAGCCGAAGGCTGCGGTAGTGACCGGATATCCTGCGTCGACAACCTTCATCGAGTTGTACATAAGCGGCGTGTTGCACCGTGTATTCGTCTTCGGGCTGTTCCCCGTCCAGCCGGTTCCGATCTGCATATACCCGACGCCTCCGGTAATCTTGGTTTGCGTCGGCGTTCCGAGGAGAAGGTCGGTAATGAGGCCCTCGCCCTGCCGGGTAATCGTATTGTGATGGGCGGACACCATTGGCTTTCCTGGAAGTCCAAGAAGCCGCCTGAGCCAGCCGGGTTCATGCCGCTTCACAGAACCATCGGGCGCGATCACGCACACCCGGACGGTTCCCTTTATTCTGTATTTCGATCTCACCTTTTCTCCTTATCTCGTCACCCCGAAAAGCAATATCCCGCCAAGGATCACGATCGCCTCGACTACCGTACAGGTACGCCACACGGCACGCTCTCCGTCGATACGCGCAGCCTCATTTTTCCAACTTTCGGCAAGGCTTTTCTGAAAGGTAATCTCGCCTGCGTCTTGCGCGGCAACCTCTCGTACGGCTTCCTGTGCCGTTCGCTCGATCTCTTCGTCAGCATCACTCAGTATGTTGCTCATCAATTCTGCGACCTCCTGCCGCGAGAACTCTGTTCTTGACCCGAGAAGCGAATCGATTTCTTCCTGACTCAATGGAGTCGCCCACACCATCGTACCGCTCTGCAACTGTGCGAGGAGGAGTAGCGTGCACAGCATCCTCGGCTTTCTGCCGTTCGCCTTCCGCGACCGTTTCAAAATCATTGGCTTTCCTTTCCCTTACCAGAAGAACCGTAAAGACCGCGAGGAGAATTCCAACCAGTCCCCGCGCCAGCCAGATAAAAAATGTTTTGACCTTGTTCATTCCACCGTTCCTCCGCCCCTCATCTGCGCGAGCACCTTCAGCCCCACGATGCCGAACAGCACCGAGACCATCACCGCGAACCACACCCATTCGCCAATCTTGCCCGACACGAGGAGCCAGGTCGCAAGGTACAGGCAGAACGGCTTGAAGCCGATCATCTTGGATGGAAGTGCGAGAAGGCGCTTCCCCAGGATTACAAGATGTTCCTGGAAGCTGTAGTCGCACACTTCCTTGTACCCGGTCTCTTCTCCGTTTTCGCTTACCATATTTCTGCCTTCTCCTTCCCGGTCTCGATGTACTCGGCAAACTCGGTATCGAGTCCGAAGAGTGTCGTTCCGGCGTCCGCCGCCGCCACGAACGCCTTGCGGTCGAGTCCCCGGATCGCCATGTCAAAGCCCCGAAGTGCGTAGGAATTCCGGAGCGAAGAAACGAGCCTGATGTCTCCCTTCGGCTCGACGACGTTCATCACGACTCCTTCGGCAATCACTCCCGTAACATGCCCGACCTCTCCCGTCCGAAGGACTCGATCGCCATGAGGCCTGTCATACTGCGCGATGAAGAACACGGCCTGAATGTCGGTCACGCCCGGATTTTTCACCGTAAAGAACTTCCGGTAGAGTTCATCTGCGGTTGTCCTTACAATCTTCCCGGTTGCCGCCGCGAGGGCGAGGCACACGGAGCCGGAACAATCGGCACCGTCGGGAAGTTCCTTTCCCCAGAGGTACGGTGAGCGATATTGGAGTAGCAGAAAATAGATGAACTTTTCCTGTTCGGTCATTTTCCCGAACTGCTCCGCTTCCACCTCGAATATCTTTTTCCAGTTGATCATTTCTTTGCTAGCTCCTTTTTACGAACGCCATAACGAGCGTAAAGACGCACATGACGGTCGAAACACACACGGCCCAGATCGAGACCGCGAGTCCTTTCCCGCCCTTGTGTCCCTGTAGATGATTCTCGAGCAGCCGGGCGGTCGCACAGACGGTAGGGTTCTTCTGGCATTCCACCTGGTCACTCTCGAGCGCGGTAATCCGCACGAGCGATTGGTGTTTAAATTCTTTCATCTCGCCGCGAAATTCCCGCATGTCCGCGCGGAGATCGTTCATAACTCCCACCGCATCGGCAAGCAACTTCCGGTCTTCTTCGTTCACGTCATTCCTCCTCAAGAAAGAACGAGGCAACGAAGGCCTCTTTCATCTTGTATCGCAGTTCCATTTGCACGATCTCGGAACGCTCAGATATCAGTCCGTCAGCCATGTTGATCCTCACCGGCGCACCGACGCGAGCATGGAAGATCCCTCGGTTCGTTTTCAGGAAGAAACCTTTCCGGGCTCGTTTGAGTTTCGAGAGAAGGCGCGCCGCGTACGTCTGGTAATAGGGAATACCATCACGGAGCGTTTCCGACAGGTAGGGTGTCGTGATGTTCTCGGCGACGGTTCCGTTTATCGCCACTTCTGCCGGATCATCGATGTAATGCGAAAAGCTTGTTTCTCCCGCTATTGCGTCGCCCTTGATCGCGGCCCTTAGCAGCACGGTGTCGGTGGCGGCTTCAAGACGAATACTCGCCCGATCGCGCAGTGTGGTCACGTCATACGCGGTTACCCGGAGGGCAGGTCCCGAAGTAATGATATTCGCGGTAAAGATTCCTTGCGTATCTACGTTCTCCGCATAGACGACTGAGAGTGTCTTTCCGTCGTTCGGCTGTACGGTATACCGGGCTTCATATCCTGCTTTCTCGATATCCCGGTTCTCTCCCTCGGCGACAAAGGGATAGGTGGGAGTCAGCGTCCCGGTATAGATCACCGGTGGATCGGTATAACGCCAAAGCTCAATGCCGGAAAACTCGCGATAACGCGTCCAGCGGAGGCGCAAGGTGTTGCGGTACTGGTCGCGGAGATCGTGCATCCGGATATGGTTTACGTTTGAATTATCAAAAACGTATTGAATCTCGTCTTCGGTGTTCACGAAGACGAGCGGTTTTTCGAGGGCTGTTTCTAGGTGCGCGTTATATACCGTCGCGAGATCAGAAAGCTCAGCCCATACTGAGCGCGTCAGTTTCACATAGGGGAGGTATTCGGTTACCGTCGAGCAGTCAACGTCGTCAGAGGTAAGATCTGCTCGCGCGGCAATGCGATGAACGATAGACGAATCAGGAAATTCCTTGTCGCAGATTCTCGAATGGACGATTATCTCGGGACTTGTCCAGTCCTTCTGTTTGTCAGTCTGCTTGAGCCTTTCAGCAAGATCGACAAGAGCGACGGTGCAAACTCGACCCGTGTAGCCGGTAGCCGTCTGCTGGAATCCGTTGTCGTCGACGTACAAGAGAAATCGCTTCACGAAGGGAATGTCGTTCCCGGTCGTGTACGAGAGTTGCACCATGCGATCGGGCCGGAGGTTGCCAAGTCCATCGGCTTGCTTGAGTCCGTTGTATTTGTTATAAGCAGGACGGTATGCGTCGAAGAAACGCGGACAGTACGAGCCGGTCGTATTATCAAGAATGAGCGTCCCTTGTGTGATCGTCCCGCCGGTCTTTTCTTTCAAGCTCGTTACGGTTAGCTCGAGTATGTCCGTTTCGGGGATAGCGACGTATTCTCCGGTTCCGGTAAAGTCGAAGGCGGCCCGGACACGTACCTTCGTGCGGCCCTCGTGTATCGCCTCCGAGAGCCGGTCTTCCACCGTGTAGAACTTCATGCAGGCGTCACCCATTCACCTTTGTCATTGCAAACTTCGATCATGCAGTCACTGTCAACGCGGAACCGCCTGACGACGAGGATTTCCTCGGCGTTGTCGGTGTTGGCGTGAAAGGTCAGAAGGGCGAGGCCTGTCAGGGTAAAGCGGAGCCGCTTGCCGAGTGTCAGCGTCACGGCGCTGAACTTCTGGATATTATTGAGGGCATCGCCGTCCTTCAACGGATAATGAATCTGGAGTACGGTCGAGATCGCGTCACCATACAGGCGGGTCAGGGAAAAGCGGTAGATGTTGTCCGAGGCGATTCCGTCAAGAACGATGTCGCCGTCGTAAAAGTGCAGAGTCTCATTCTGCGCCCAGGGAATGTCGGGGGTCGTGTAATCCCAATCGGCCGCTTCCCGGCCTTCCATGTCGATTCGTACATAGACTGCCTCGTCGCGGTCGGCGCGTACTTCCCAGCCCGAAAGGAGGAGGTTCCGATAGATGCGTTTTTCGACGATTCTGTTGAGGTAGAGCATGAAGGGTTTGAGATAGCCGTCGACGAGGAGGGCAGCAAGCGGAACGAGAGACGTTCCGCACACGCGGGTAACCGTGCAGCCAAGCACCTTCGGCTCGCCGCTGCCGCAAGGGACGTTGACGAGCGGCATCATGTAGCCGACTAACGGGTCGAGTGGAGTTTCTTCCCGTTCTTCGCGGATCGTTTCAAGGGTATAGGGTATGGCGGTCAGTTCTGCGTTTCGGACAAGGGTAAGGGTGCATTCGGAGCCATATATATACACGGGTTTTTCTCCTTCCGGATGCTATGGTAGCAAGGGATTTGGAAGGAAAATTTACCCAATTCTTCGTGTTGCGCATGAAAACACCTGAAGTAATTCTATGTTAAGGCAGAGTTTGACTTTTCCTTGTTTCCTCGTTATGCCTTCGGAAGCGAAAGGAGATAACTATGTCACAAGGTGCCGAAGCGATTCTTCAGGATGGAGGAATCTATATCAGTCCGCGCCGCAATGAGAGCTCGGACTTCTCCGAGAAAATTGTGACCGATCTCGTCGCCCAGGGACTTTCCGGGCAGGAGCTTCTTGCACGGTTCAAGGAACGGACGAGAAAGACGGGCAACTGGTCGTTGTCACCTTTGTATTTCTTCCGGCTGAATGCATAAGCGCAAAACCAACCAAAACAAATCGACTATGGCATAAGTTGTATACTCATCGTCCGAAAGAAGTCCATGGGCAAAATCATTTCTCAAATTATATCCAAAGCCTTCAAAACAAAGATGTCCTTTGAGTTCAAATATCATTGATTCACCGAGATATTGCTGGAGGACTTTATTGTCTAATAGACTGTCCAGCAAGAGAACACTTTCTTTATGATTCTCTTCGATCTTGTATGGGCGCTCACCCAATTGCTCCAAAATATATCTTAGCGAATTTTCTAGTTGAGGAATTATTAATGAACAGAAAATCTGAAAATCAAAATCAAAACCTGCCCCAATGGCCTTGCAGAAGGTATAAATTCGATCAGGGGGAACAAAGGGACTCGCGTTCAATAAAGGTATAATTTCCCGATACGAAGGATGATGCTCCGTACTGAGAATTTCAAGAGCAGGATAAACAAAGGCCTGAGATCGGAACTGCCATTCGTTGTTCTTGGCGATTTCTATCAAACTTTGCTGTGTTGCGGATTTTCCTCCAGCATCTCACCCGATAATTCTGCCTGTTTTTTCATCAAAT
>QKAR01000090.1 GCA_003246335.1 Spirochaetales bacterium | reverse complement strand
GAAGCCCGATGATGACGAATAGGGCGAATTCCTTGCGGCGGTCGGCGTATTTTCGCGTATTAAATACCCACCGCACCGAGATAAAATAATTGATGACGAGACCGATCGAATAGCTGAGCACGCTCGACACGAGGTAGTGAATATGCAAGAGGCTCGTAAACGCGAACAGCGTGCAAAAGTCGATGACGAGGGAAAGCCCCGAAACGACGAAATAGCGAAAGAGCTGCACGATCACGTTATCGGTTTTTTCGCGCATGAGCCGATCGGCCAAGTCCATAATTTTTCCCATGATTTTTCCTAGTTGCCGCTTTTAGTGAGTTTTTCCCAGTACGAAAGGATAGCGCGCGCGCTTTCCGCCCAGGTGAATTGCCGTGCCCTCTCGAGCCCCCGCTCGACGAGGGTTTTTTTTTGCCCGCCGCCCTGGGCTACAACCATCGCCGCGCCGACCGCCGAGCAAAGCGCTTCGCCGATTTCGGCGGTGTCCCGCGGGTCGCGCAAAACGATCGCCGCGTCCGCGACGACTTCCGGTATCGCGAAAACGCCGCTCGTCACGACGGGGCAGCCGCAGGCCATCGCCTCGAGGTTCGGCATGCCGAAGCCTTCGGCGAACGAGGGAAACAAAAACGCCGAGGCGCGGTTCAAAAGGCCGATGGCCGTTTCCTGGGCGATAAAGCCCGGCGCGTCGTACCGGTCGATCACGCCCGCGTTTCGCGCGATTTCTTTCGCCTCGTCACCGTCCCAGCCCTTTCCCGCGCACACGAGCGAAAAGTCCTTCCCAGAGGCGGTTTTCGCGAAAGCGGCGAAACCTTCGATGACCCCACGCGGGTTTTTCCGCTCGGAATACCGGCTCAAATGAAGAATAAATTTTTTGTCGGCAGGCGCGAACGCGTTAAGATCGGCGACGGAAGCAAGCTCAGCATCCGTTAAGCGCCGGTACGCGGGATCGAGCCCGTTCGTCGTGATAAACACGCGATCGGCTTTCAGCCCGTAATGATCGATGAAATACGTGCGGCTCGTCTCCGACACCGTCGCCACGCCGTCCATCAATCGCATATAGGCGGGCTGAAGCACGGTGCCGTTTAACCGCTGGGCGAGAGAGTATCCGGAAGGAAACAGCGTTTCCTCGATGCCGTGCACGGTCGCCGTTTTTTTTGCCCGCACGCCCCACAGAGGCGTAAAGACGGAAAGCGGCGCGTAATGCACGACGTCGAAACGCTCGCGGTCGAGGACTCGGCCCGCGGCGAAGGGGTTTCGGGGGATAATGAGCTCGCGCACGCGCGAATACGCGGGGTTGTCGCTTTTTGCGTAATGAACGAACGTAAAATCGAAGCGTCCGTCGTTTTGGTCAAGGACGGCGCGCATGAGCTCGTCGAGATGGTGGCCCGAACCCGACGTCCAATTATCGAGCGGCTTTGACATAACCGCGATGCGCCGGGGCGCGTCTGTACGACTCATGCGAAAGAGTATATAGTAACGCGCGTGCGCGATCAATGACCAGGAGGATTTCCCGTGCGCTACTCACTCAAAGAGATTCACGCGTCCCTGCCGCCGGAAAAGCGGAAAACGGACGGAACGATGACCGCCGTTTTTTTTAGGCCGATCGCAGAGCCCGTAAGCTGGCTATTTTTGCGGATGGGGCTTACCCCGAATCAAGTGTCCTTTAAAAGCGGGGTAGTTTGCGTCGCCGCGTTCGCGCTTTCCTTATTCCCGCCGGCCATCTTTCATTGGCTCGCGATAGCGCTTTTTCTTTTTTTTGGCGTTCTCGATTGCGCCGACGGCACCATGGCGCGCACGATGGGCAAAAAAAGCCGATACGGCGGCTGGGCCGACGCGGCCGGTGGCTATATCGCCTACGCGACCGAGCTTTTCGCCATCGGCATGACCTCTTTTTTCGCCTATGGTGATTCCTATCTCGGCGTCGCCCTTCCCTGGGGCGGCGCGACCTGGATTCTCGCGGCCTCATTCGCCGCGCTC
The DNA here is from genome assembly GCA_003246335.1 of Spirochaetales bacterium. GTDB lineage: Bacteria > Spirochaetota > Spirochaetia > Treponematales > Treponemataceae > Teretinema. The sequence continues at coordinate 7,772 of QKAR01000090.1, read as the reverse complement.
GCGAACACCCTGATGCGCCTGTTGCATCAGGCGATGAAAAACGTCGATCTCGCGGCCGGCGACGTCGCGGACGTCGGAAAGGAAAAACGATTCAGCGAGGAAATCGGCATTACCGGGTATCTTCCGTTCCTATACGGCATCGGCTTCGCGACCGGATATTTGCCGTTCGTTTTCGCCGTTTACTTTGCCGTATACGTCGGCGGATTCGCCGTGACGCTCGCGCGACAGGTGCGAAAAGTCGCGCTATATTCCCGTAAAGGTTTGTAAATTCGTTACCCTTTGCCGAGTTCACCTGTTTATTTGTAGTATTCGGAGGACTATGACCGACATAACCGTATTGACTCTCGTGGATCGTATTTCCTGTTTTTACTCCCTTTCGCCGTTTTTTTTAAACGAGGATCGCCGATTCCGCTTTACCTACACGGCGAATGCCGACTGGTGCCTCAAGAAGGATAAAAACCGCGTCATCGTGCTCATGCGCCAGTTTATTAAGCCCGACCGCGTCGATCTTGAGTTGTTAGCCGCGCTGCGCAACAAGTACGAGCGCGTCGTCTTTTTTCACGACGACGCCGGCGGCGGCATTCCGCGCCTTGAAGTGCTTCCCTTCGTCGATCTTTTCTACACCAAAGCGCTTTTCCGGGACCGTTCGCTCTATAGCCGAGAACTCTATGGGAAAGAGCTGTATTCGAACTATTACCACGAGAAATACGGCGTCGTTGACTCGGACGCGAAAACCCGCGCCGTGGCAACCGATCCCGCGCAACTGGATAAACTGAGGCTTTCCTGGAATATCGGCATCGGCAACTTTCCCCGAGCGCAGACGCGCCAACGATCGGGCGTCGCGCTCGCGCGCCTGACGAACCCTAAAATCGCGCGGCTACTGTACCGGCGCGACCGTTTTGACCCTGAGCGCGCCGTGAGCGATAACAAAGGCCGCTATCCCGTTCACGCGCGCATGGGCATGATTACGCGACCTTCGATCACCCATCAGCGAAAGCTCATTCTCGAGAAAATCGAGGGGAACCCGAATTTCCTCACCGGAAACGTGAAGCAAAGCCAATTTAACCGAGAAACCAAGGATTCTAAGATCGTCTTAAGTCCCTTCGGCTGGGGCGAGCTTTGCCTCCGCGATTTCGAGACCGTACGCAGCGGAGCGCTGCTCCTGAAACCCGATATGTCGCACCTTGAAACCTGGCCGAACGTCTTTGACGCGGGCGTTACGTACGTTCCTTTTTCCTGGGACGCCGAAGATCTAGCCGAAAAAGCCGACTATTACCTCGCGCATGAGGATGAGCGCGCAACCATCGCGAGGAACGCGGCGACGCGCTACCGCGCGGACATCGACGCGGTACCCGCGCGCTTTACGGCTATAATGGAGGAGGTTACCCGATGACGACGAAACGAATATTCGCGATGATTACGTGCGTGGCGCTCGCGACTGCCATTAGCGCCGCCGATAAACCCGGCGCGAATGGCGCCGCCGCGCGAATCGCCGCGACTCTCGCCGATTTTTCCATAGCGCCGGCGACTACCGTCACGCTGGACGACGATCAAGTGGAAACCCTTATCGCGCTCTGCGACGAGCTTGAAATTAACGTGTTTGAGCTTATCGACTGCGTAAACCGCGTCGTCGCCCCGCAAAACTCGCGCGTCGTCATGAGGGGCTCGTCCCTGCGCAAGGCACAGCTGGCTTTCGATTTCGGCGGCGAGCGCGTGCTCGCCATACTCCCGGTCGACAAACTGGAACACCTTGAGGTCGGCGCGACGAAAGCCAAGGGACAGCGCGCGCTTGACATTTTTCTTGAAGCCCCGATGGAAAACTATATAGAGATTGGGACGGTGCGATACGAGAAAAAATTCGGGTTTGAAACGGTCAGCGCGCTGAAATTTTCCGGCGCGTACGGCATAACCGTGAAGAAAATGCTGGTCACGGCGCCGCTTAAAACGCTGGAGCTTTACGCCCCGCTCAAGGGAGCCATTTACGTGCAGGGCCTGAGCCGCCCCAAAAAATGGAACTTGAACGCGGTAAGAGCAAAATAAATGAAAATCCTCGTCGTCGCCAATACTTCTTGGTATGCGTGGAACTTCCGCGCGAATCTCATGAAAGCCTGCGCCGTGCGCGGACACGAAATAGTCGTGATCGCCCCACCGGACGCGTACAGTAGCCGATTCGCCGAGATAGGGGCACGTTTCGTGCCCGTTCGCCTCTGGGCGAAAAGCGCTAACCCGATCAAGGAGCTTTGGACTCTTTTTTCTTTCATACGGGCCTATCGCCGCGAGCGCGCGGACCTTGCCTTTCAGTATACGATTAAGCCGAATCTCTATGGGTCGCTCGCCGGACGCCTGTGCGGAACCGCCTGCGTCAGCAACGTCACGGGCTTAGGCGAAGTGTTCGTTACGGAAACGTTTTTGTCGAAAATCGTGCGATGCCTCTACCGATTCGCCTTCGCGCGCGCGCGGCGCGTTTTTTTCCAAAACGGCGACGATAGCGCCCTTTTTCTCGGCGCGGGCCTCGTCAAGCCCGAGGTAACCGCCTTGCTTCCCGGCTCGGGCGTTGACTTGACGCATTTTACGCCGAGAAAGAAAAACGGCGGGCCTTTTACGTTCCTTTTCGTCGGAAGGCTTTTGCGCGCGAAGGGTGTCGAGGAGTTTATCCAGGCGGCGAGAATCGTTAAATCGAAAGCCGGGATACCGGTCGAATGTATCCTTCTCGGCGCCCATGACCCCGCCGACCCGCACATGGCGGACGCGAAAACGCTCGCGGAAGCGGTCGCCGACGGAACGGTCATCGCCCCGGGACCGACGGACGACGTGCGCGTTTGGCTCGACCGGGCCGATTGCGTCGTGCTTCCCTCGTATTATCGCGAGGGAATTCCCCGTTCGCTCCTTGAGGCGGCCGCGAGCGCGAAACCGTTAATCGCCGCGGACTCCGTCGGCACGCGGGAACCGGTCGAAGAAGGCGTAAACGGTTATCTGTGCCGGCCCCGCGATGGGGGCGATCTCGCCGAGCGAATGCTCCGGATGGTCGCCTTAGCGCCCGAAGAACGCGAAAAGATGGGTCAGGCGTCCCGGCGCCTCGCGGAGACTCGTTTTGACGAGCAAATCGTGCTCAACGCCTATCTTGATATAATAGATAATTTTGTCGTACAATAAAATAAAACTTTAGGAGTGCGTTGAATGGTCAACGGACTGATAGTCCTTTTTGTCGCTTTTCTCGCTTCAATCGTTTCCGTCGCGACGATTATTCGGCTGACGACGAAATACAATATTTTCGATTCCGTGGACGACCGCAAAATCCATACGGGAAACGTGCCTCGACTCGGCGGCATCGGTATTTTTATCGGTTTTCTCGTCGGGCTCGTCTTATTATTTCTGTCGTTCGATTTTCACAAGCTGGGCAACAACCTCTGGGCGCTCATCCTCGGAAGCGCGATAATTTTCGTCATGGGCGTATGGGACGATTTCAAGCCCTGGCGCGCGCGGTATAAACTCCTCGCCCAGTGCGTGGCCGCGATCGTCGTCCTCGCCGGTAATTTCACTTTTTCCCGCATTACGCTCGGCTCCCTCGATTTCGCCTGGGATATGGGCATCTGGCGCTTTCCGCTCACTTTCGTGTGGATTATCGGCGTCACTAACGCCTTTAACCTCATCGACGGACTTGACGGGCAGGCGGGCTCGCTCGCGACGCTTTCCGCCGTGACTTACGGCGTTTTTTTCCTATATTACGACAGCAAAGTCGCGGCTCTCGTGTGCGTCATTCTCGCTATCGCGGTCTTGGGCTTTTTGGTCTTTAACCTTCCGTTACCGAACGCCCGCATTTTCATGGGCGACGGAGGAAGCCAATTCTTGGGATTCGTGCTTTCGGTGCTCCCGCTCATGAACACGAAGGACGGTTTCGCGACCATAGCCCTTCCCTACGCGGCGGCCATTTTGATAATCCCGATCTACGATACTATCGCGGCCATCTGGCGGCGAAAGCGCGACGGCCGCAGGATTGACAGCCCCGACCGTTTTCATTTACACCATAAGCTCATCCTCATGGGATTCACGAAGCGGCAAGTTTTGCTCATCGTGGCTACATTCCAATTTATTATTTGCCTTTTCGTCTCGTGCGCCGTATGGATTCGAGGCGTCTTCGCCGTAATATTGCTGATAGCGGTCTACCTTATGGGCTTGCTTTTTTTCAGCATCATTCATTTCCGCAAGAATGAAATTCTTTCCCGCACGGAATCGAACTAGGAGCCTTACGATGCCTCGACGACATCTTTTCGCTGTTACGCTTTGTTTAGCCGGCCTTTCCAGCGCGCTTTTCGCCCAAAATCCCGAAACACAGACCCCGGGAGCCGCGATGGACGCGCCGATTGACACGGCGCCTATCATGCAGGATCTCACGCAGTATCGGATAGATTCCGTCGAGTACGACATTAAGGGCACGACCAAGAAATATCCCCTCTCGCTCGCCGTTCCCATCGATCAAAAGAAAATTTACGTCGGGCTTTCGGCTTTTGAGTTTTACGTCGCCGACCTGGAAATTCAATTCCGAAACCAGCGCGTGCTTGAAAGCGCGAACATCGACGCCGAATACGGCCAACCGGGCCCGGACGGGGTTATTCCCGTCAAGCTCACCGTACATACAAGAGACACCTGGAATATCATCGCCCTTCCGAAGCCGTCGTTCGACTCAAACAGCGGGTTCGAGCTCAAACTCAAGCTCAAAAACTATAACTTCTTCGGTTCCATGCAGCCGCTCGACGCCGATATCGCGTACGGAATCGACAACGACGGCCAATCGACCCTCGAAACGAGCCTGGGATTCGACATTCCGTTTCAATTTCATAGTTTTGACCTCAAATGGAAAAACGATTTTTCGATCGAAATTCCCGACGGCGAAATACCCGAGTTTAAAATCAGCTCAGGCTTTGACCTCAGCCTTCCCGTCACTTCGTTCGCGAAGGTCGTCTTTTCGCTCGACAACAAGCTCGACATTAACGACCGCACGACGGACACGCTCTACGCGAATACCCCTGAAGAAGAAGACGTGACGAGGATGTATAAAAACGACGCGGTCTATCTCAATGAAAGTTTTGAGATACAATTCCCCATTACGTTCTATTCCTCGACGACCATTGGGGACATTCAATGGACGCCCTATTCGTCGGTGAGCAGGAACTTCGATCCTGTCGACGGCAAGATGGACGATTCTGACTTGGATGGCACTACCTTTAGCTGGGGCCACGGTTTTTCCATCGGTCGGGTAAATTGGCACGGCAATTTCCGCCATGGGCTATCGGCGTCGCTTTCAAACGGGTACTCGTATAACATAAACACCGACGATTCCACGAATTCCGTCACGGCTAACGTTAAGGGCTACTGGTCATTCGCCGACCGCATCGGCTTTTACACGCATTTTATCGGCTTCAAGTATCTTTCCGACGACACGAGCGACAATAACGGCGACGAATTGCGCGGAATCCTCGATAAGCGCGTCGACGGTTTGGACGAATACCTCAACTTTAACTTTGACATGCCCGTGAAGATCATGGACGTCGATTTCGAGGAAATAACGGGCGTCCATTGGACGAAGTTTATCGGCTTCGAGATGCAGGCCTCCCCGTTCTTTGACATGATGCTGACCCATGACCCCGAAACCGGAAGGGTATTCTCCACGAAAGACGGTTGGTACTCAGGCGGTATCGAGCTCATCGTCTACCCGAAGAAGATGCGGAGCATTTACGGACGCATCAGTCTCGGTTTTGACCTTGGCGACATGGCGGAGAACGGCTGGAAAATGGAATCTACCGCGAGCAGGGACGGCGAATCGACGAAGGAGCTTTTTATCGGAATCGGTTTGCAATACTAACGCTTCGCCTACATTGCGACGCCTTGAGGCGCGTAAAACAAAAAGCCCGCTGGAGTGAAATCCAGTGGGCTTTTTTTTGGGTCAAACTCGCGTGAGGTAGGTGATGCCGGTATACTCGGCGATAATCTCGAAAAAACGCTCTGGGATAAACGGTTTCGTCATAAAATCGTTCACGCCTGCCTCCAGGGCTTGCTCTTTCACGCTATCGACGATACTCGCGGTGAGGGCGATAATGGGTACGTTCGGGTCAATTTCCTTGAGTTCGCGGGTCGCCTCAAAACCGTCTTTTTCCGGCATGATTAAGTCCATGAAAACGATATCGGGTTTTGAGGACTTAAAGGACTTGACCGCCTCGTTGCCGTTCGAGGCGACCGCCACGTTAAAGCCCGCCGGCGATAGGAAAATCTCGAGCATGGCGAGGTTAATGTCGACGTCGTCCACGAGAAGAACTTTGCACGGACGCGAAGTCCCGGCGATTTCCGTATAGTCTGAAATCGAAACGCTTGTTTTTTTATGGGTCGCGACGGGCTTCGCGTCGAACGTAAACCTAATCAGCGTGCCGATACCGGGCGTAGACCTGACTAAAACCACGTCGCCACCCATCATCTGGGCGAATATGCGCGTAAGGGCCAAACCGATGCCAATACCGGTCTGTTGTTCGTTTTCCGTTCCTATCCTTCCCAACACGTCGAAAATATGCGGGGCCTCGGCGGGACCGATACCGATACCGGTATCCTCAACGTCGATAGTCATTTTGCCATCGTACGAAAGCGTTATGGCGACCCCGCCCTTTTTCGTGAATTTTAGGGAATTATCGATGAGATTCGAAAGAACCTGCGCGATTTTCTGCGAGTCTGCCATAACCGCTTCGGGAATGTCCGTTTTTGACTCAACGGTAAGCGAAAGCAGCTTAGCGCTGAATTGGTCTATATAGCTTTTTGATACTTCGTTAACCAAGTTTTTAATATTCGTCTCGGTTAAAAGGGTTACGGTCTGTCCCGCCTGATATTTGGAATATTCCAATAAATCGCTTATTAGGCGAAGCAGGGTCGTCTCGTTGGAAATGATAGTATCGCAATATTGCGCCGCGGCCGGGACCAACCCATCGAGGCCTCGAAGCAGCTTCGCGTAGCCGAGAACCGTATTTATCGGAGTTCTCAGCTCATGCCCCATGCGTACGATCAGTCCATCGCGCTCATGGGCACTCCGCTCCGCCTCGTTGCGGGCAAGAACCAGTTCCGTAACGTCGGTTCCGGTGACGAATAGGCAAGTCCCTCGGTTGCCGGCGATCACGGGGGAAAGGTCAAATTGAATCCACAGCGGTTTTTCGCCGTTTCGGTGCACCGGCTGCACGATTCTCTCGTTTTTCGGGCGAGCATCGCCGCTTAGCGACTCGAAAAAGGATTTGAGCTCGACGCTTCCGCTCACCGAGTCGGAGGCTTTCGCGCCGATGAGCGCGTCCTCGCTGACAGAGCCCATAAGTTTCGCGAATCGAGCGTTGATCGTTACGATTTTACCCGTGGGGTCAAGGACGCAAAAATAAAATCTGGAAGAATCCCGAATCGCGTCGCTTAGATAGGCATCATTCATTTTTCACCGCCATGAAATATTTTGAGCATAGTTAAAATAATCATAGCACCGGCCATTTCAGTTGTCAATTTTTCTTAGATTGCCCCTAACCGGGAGATTGCCAAAATTGAGTTTGCTTCTCCCAAATCCGCGCCACGATGATACCACTCGAGGGCCAGCGAGTCGCTTTGGGGGACTCCGAGCCCATTCTCATAAAGGTGCCCCAGGGCAAAACAGGCGATTCCCTCGGCATGGCCGACCGTCGGCGCGGCTTTTTGGTAATATTCCGCGGCCTTCACGTAATCCACCGAATAATGAAGACCATTTTCGTACATATAACCGA
>QKAR01000069.1 GCA_003246335.1 Spirochaetales bacterium | reverse complement strand
ATCATTATGGATTTGAAAACATTTAATACGACGGCGCTCGACATCATGCGACGCGCGGACCACCTCACGCTTACGACGGTTGGTGCAGACCCCTATCCCCATGTGAGAGCTCTCTTCAATCTCCGGAACGAAAAGCAATTCCCTACCCTCGCCGCATACCAAGCCGATAAAGGACTAGCGGTTTTCCTGGGAACAAACACTTCGTCGGTAAAAGTGCATGACGCGGGCGCTCATCCCTGGGTGACCGTGTATTATGCGCTACCCGGAGAAATTTGCGGCCTCGCGCTGAGCGGTACCGTGGCGCCAGACGAAGAAGCCGCAAAAGCGCTTTGGATAAACGGCTGGGAGATGTACTATCCCCTAGGTGTGACCGATCCCGATTACACCATGCTCAAGATGATTCCCGTTCGCGCGCGCGGCTGGAAAGACGCGCAACCGTTCGATTTTAAACTATGAGCGACGCCCAACAGCCGAAACCTTTGCCCTCGCAGGGCGGTTTCTTAGTCGCGAAAGTTCACCAAGTAGGGGGGCGCGTGTTCGCGCGGCTCCTGCGCGAGGCTGGCGGCATCGATATCAACCCGTCACAGGGACGAATTCTCTTCGCGCTCTGGAGAGGCGATAGGGGACTCAGCATGGGAGAGCTTGCGGCCGAAACCGCGCTTGAGTCTTCCACGCTCACGAGCATGGTCGATCGGCTCGAGTCGGCGGGGTTTCTCGTCCGCGAGCCATCGCCGAAAGATCGCCGGGTTTGGATAATCTCCTGTAGCAGCGAAGGCCGCGCACTCAAGGATAAATATGCCGCAGTGTCCCAAAAGATGACCGAAATCTATTATGAGGGCATGAATGCCGACGAAGCGGCGACATTTGAACGGAGCTTAGAAAAAATACTCGAAAATCTTTTAAAAGCGGAAAACCGCTAATCCTTGGCCGCTAGAGAAACAGAATCGATGCCGTTGGACGCGTCGCATCATCACGCAATCGGGCAGCCCGCCGCGCGGCCAGGGTCTTTTTTCATTTCCCACTCGATCGACCACGCCTTGAGCGCGTCGAGCACGGGCGTGAGCGCCCTGCCCTTTTCGGTGAGTTCGTACTCATAGCGGATAGGATGCTCGCAGTACGCGAATTTTAAGACCAGGCCTTCGTCCTCGAGATATTTCAGCCGTTGCGCGAGAATGTTCGTGGTAATGCGCTCCGGTCCATCGAGGAATTCACCGTAGCGTTTTTTCCCGCCTAAGATATCTCGCACGACGACCAAGGTCCATTTATCGCCGATGACGTCAAGCGCGGTCGCGATCGGGCACGGGGAACGGCGTATTTTTTCATTCATGTATAAAATATACCATAATCACTTGCAAAATTAAAGTGACTGTATTATAACTTGTATATTGCAAGTCGCAAGAGACTTGAATCGCCGGCCGGCGTCATATGCATCGTGAAAAAAAATTCCTTTGGGGGAAAAATACTATGTCAAAAGCATGGAGCAAATTCGAAAGCGGGAACATCGGAAACGTCCCTCGGGTCGAGCTTAAGGACGCGTTGGGCCTCACGGGTTGCGAAGTATCCATTAATAAGATGGATGCGGGAACGGCAACTCCGTTCGTTCATCACCATCAGCAGAACGAGGAAACGTACTTGGTGCTATCAGGCTCCGGAGAATTTTGGCTCGACGGAGAGACAATAGCGGTGAAAGAAGGTTCAAGCGTGCGAATCGCGCCTGAAACGAAACGATCGATAAAGGCGGGTCCGAACGCCCCGCTCACGTATATCTGCATACAGGCGGCCAGTGGATCGCTGAAAAATTATTCGCGCACCGATGGAGTTCTCGATAACGGCGTTACGGCCTGGTAATTCCGTCAACCGAAGCGCAAAGATACGCTAAAAAAACGCGGGGCCGTAACGCTCCGCGTCCTTCGCCGCGACGATCAATCTCGTTCCCGCCGAATCGGCACCTGCAACTCGGTGAGCCAATCTTCATCCTTTTCCTTATTCCAAATTCCGTCGATGTAGGATTCCCTCGGGTAGTCCGAGGGAACGAACCCATTATCCTCTATCCACCGGAAAACGGCGGCATAGGCCGCGCTGAGGAGCGAATACGGTCCTTTGTGCAGGACGCAGGCGGCCTGCGGTACGCGTTCAATCCATTTAAACTCCATGCCTTCCGGCAGTTTGCCGTTGCCGGGACCGGTCACTTCCTCGCAGAGCTCGATGTCGATATCGCGCTCGCGGTATTCGCCGTCGTGATATTTCACGAAGCAGTAGGGAGGATCGTCGACGCACGCGAGCTCGGGGTTTACCGCGGCCAAGGCGGCTCCCGTCTTGGGCATCAGATCGAAATAGCTATCGTACGACGGCACAACCGTGCGCAGACTATAGACGAACGCGCGCGGCAATTCCTTTAAAACGATTTGGTACGTCATGAGTTTTTCCTTCTCGAACGCGGCTAAGTAATGGCGGATCGAGGACAGCTGACGGGAGATGTCCGAAGCCTGCGCTTCAAGTTCGCGGCTTTTTTCCTCGAAAATCGCGACGAGATCGCGGCCGCGAACGATGTCCCGTATTTCCGGAATCGAAAAACCG
>QKAR01000047.1 GCA_003246335.1 Spirochaetales bacterium | reverse complement strand
TCGCTGTACAACCCGATTCTCGCGATATGGGCACCGGTGTCCTCGTCGCGAAATTCGCTCGCGCGAAGCAACGTGAACAGGGTTTCTTGATACGCGCTCTCGAGCTGCGCGGTTCTCTCCTGCACTTGCTGCGCGAGGATCTCGTTATGCCGCGCGAGAAAATCCCCGTATTCCTTCAATCGCAAAAGATTCCTGACCCGCGTTATTAAGTCGATGCGGTCGATGGGTTTCGTCAGGAATTCCTCCGCGCCCGCCTCGAGCGCGGTGAGCTTCGACGTTCGGTCGTCGAGGGACGTGAGCATGATGACCGGAATCCGTTTCGTTTCCGCGTTCGCTTTTAGCCGCGCAACCGTTTCGTATCCGTCCATGCCCGGCATCATGATGTCGAGGATGATGAGGTCGAACGGTTCCACGGTCGCTATGGAGAGGGCTTCCGCGCCCGAGCTAACAGCCATCGCGCGGTACGTTTCGGCTTCGAGGAGGGTGATGAGCAGTTTGCGGTTACGCTCGTCGTCGTCGACGACGAGTATGTTACCGGGAGAAGGCGTCTGGTTTTTCTCCGTCATAACCTCAAGTATAGGTTTGCGGAAATCGATTGCAACGAATTGCGCCTAAACAGGCGCGAAGACTTTAGTTATTTATCTGGCGGGATCACTCTGTTTTCTTACAGTAATCCGGAAAGCCGCTGAGCCGCGAGCGAGGTTACCGCGACGGCAGCCCAACAGCATAGCCCGAGCACGAGCCCTCGCCATCCCGCGGAAAAAAGCGTCTTCGCGTTCGTCGAGAGTCCTATCGCCGCCATCGCCATGACGATGAGGAACTTGCCCGCCGTCGCGAGGTTTTTCGTGACCGCGGGCGGAAGTCCGAGAAAAGAATTGATGACGGCGGCGAGCGCGAAGCCAATGACGAACCACGGGAAAATTTTCGCGAAGTGATATCCGCTTGCCGTCGTTCCGTTTTTTTTCGCCGTGCGGGATTGGATGAGGGCGAGCGCGAGCGTGATGGGTATGATGAGGAGCGTTCGCGTCAATTTGACGATGGTCGCGAGGGCGAGCGCCGTTCCGTTTCCCGCGGCCTCGCTCCACACCGAGCCGGCGGCGACGACCGACGACGTGTCGTTAATCGCCGTGCCCGCCCAGAGGCCAAAACCCTGATCCGTGAGTCCCATCGCGCGTCCAAGGGCGGGAAACAAAAACACCGCGACGATGTTGAAAAGGAAAATGGTGGAGATCGCGCGGGACGTTTCCTGGTCGTCGGCCCCGATAATCGGCGCCGTTGCGGCGATTGCCGATCCGCCGCAAATGCAGCTTCCGACACCGATGAGCGTCGCCGACTTTCCCCCGACGCGCAACAGGCGGTAAAAAATCGCGGCGGTAACGAAGGCCGCCGTAAGCGTAAACGCCATGATGACGAGGGATTTGCTTCCGGTTTTGAGCACCTCAATGATTTGCATTTCGAAACCTAAAAGGATAATCGCGTACTGAAGGATTTTCTTTCCGGTGAATTTAATCCCGGGAAGGAAACGGGGCTTTTGAAAAAAAGACCCAAGGATGATGCCGAAAAGTATCGAAAAAACCGCGCCTCCCACGGCGGGGACGAGTTTTCCTAAAAACCACGCGGGAATCGCGACGCACAGGCATATCAGCATGCCGGGAAGTGTTTGTTTCATGGATAGGATTGTATCGAAGATAGTGTATAAGTTCAAATTATATATTTTTGTGTTATCATTAGAAAATATTATGATAACCGATTATCGACTTCATTCATTTTTCTCGGTATGGCGACTCAAAAGCTATACGCGAGCGGCGGAATTTTTGCATTTGACCCAGCCCGCGGTGAGCCAACATATCCGCGCGCTGGAAGAGGAATTGGGGAGGCCTCTTTTCGCCCTAAGGGGAAGGACGCTCGCTCTGACGCCAGAAGGCGCGGTTTTGCTCCGTTTCGCCGAAACCGTCGAGGCGGACGCCCAGCGAACGATTGAGCGCGTCGCGCGAATTTCCGATCGGCGCAAACTCCGTTTCGGCGCGACGAGGACGATTGGCGAATACGCGCTCCCCGCCTGTCTCGCTTCATGGCTCCGGGACCGTCCCTCCGACGAGGTTTTTATGACCGTCGATAATTCCGATGTCCTGTTCGGCTCGCTTGCGAGCGGGTCCCTTGATTTCGCGTTCGTTGAAGGGACGTTCGACCGGGACTCGTACGACGCTGACGTTCTCGTGCGCGATTCCATGGTCGCGGTATGCGCCCCGAGCCATCCGCTCGCCGGGCGTTCCATCTCTCTGGGGGAAGTTCTTTCCGAAACGCTGCTGCTGCGGGAGGCCCTCGTGGAAACCGCGCTCGCCGCGCACAATCGCGGGATCCGCTCGTTCGCCCGGGTTCTGGAGATCGGCAATATCGGCGCGATAAAACGGCTGGCGGCGTCAGGCGTCGGCGTCGCCTTCCTCTATGGCCGTTCGGTCGCCGACGAACTGGCGCGCGGCGAGCTTGCCCGCATTGATCTGACCGATTGTTCCATCGATCATGATTATTCTTTCGTATGCTTAAAGCGTTCCCTCTACGCCGCCGACTACCGCGCGTTTTTCGATCATTGCCGCGCCGAAATCGCCGGAAACGCCGGCTCGTGATCCTTGGGACGAGACATTTTTATCTCGGGCCGGTATGATGTCGCCCATGTCTGACGCGCGCGATTTTTTTTCGGCTAACGGCCATCGCCTTACGCAAGGGGGGCTTTGGTGCCGCGGCGGCGAGTTTAACACGATCGATCCCGGCGAATGGGAACGCAGGGAATTTAGGATTTTGCTCGCGAGGCTTTCCCGTTACGAGGACACGAGCCTTTCGTTCACCCATAATATCCTGTACTCGCTTTTCGCCGATCGCGGTTGGTTTCCCGATTGGTCTTTTTTGCCCCCCGCTCGGGATCGCGAGCTTTTGGCCGACGCCGGAGTCCCGTGGCTCTTTGGCACGCAGACGAAGCGATTTTGGCGGGATTTCGACGTTATCGGATTCGCCAATTCCATATCCCAGGAAATGGGGAACTTATTCTGGTTTTTGAAAAATTCGGGGATACCGCTCTCGAAGCGGGATCGCCTCGCCGATGAGACAATTCCGCTCGTCATTCTCGGCGGCGCGAATTCGGGTAGCTCGAGCGCCTTGTTTCACGCGGACTCGCCCGTTGACGGAATTTTTACCGGGGAAGACTTCGGCATGATCGCGGGACTTTTTTCGCGGATTCGCTCCGGTCGCGCGGACGGTTTGCCGAAGCGGGAAATTCTCGACAGCCTCGCGTCGGTTGACGGTTTTTTCGAGCCGGATAGGCCGCGCTCGGTGCGCAAGTTTAACTCCCGCTCGCTCGAGGTCTCAGCCCTCTACGCGAGGATGCCGCTCAATTGGGGCGAGGGGAACGCCGGAAAGGCGGTGCTCGCCATTTCCGAGGGTTGCGCCGGTTTCTGCTCCTTCTGCAATGAATCGTTCGCGCGCAAGCCCTATCGCGAGGCCCCCGTCGCCGCGCTTTTGGCCGAGGCTCGCGCGCTCAAGTCGGAAACGGGCGCGGACAAAATTGACTTGTTTAGCTTTAACTTTAACATGCACCGCGATTTTTACGCCCTCGTCGACGGTCTCGTTCCGCTGTTCCGGGAAATCGGCCTCAAGAGCCAGAGGTTCGACGGCATCGCCGAGGATCCCTCGATCGTGGAGGTAGAAAAGGCTTTGGGAAAAAGCGTGTTCACGTGCGGACTCGAGGGCGTTTCCGAGCGCATGCGCGCCTTCCTTAACAAGAATTTGAGCGAGTCTCAAGTCCGAAGGTCGATGGAAACGCTCGTCGCCGCGTCGGTTCGCGAGATTAAGGTCTTCCTCATCGCGACAGCCCGCGAAACGCCGGACGATCATGCCGAATGGGCTCGATTCCTTTCGTGGGTCGCCGGCCTGCGGACGCCGCAGGGAAAGCAAGTTCGCATTGTCTTTTCGGTGACGCCGCTCGTGCGTTTTCCTCATACGCCTCTTGAATTCGAACAGGCTCCGACGCTTGAGCTTGCCCGCGCGGCCATGGGAAAAATCGTCGAGACTACCGAGCGCGCTGGTTTTGAGTGCCGCGCCGCCGCGAGCGCCGAGGAGGCCCTGTGGTGCGATCGCCTTCTTCGGGCTGACCGACCAGAGGTTTTCGAGGCGTTTCGCGCGGCCGTGCTCGAGTCGGGGTTCGTCTACGAGCGGGAAATTCCCGCAAGTCTTTATCGAATATTCGCCGAAAAGCTCTCCGCCGCAGGCGAACGCGCCGCCGCCGCGTCTTCAGGATTTTCCCCCGAGCGAAACGCGTCCGCGCCGTGGGCGGCCCTTGACCTCGGGGTCTCGCGCGCGTATCTTGAGCGGCAATACGCGCGTAACTCCGCGTATTCCCAAGCGGAACCGGACGCCGCGCTCTTATGCGGATCGTCCCGTCAAAAGCTTTCGCCCGTCATGCTCGAGGCGCTTAAATCGCGCGTCGCCCTGGCGCGAAAGGATGAGTTTCCCGTCGCGATCCCCTGCGAGGTCGGTTCCCGTTGGCGCGGCGTTTCCCGCGAGTATCCAGCGCTCGGTCTCGCGCGCGCGTTGATGCGTGCGGAACCGGCTCTCGTCGTCTCTTACCGAGGCTTCGCTTCCTCGTACTGGCAGGCCGAAGCTTCGGCGCCCGTTTATCTCGCGGGAGCGGACGTTCTTACCCTGCGATTTTCGCGCGAGGGAGCCGTTCTGTTATCGGCTAGGGGCAAAGAATTTTGGGAGCGCGTCAACGAGCTCGCCGCGTCGGACTCCCTGCGGGTTTTCGGTCCCGGCGACTCCGATCGATTTGAGTGCGAGCTCTTGGCCCGCAGCCCCTTCGACGTGAACCCTTCGTTTCTCGCGTCGCGCGGTCTCAAGCACGTATACGAGCGGGACGATGACGGATCTTTCGCGTATCGGCTGACGAAGGACGCGGTAAAAAAAAATATTCTTCGCTCGCTGTCCGTGGATAAACGCGAACCGGGAAT
>QKAR01000083.1 GCA_003246335.1 Spirochaetales bacterium | reverse complement strand
CGAGACCGAATCGAAAGCTCGATGGAGTCATAGCACGCGGCGAGGAGGAAGTCGCTATGATCGGAAGAGTATCGGGATAGGTTATACGTCGCGATGGCGTGAGTGGCTTCGTCGAGCGTCGCCTTCCCTTCCTCGTTCAGGAACTCGGGATGCTCAACGGTACCGGACGAAATAATCGCGTCAAGGAGGGCGGAAATCGGCCCGCGAGGGGAAGGATCGTACACCGTCAAGGGGGACGGCCCATCGTCCGCTGGGATGGCGGGTGGCTCAAGCGGGCTTTCGTAGAGCGAAAGGCCGGTACTGGGCAACGCGGTCATTGTAGCGTAGGGGCTCATAAACGCGACGGCGTTATCCGCCACGCAAATGGCCGCGTCAAGGGTAACCACCGATTGATACGCGGAGGAAAGGACGGGAAGGTCGTCGGAGGCAAGGGGCCGGTCGGAGCGCTCGACCAACACGAAATATTCCCGCACGCGCGCGCGATTTTCATTCAAGAGCTCGCGAAGTCCGCGAATCGCGAGCGAGACCGAAAAGGCGCAACCCACGTGTTCCTGGTCAAAAGCGCAGAGCATCGCGCCGGAGGAAAGGATTATCGACCCGCCGCCCTTTTTCGCGAGCGCGGAAGCCTGTGAAAAAAAACGATCGACGACGTCGGGGCAAATCCTGCTAAGCTGACGATGATAGCGCAGTTCGATGTAGATATTCAGCATTGAGACCCCTCGTTTTCGCATTGACAGCGAGTGTTCTGGTTGCTAGTATAACCCCAAACCTCGCAAATAGCGAGTTCTTTGAAGGGGTGTTGTATGAATCCGGCCGCGCTGAAGGGAAAATCATTGGTCAACCTGAAGGATTGGTCTCCTGAGGAAATCGAGTATATCCTCGAATTGGCCGAAAGTACCAAACGTTCGTCGCGTAACGGCGACGTGCATCAGCGCTTTATCGGCAAAACGCTCGCGCTCATTTTCGAGAAACGCTCGACGCGTACCCGTTGCGCCTTCGAAACCGCGTTCGGTGAAGAAGGCGGTCATCCGGTGTTCCTATCGACCCAGGACATTCAGTTAGGCTCGAAAGAATCGGTTGAGGACACGGCCCGCGTCCTCGGCAGGATGTTTTCCGCGATAGAGTTCCGCGGCTTCAAGCAGGCGACCGTCGAAACGCTCGCCCGCGAGGCGGGAGTGCCGGTCTACAACGGGCTCACCGACGAGTACCACCCGACGCAGGCGCTTGCCGACGTCATGACGCTCAAGGAAGTTTTCGGCAAGACCAAAGGTCTTAAACTTTGCTTCGTCGGGGACGGGCGCAATAACGTCGCGCGTTCGCTCGCGGTCATCTCTTCGAAGCTCGGACTCGACTACACCGTCATCTCCCCGAAGGAGCTCTGTATGGACCAAGCGCTCCTCGGCGAGTGCGAAAAATGGTCGGGAGTTTCCGGGGCAAAAATAACGATCACGGATTCTCTCGACGCGGTCGCCGGCGCGAACGCCCTCTATACCGACGTTTGGGTTTCGATGGGAGAGGAATCGCGACGCGACGAGCGCGTCAGGCTCCTGTCTCCCTATCAGGTTAACGAGAGCCTTATGGCGAGAACCGGAAACTCGTCGTGCGTATTTCTGCATTGCCTTCCCGCGGTAAAGGGCGAGGAAGTAACCGTCCCGGTTATCGAGGGTACCGCGAGCAGGGTCTGGGATCAGGCTGAAAACCGCAAGCATACGATCAAGGCATTAATGCTTGCAACTTTATAAAGTCATGCGTATACTTTAATCGATGCTTTGGAGGTTATTGAAATGAAGAAATCGTCGATCCTTTTGGCCTCTTTGATTCTTTTCTTCTCAGCGTTCGGCGTAAGTTCGCTAGCGGCGCAGGATAGCGGTGAGTACTACTATACGAACGTTTCAATCCTGAAAATTTACCCGCATGCCATGGGTTATTACATCGTGTATCGACGCCCGGCGAGCCTTGGAACGGCTGAAATCTTCGTGCCGAAAGAATGGCTCGAAAACCGGCCCACTAAGGCGGTTCTTAACCTCACTTCGCAAAACGTCGGGCCCTACGTAACGATCGTCACGAAAGATGGCGCGTTCGACCACGTGCGCATTACCGCCCCGAGCAATATCCGCGATCCCGCGTGGGGAACGCTGACGAGCGGCGTCCCCTATAACGATAAGTTTAAAGTTGATACCCTGGAAATAAAGTACTAACCGCTCATGTTTTCACTCGCTCAATATCAACACGCCATTCGCGAGGAACGGCTCGACGGATGGCTTTTTTGTAATTTTCACCACAGAGACCGCATTACGGATGATTTGCTCGGCCTCGACGAGTCTTCGTTATCCTCACGTCGTTGGTTTTACTGGGTACCCAGCTCGGGCAATCCGGTTAAGATCGTGCACACGATAGAAAGCGGATCGCTTGACGCGCTGCCCGGAGAACGGGAGATTTATACTGGCTTTGACGACCTCTGCGAGCGACTACGCGCTTTTTCCGGAAAAAAAATCGCCATGCTTTCTGACCCTCGTCTCGCCGTGCTCTCGACGGTCGACGCCGCGACCGCCGATTTGGTTAAATCCTTCGGCATCGAAACGACGAGCGCCGCAAGTCTCGTACAGCGAATCGCGAGCGTACTCTCTCCCGAGGGCATCGCCAGCCACGAGAAGGCCGCCGCCGCGCTCTACGCCATAATCCATAAAGCGTGGGATTTCGTGCGACGGGCTTTCG
>QKAR01000113.1 GCA_003246335.1 Spirochaetales bacterium | reverse complement strand
CGCGATTTTGAAGGCAATCAAGGATTATGACGTGCAGCTCGTCGCGATCGGCAACGGTACCGGCACGCGCGAGGTGCAGGAGATCGTCTCCCGCGTCATTTCCGAGCATTGCCCGACGGTTCTGTATACCGTGGTCGACGAGGATGGGGCGTCGGTGTATTCGGCGAGCGACATCGCCCGCGAGGAGTTCCCCGAGCTCGACTTGACGATCCGCGGCGCCATCTCCATCGGCCGCCGGCTTCAGGACCCGCTCGCCGAGCTCGTTAAAATCGACCCGAAGTCCATCGGCGTGGGACTCTATCAGCACGACGTCAACCAGAAAAAGCTTTCCGAGACCCTCGACGAGGTCGTCGGCTCGGTCGTGAACAACGTCGGGGTCAACCTGAACACGGCAAGCTTTTCGCTTTTGAAATACGTTTCCGGCATTAACGGCTCGCTCGCGAAGAAGATCGTCGCCTATCGCGAATCGACCGGAACGATCACGAGCCGCGAGGACCTGATGAAGGTTCCCGGCATGGGCCCGAAGAGTTTCGAGCAGTGCGCGGGATTTCTCAAAATCCCGGAAAGCGGCGACCCGCTCGACAATAGCTGGGTTCACCCCGAAAACTATTCCGCCGCGCGCGCGGTATTCGACCTCGTGCAGGGCAAAAGCGACGTGACGCGCGAAACCCGCGCGGAAATCAAGACGAAGTTCGAGCTCGGCGACCAGACGATCGACGATATCATCGAGGAATTGAAAAAGCCGAACCGCGACCCCCGCGACGGCTATCCGAAGCCGATCATGCAGAAAGGCGTCCTCTCGTTCGAGGACCTCAAGGAAGGCATGATGGTAACGGGTAAGATAAAGAACGTCGTCGACTTCGGCGCCTTCGTCGACCTCGGTTTGAAGGAAACCGCCTTGCTCCATCTTTCCGAGATGAGCGATCACTTCGTGAAGGACCCGATGGAAGTGGTAAAAGTCGGCGACGTGAAGGAATGCCGGATCATCGGGCTCGATCCCGATCGCCGGCGCATCAGCCTTTCGTGCAAAACCGCCGGCTCGGATTCCCGCGGCGGCGACCGCGGCCGCCGGGATGGCGCGCAGGACGGAGCCAGAGCCGACGGGGCTCGGCGAGTGGTCGTCGCGAAGAAACCCGGCGCGCCTGGTTCCACTGGGTCGCAGACCGCCGTCGCGGACGGAAGGCGCCCCTCTGGCGGGCGCGACGATAGAAATTACCGGAATGACCGCGGAGGCCGCGACGATAGAGGCTCGCGCGCCGAGCGCAGCGCCCGGGACGACGACGGCATGACGTACAATCCTTTCGCGATTTTGCTGAAGGACAAGAAATAACCCATGGCGGGGAAAAAAATCGCGCAGCGGCCGTCGAATCTTGACGGCGTCGCGGCGTTTCCCTTTCCCTCGGCCGAGTTGCTCGAGCGCGGGCTTTCCGCGCTCGGCTTCGCGTCCGACGAAGTCGATGCGGGATCCCTCGCGCCGGTTCCGATCCGTGACCGTTCCGACATGATCTCCCTATTGAACCGCTATATCCGCGAGCTTGAGCTTTTTAACGCGGTGTTCGATCTCGTCGGCGCGGAACCCGGCAGCGAGCGGGGACGGCAAGATCTCGTCGTTCGCCACCTTCTGGACAGTCTCGCGCCGTGGGCAACGATCGCGACGCTTGCCGCTTCGGCCGGGCCGGATGCGCAAATCGCCGACGTGGGTTCCGGGGCCGGGTTTCCCGGCATTCCGCTCGCGATCGCCTTTCCGAACCTTCGGTTTACGCTTATCGAGCGTATGAGTAAACGATGCGCTTTTTTGCAAAATTGCGTCGCGATTTTAGGCTTAAAAAACGTGACCGTTCTGAACGTGGAGCTTGAAAAAGCGCCGACGGCGTCGTTTGACGTCGTCGTGTTTCGCGCGTTTCGTCCGCTTGACGCGGAGATGACGCGTTCCCTTCTGGCGCTTACGCGGTCGGCTGACGGCTCTCGCCCGAACGGCGTGCTCGCCGCGTGGAAAGCCCGCCGAGAGAAAATTCTCGAGGAAATGGCCGGGATTAGCGGCGTAATCGGTTCATGGGAGGCGAAAGCCACGCCGGTTCCGTTTCTCGAAAACGAGGAACGAAATCTCGTCGTTATAAGCGCAGCGGCGAGCCAGTGTCGACCGAGTTGAGTATCTTGTTGAGCCGTTCCTTGTCGAAAAGGTCGATCGGCCGCCCTTCGGTGAACTTTCGGGATTCTTCGGAATAGACGCCGGCCGAAAGGCAAATGCCCTTTCCCGCCTTAAGGTCCTTTATGCGCGCGTGGAAATCGCGAAGCAGAAGCTCGCCGACGACTCCCTGCGATCGGAAAAACCTAAAAATGACGATGTCCGACCATTTCGCCGTGTCGACTTCCGAAAGAATATCGATGTAGTCGGCGAACACCGCTATGTCGGTGATTTTAACTTTCGCGTTCGGGAAAAACTGCACGACGATCTTTCGGCAGAGCGCGACGAATTCGCTTTGCACGGCCATGAGATAGGTTTGAAGGTTTTTATTTTGATTGAGCTCTTGGTAGCGGACGATGAGTCCCGGAACGTCCTTGTAGCCCGGGGTAATGCGCTGAATTTCCTTGAGGGTCGTGATCGCCCTGCCTAAATCCTGCGTCTTGATGAGCGTGACCGCGAGCCGATAGCGGAGGTCGGTCGCGAGCTCTTTGGAGATTTCCTCGTGCTTGAGGCCGATGTCGAAATCGATAACCGCCTTGTCATGTTGGCCCATTTGGATATGGATGATTCCCGCG
>QKAR01000127.1 GCA_003246335.1 Spirochaetales bacterium | reverse complement strand
ATCGACGGCAAATATTTCGTGTCGGTGACAAAGCTGAATTTTCGCCCTTTTCTCTGATCGCCCATCACGTCTTGCGGACGTACCTCGGCACCATCGGCGGAAGAAACCGTCTCGCCCGATTGGAGCTTAGACCAAAGGGGCCCGCAGGGCACGTTGAGCGCCTTCGCGCGCTCGGGATTAAACGCGCCGGGGCGCGGATGCTCTTCGAGGGTATAGCCAACGCAGGGTTTCGTGTGACTCAGTGGGAAGGCGCGGATGTCAAAGTCGTCTTGGCTATACACGACGCCCGGCGCGGTAACTTCCTTCACGATGATTTCGTAGTTAATGAACATATCAAGCACTTTTCTGCTCGTTTCGACGTATTCGGCGATTTTCGGGGGACCGAAAATATAGAGAGGGTCGTCGCGGTCCACTTGCGCCGATAGCATGAGCAGGCCGGGCAGGCCGGTGACGTGGTCGGCATGGGTGTGGCTGATAAAAATCGCGTTTATTTTTTTCCAGCGAAGGTTGAGCTTCCGCAGGGAAACCTGCGTGCCCTCCCCGGCGTCAAAAAGGAAAAGATCGCCTTCGCGGCGCAATAAGACGGATGTCAGGTGTCTATAGGGCAACGGCATCATGCCGCCGCAACCGAGAATAAAGGCCTCAAGATTCATTATTTTGGATTATATCCGAATCCCGGTCGCTTGACAATGAGACGCGCTGTGGTACACTGTCGCCCATGACTAACACTTTGCTTCTCATCGACCCACAAAACGATTTTTGCGACCCGAAAGGCTCGCTTTGCGTGCCCGGAGCCACCGAGGACTGCGCGCGAATTATCGATTTGATCGGCTCTCTCGGAAATCGCCTGTCGAGCGTGCACGTAACGATGGATACCCATCATCTTTTTCATATCGCGCACCCGATTTTTTGGCTGGACAAAGACGGACAGCCACCCGCGCCCTTTACTACCATCACGAGCGAATCCCTTTCGTCCGGAAAATACCGCGCGAGCGTGCCGCAATACCAGCGATACGCCGAGGAATACGTGGCGACGCTCACGAAGACCGAGAAATACAGTTTATGCGTTTGGCCGCCGCATTGCCTCATAGGCACCTGGGGCCACGATATTTTTTACCCGCTGGAAGACGCGCTCATCGCGTGGGAGTCGGCTATGCCCGGTCGGATCGTCGACTATACGTACAAGGGGTCGAACGTGCGAACCGAGCATTATAGCGCCATCAGGGCGGAAGTGTCGGACGCCGCAGACCCGCAATCGAGGACGAATTTCGCGCTGATCGAGCGGCTCAAGACCGCCGATAACGTCGCCATCGCCGGTGAAGCGCTCTCTCATTGCGTCGCGAATACCGTGCGGGACCTCATCACCTGCATCGCGGCGTCCAAGCTCATCGTTCTCACCGACGCGAGCTCAAATGTAACGGGATTCGAGGGACTCGGCTCTTCTTTCCTTACGGAAATGGAGCAGGCCGGCGTTCGGCTTATGACGTGCGCCGAATTCCTCGCAAGCGCTTAACCGCTTTCTTAAACCAAAAGGAGCGGGCGCTTTCGGCGAGTCGGTAAGCGGCGTAGAGTATCGGTCTCTCGGGAATGTCCCAACTGCCGATCCTATGGACTATCGCCCCGCCGAAACCCGTCTTGAATCGCCAAAGGCCATGCATGGGATGCGTTGGGTCGTCGTTCGGCGGAATGCCGTAGAAGTCGTACCGTTCGCAGCCCCATTCCGCCGCGTCGCGTATAGCCCGCCATTGGAGGGCATACGCCGGCATTAAATTTCTTTTTTCGTTCGATGACGCCCCGTAGAGATAGGTCGCTTCCTTTCCCGAAAAAAGCGTCACGATAGACGCAATCGGCTTTCCTTCGTGCTCGGCGAGATACACGCGCGCCGAAATCCGATTGTCTAAATCGGTCGCCCGATAGTCCGCCGCGCCCGCGATTAAGTCCCGGTAATATTCTTTATCGTGCACGGCGATGCCGTCGCGCTTCGCCGTCTCTAAGTAAAGGCCGTAAAAGGCGTCTATTCCCTCGGTCGCGCCTTCTATCCCGCTGAGCGCCCGTATCTGAACGCCTTTTTTTTCCGCGAGTTTTACGTTGTATCGCCATTTCGGCTTCATGTTCGCGAGTAAGGTCTCGCTCGAGAGCGTAAGGTCGAGGATGACGGTATCGGGCGGCTGAACGTCCGCGCTTGCCTTCCGCGCCGGTCGCGCTAAGGGTGCGGGAAATGTGTGCTCAATATGACATTCTTCGTCAGCGGCGTTCTCGATCGTAGTTCCCCAGGGCGGGTCAAACCGGACCGCGATGACGTTTTTCGGCAAAAATGGCCGCAGCGCGCGCGCGGTCTCTAAAAGTTTCGCGGTGCGCTCGGACGATTCCGCGATCGAAAGCGCGGGTCCGAGCGGGACATAGGCGATTGAGGCGAAACGAGATAAGGGGCGGACTAATACGGTAAGCGGAAGGGTTTCGTCGAGAAGGAAAAAAAAAGCTTTCCATCCGTGATCTTCCTTAAAGCTCGCCCAAAACGGCGTTTGGAGAAAGGAGTTCGGGAGAAGGGAAAACGTGCGAGTCCCCTCCGTCCCGAGAGTTAATTTTTCAATGGTCATGATCAGTTCGGGAATTAGGAAACTTCGCCCGACGCGACGTTTTTCGCGGTAACCGGTTTCCCGGCAATCGTGAGCGTTTTGCCGCCGATGGTCACGACGTGATTCTCGATTTTCATCGGCGCGGAAAAGAAAGTGTCCGCGTCGATCGATTCGGGTTTTTTCGCGGCAGGATCGGCGCCCTCGAGAATGACGGGAGTACCCGGGGCGGCCCACGAGGAGTCAAGAACCTCGACATGCTCGGTTCCGTCCGCGTCGGTATAATCCCCGGCGAGGAGCATGCCTTTTGACTCGATGCCGCGCATTTTTCGCGGCTTTAGGTTATCGGCGATGATAATGGACTTACCGAGGAGCTCCTCGGCGGTAAAATACGGCACGAGGCCCGAGATAATGACGCGTTCCGCTCCGGAACCGTCGTCAAGCGTTTCGACGTACAGTTTTTCCGCGTCGGGATGCCGCTCAATTTTCACGATTTTCGCGGTTTTTAGCGCGATTTTCTCGTTGAAAATAAGGTCTGCGGCTTGCGCGGGCGCGGCGTCTTTCGCCTTGGGCTCCGGCGCCGGCCCTGGTTTCGTCGTCTCGTTCATTTTCGCTTCCTTCTCTTTTCGCTCTTTTTGAGAACCCGCGTACCGCTCGCGATACGCGTTAGCCGTCGCGTCGTCCATCGGTTTAAAAATGATTTCCGGCTGGGAAACGGTCTCCAAGCCTTCGCGTTTACCCAAATTTTCCCACGCGAGGGTTCCGTCCGGCGGCTTATAGCCCAGGGCGACTGAGTCCTTTCCGGCCAAGGCCTCGCTTTCGTTAAACACGAAGCCCGACCAAATCGACTTGCCGAAAAAAGAGGCGACTTTGGCGGCGAAGCTCGGCATATAAGGATGTACCGCGATCATGATGTCTTTAATGACGTAGCAAAGCTCGTGAATGAGGGCCTCTGCCTTTTCGGGGTCCGCGGTGCGCGTTTTCCACGGCTCTCCGTCCTGGAAGGCCTTATTGGCGACGGACGAAAGCGCGAACGCCTCGCGAAACGCGTCGCGAAGGTCGGCCCACTCGAGCGATTCGGTCATGCGCGCGATCGAGGCGAGCGCGGCCTCCCGGAGCGCGGTCGTGGACGCGCGTATATCGTCTCGCGCGGACTTCATGCCGTCGACGGAGGGAATGTTCCCCTCATAGTAGCGGGCGACGAAAGTCAGCGTGCGGTTCACGAGATTGCCGAGGTTGCCGATAAGCTCGGAGTTCGTCTTTTCCTGAAAGTCTTTCCAGGTAAACAGGGCGTCAGCCTTTTCGGGTCGGTTGTAGAAAATGTAGAAGCGCCACATATCGGCCGGAATTCCCGACTCTTTCGCGTCGGACCCGAAAACGCCGATTCCCTTCGACTTGGAGAATTTCCCCGCCTCGTAGTTGAGATACTCGGTGCTCGACATGTGAAAGAGCTTGGTCCAATTTTTGCCCGAGCCGATGAGGCTTGACGGGAAAATGACCGTATGAAACGGGATGTTATCCTTGCCGATGAACTGAAAAAGCTCGACTTCTGAGGGGTTTTGCCACCATTCTTTCCAATCTCCCGTGGCCGGGAGCTTTCCCTCCGACGAAAGTCGGTCGGTCAGGCATTTCGAGATCGAAATATAGCCGATCGGCGCGTCGAACCAAACGTAAAAGACTTTTTTCTCGTAACCGGCGCGGGGAACGGGAATGCCCCACTTGAGGTCGCGGGTGATCGCCCGTTCCTGGAGCCCATCGCGAATCCATGCTTGGGTCATTTGGATAGCGTTGCGCGACCATTGCCCGCGCTCGCTCGCTTCCTGCATCCAGGACGCGTAGTTGGGCAGAATGCCGGGAAGGTCGATATAGAGATGCTTCGTGGACTTAATTTCGGGCGTCGCGCCGCAGGTCGAGCAGCGCGGGTTTTTTAGCTCCGTCGGGTCAAGCAGTTTTCCGCAGTGCTCGCACTGGTCGCCGCGCGCGTCCTCGTATCCGCACGAGGGGCAAGTCCCGCGCACGTAGCGGTCGGCGAGAAAGCGGCCGCACGAGGAACAGTACAGCTGCTCGATGGCGTGTTCCTTGATGAAGCCGTTTTTCTCGAGATCGAGGAACATCGTTTGGGTGATCTCGGTTTGCTGGGGCGTCGAGGTACGGCCGAAATGGTCGAAGGCGATGCCGAACCAATTATAGATATCGCAGTGGATCGCGTGATAATGGTCGCACAGTTCCCGGGGGGACTTCCCCTCCTCTTGCGCGCGCGTTTCGGTGGCGGTGCCGTATTCATCGGTGCCGCAGACGTACAGGGTGTCGTACCCGCGAAGGCGGCAGAATCGGGAATAAACGTCGGCCGAAAGGACTTGAATGAGGTTTCCGAGGTGAGGGATATTATTCACGTACGGCAACGCGGAAGTGACGAGTTTGCGTTTCATAACGGATATCATACCTTTTCCCGCCGAGATAATCAACGGGAATCGCGTCAGCCGTCGATCTTGAGGAACACCGTCTTCTCGGTCTCGAACCCGGGACTTAAGTCGACCTTCCAGTGAAGATAGAGCTTTGCCGTGTCATAGCCCCCGCACGCGAGCGGAACGGCGATGAGCGAGGCGTTCTCGTTCGGCTCAAGCGTGAACGTGACGTCGGATACCGAGTCCTTAATCCTGACCCAGGCGACGTCGTCGTACTGGACTCGCTCGAAGGGCCCGTCACGGCGCGCGTCGTGGGCGTACACGGACATAATGGGAAAGCGGTCGCGCGCCCGCGTGAGCGCCGGCGCGAATTCGATCAGGAACGCCCCCGAAAGGTTGAGCGGACTTTCGTTTTTGAGGATGCACTGAACTTGGATGCCCTCGTCTCGGAAGTTATACTGCTTGCGCAGGGAAAGCGGCTGCTGAAAGGACCCGAAAAGCCCGTTCGCCTTGAGCTGAACTTCGTTGCGGGAAGCCTCGAGCGAAAGTTCCTGATACTGGGTCTCGGCGAAAACCGGCCGCGTCGGCAGCCGCCCGTCTTGGGCGAGTCGCTCCACGTCTTCCGCGCCGGCGAAATGATCGATAAAAAAACCGGGCGTTTCGCAGGAAACGTCGCAGTAATTGCGGTTAACGTCGAGCACGTCGAGTTCGAATATTTTGCCGCCTTTCGCGTGCACGTAGGCGTTGATGCGGTCGAGCTGGCAAAGGTATTCCTTCGTCCCGTCCATGTCAAAATCGAGCGCGTTGATCGATGGGGTAAAAACTCCCTTGAGTCGCGAGGTCTTTTCGGCGATGAGGAGGTTTTTGTACGCGTGCGAGAAAAGCGCGCGAAACCTCTGCGGGTCGGCCTTCGTCTGCGGCAGGAAAGGCTCGCGATATTGCGAGATCCACAGTTCCTCGCGGGCGTTGTTCTTGCGCGAACGATCGCCGCGCAGCTGGTTCACGAGGGAATGGACGTACGTCATCTTCGCGTACAGATTTAAAATGTCCGGCGCGTCTACGAGAAATCTTTTTACCGGCATGCGCGAGAGCAGGCGTATGTCGTCCTGGTTGCTCGGCCATTCGATGTCGAACGGGGACATGCCCGGCGAAACGTAGGCTCGGGGAAAGTTGCCTCGACCCTTCAGTGCGCGCGCGGTATGCGAAAGCTCGATGCCCGAATCCTCGCCTATAAGCGATACAAGGCTCTCAAACCAATGGGGTTTTCCGTCACCGTCCGCGAATAGGGCCGGTATGGACGTATAGTCGACGAAAATCGCGAGCGCGCGCGGCGATTCGGTTTCGGCGAGCGACTTCATTTGGTCAAAAAAAGACTGCGGGGAATAGCGCTCGAGATATCGGTATTGATTGTCAAGCGGGAGCGCGACGACTGTTTTACCGCCGTCCTCAAGGGTAACCGGCGCGTAGCCGTCAATCCCGGCGAACCCCGCCGACTCAATGAGTATGCGATCGAGCAGAACGTACTCGATACCGCAGGTGGTGAGCGAGGAAATCAGCACGGGATCCCACGCGCTCGCGGGAAGCCAAGCCCCGCGCGGGCGCTTCCCGAAGGTCTTGCGGATCGCCGTCGTTAAAAGCTCTATTTGGCCCACGCGGTCGACCGGCGGGATTAACGGGAATAACGGTTCGTAAAAACCGCCGCCGATCACGTCAATCTGCTTCCGCGCGATCATCTCGTTGATGATAATGAAATACTCCGCATGATGCCGCTCAATCCACTCGATGAACGTTCCCGTCATCGAAAGGGTGAACGGAAGCTTTGGCAGCGCGTACAGGGCGGAAAGCAGCGGCTTATAGAATTTTTGGTAATGGTCCTCGCATTTAAAATGATCGAAGACGGGGGGAAAAGGACAATGCAGCCCAAAACAAATTGTCAACGGAGTGGCCCCAGTAATCACGCGTACCTCAACTTTTTCCACAGTATAGCCCAGTTAAGGGGGTTTTTAAAGCACGAAATCGGCGAAAAAACCGATTCGCTTAGGGCGCTTCGGTCGGCGCGAGGGGACAGTTAGCCGTGCCGCCATCGTCGCTCGCCGTCGGCAGCCCCGCCGCGCAAGCGAGCGAGGCGGGAGCATCCCAGGGAGATAGGACTATGAGGTTTTTGGGGCATGCGGTTACGCACTTGCCGCAGCCGGTACAGGTACTCGATACGGATATCGAGCCGGCATGAAGCGCGATCGCGTTGGCGGGGCACACCCGCGCGCACGAACCCAGCCCGACGCAACCGGACGAGCACGAAGAATTGCCGCCGAACGCCATATTGAACGTGCCGCAATCGGTATAGCCGATCGAACGAAATCGCTCGGGAACCCGAGGCGGATAGGAAGCGCAATGCAGTTCGGCGCGCATCGTCTGCGCCGGCGCGGTTTCCGCGGGTTTTTTCGACTCTCGTTTTTCGCTTACGCTCGAGTCGATCGATCGAACGCGAGCGGTTTCGGATGCAAGTCCTAACAGGGTGACGAGTACCGAGCCGGCGAGCGCGAGCGCGGCGAATATGAGCGCGCCGATCACGGGAACACCTCCCCGAGCCACCAAGACGCGTCGGCGGCGTACATCGCGAGAAAAAGTAGCCCTAAACTCATCAATACGAGCGGAGTCCCCCGAAGGTCGAGGGGCGGGCTTCCCGCGGCCGTTCTGTCGCGAATCGCGCGCAGAAACAACGTCGCCCCGACGAACGAAATAACCGAGGAAAAGGCTATAAGCAGGGCCTCAACGAGCGAGGACGCGAAATACAGCGATAAAAACACGGCGCCAAAATAAAAAGCGAGCTCCCCTAACGGTTCTTTTTCCGGGCGCCGAGTGATGGCGACGGAAAGCGCGCTCACGGCGCCGCCCACCACGGCTACGAGAGGAAGCGTCAAGTCCTCAAGACCGTGGGGAACTAAGATCAGGCGAACGGGAAACCAAAGCGCCGCGACGGAAATCAACGTCTCGGCGAGAGTACCGAAGGCTCGGCTCAAGAACGCGCGATTGAAGGATTTCTCGAAAAACACGCGCTCTAATCCGACTCCATAGAGCATTAACGCGGAACAAGAAAAGACGTAGACGAATACCGTGTCGAAATACTTCATTACGCTTCTCCTTTTCGCGCGTTAAGGCGACGTTGGGCGAACTTCGCCGCCCAAGCGACGAAACCGAGCAGTATGAGAGCCGCTCCCGAAGTTCCCCAAAAACCGAGGCTATAGCTCGCATACGAGGGGATCACCGGGAAAAAACGGATACCTTCCGGCAACGGAACCGATAGCGTACCCGCCGCCAATAGCTCACGAATCGCCGAAAAAATTACAACGCTTGGAATAAGGGGCCACGACGGTACGGACCGGCGGGGTCTGCCGGAGAAAAACACGTCATTTTCCATCAAGAGACACGAAAACGCCGCGAGGTACACGTAAAAGCCCAGCGAAAGCGAGAGAATGGGCGAATACGCGCGCAGCGCGAGCGAAAACAAGGCCGTCGCCGCCGCGAGAAACGCGACCGCGAGATAGCGCCCGGGATTTCCCGATAGTTTAGGGGTTATCGCCCGAATCCCCGCCGCGCAGGCGATGAGCCAGGCCGTTTCCGCCGCGAGAACAATTCCGTAGGCAAGGCGCGCCGCGGCGGGCACGAGGGGACATAGGGCGAAAAGCAAAACCGCCAGATATTTTTTCATTTTCCGTCGCCCTCCCCGTTTCGCGCGATTTGATCGATTTTCCGCGATTGCGCGGAGATTATCCTTGAGGTAATCCCGTATCGCTCGGGATTCGTCTCAGCTCCCGAAATTCCGGCGAAACCGCAAAAACGCGT
This sequence comes from Spirochaetales bacterium, assembly GCA_003246335.1. GTDB lineage: Bacteria > Spirochaetota > Spirochaetia > Treponematales > Treponemataceae > Teretinema. The sequence continues at coordinate 27,131 of QKAR01000127.1, read as the reverse complement.
TCCCGAGATATCGGTAAAGTAAAATACCGCGCACATCGGTCCGGCGTTACCCGTGAGGGGAGCGACGAAAACGTAACCGACATGGCCCTTCCCCGCGGGACTTTCAAAAACCCAGGGAAAGGAAAGCGCGGCTCCGGGAAATTCGACTCGATCGCCGAGTTTCGGCGGCTCTTGGGCCCACGCGGCAAGCGTCGTTTGCGCGGCGGAACGGATCGCTCGTTCGGCGCTGGCTTGAGTACTGTAATGGATGGCGGCTATCGCCAGGCTAAAGGCGAAAAAAAACGCGACGATGACGCTCGATCGCTTAAGGGTCGTTTTCGTTTCTTCCGTCATGCGATATCCTCCGCGGACGCGATAGCCCGATTTTCCGCGTACTCAATGACGGGATTAACCGCGTTCGTCACGATAACCGTAAAGGCGGCGCCGATTGAGGACCCGCCGGGACCGCAAATCGCGAAGGCCGCCAATCCCGCGACGAATCCTGAAACGAGTTTGCCGATTCTCGTGCGCGGGGACGCGGAAAAGTCCGAAAGGACGTAGAAAGCGGTAAAAAGCACGCCGCTGGTGAGCACGGCGAAAAGGACATTTCCCCCCTCGGGGGCGCCGCCGAACGGAATCGGAGAGAGAAACCAAACGCTTGCGCCGTACGTGACCAAGAACGCCGAGGGGACGATCCAGTCGGCGATATCCATCGCGATAAGCACGATTGAGGCCAACAAAACGAGGATGTTATAGCGAAACGCGGGAATGGCGGACGGCGCGTTCCATAAGAGCGTCACGTAGCCTTCGGGAAGCCGAATGCCGAAAAGAGAGAACGCGTTCGCGTTTAAAAAAGACGCGATTCCCTGATCGGTCGGCAATTGGGCGAACTTATCGAGCTTTAAGGCGGCGAACGCGTCGCCCGCCTGTCGGATACCCTCGGCCGTGATGAGCGGCGGGGGAAAAAAAGCCGCCTGACTCACGTAGGCGACGCACACGGAGACCGCGACCGGGTGTATCCAATAGGCGCCGAGTCCGCCGAAGGCGACTCGCGCGATAAAAAATCCGGTAAACGCCGCCGCGAACGACACGAATACCCGCATGCCCGAAGGAAGCAAAAGTCCCACGAGAACGCCGGCGAGAATCGCGGTTCCGTCACCGAACGTGTTTTTCCCGCGAAAGTAGGAGCCTGCCGCCTCCGCCGCGAGGCAACCGGCTAGGCTTGCCGCGACGGTGAGGAGAGCCGCGTAATCCTTCGCGACGGCAAGCATGGCGAGAATCGGCGTCAGCGTGGCGAGCGTGATGACGGACATGCGGGATACCGTCGGCCGGGACAAAATGAACGGCGCGGGCGACACGATCCATGAGGTAGTCTTCATGTGCGATCCTCCGTAAGTCGGCTATGCGCCTCTTTTATGATTTGATGCAAGGGTATGCGCGAGGGACAGACGATCGCGCAGCAACCGCAGTACTGGCAAGCCGAAATCGACTTGGCGAGCTTTTCGGAAGCTCGGGCGGCCTTTATGCTGGCGACGACGCGTTGGGGATCGATTTTAGCGGGACAAACCTGCAGGCAGCGGCCGCAATGCGCGCACTCGCGTACCGTGTACGGCGGGCAGGCGTCGCGGTCCATGAGGTGCAGGGATTTCGCGTATTTCGTGATCGGCGTGTCGAGATCGTAAACGGCCTGGCCCGCGAGGAGCCCGTTTACCACGATACGCGCGGGATCTACCTTAAAGCCGCCGCACTCCTCGATGACGTCGCCGATCGGCGTGCCGACGCGAACTTTCAGTATTTTGGGGCTATCGATGGCCGGCCCGCAAACCTCGACGAAACGGGTAACGCAGGGAAGGTTCCGCACGACGGCGTCGTAGGCGCTGAGCGCGGTAGTCACGTCGACGAGGATGGTCGTCTCTCCGTCGCCCTTCGAATCCTCCATGCCCGACACGAGGGCGCGTATTCTTCTTTCATTGCCTGAAGGATAACGATTGGGGCTACGGACCGGAAGCGCCGGGCGGCCGTTGAATATTTGGTCGAGTTTGAGCGCCTCGATCGCCGTTCGTTTTTCCGTATGGGCGAGATAGACGCACCGCGCGTCGACGCTGCGGGCGATGATTGCCGCGCCGGAGAGTATGATATCGGGAAACGAGCGATAGAGGGTTGAGTCGATGCGGCACGTCGGGTCGGCGTCGAAAAGCCGCAGGGTCACCGTGCATCGGGCGTTTCTTTTCGCGTTGCGGAGCTGGGGACCCAGCGGAACGGGATCGGAAAAGGAGTTTACGCAACCTTTGTCCTCAATAACCCGCAAAAGTTCAGATTCGGGTACGTTTTGCCACGGATAGGCGCTTTCGCGCTTACCGAGCAAGTCGAAGGCCCCAGAGAGCTTTATGACGGCGGAAATTTGCAAGGAACCGTCCGGCATGGGCACTTCCCGAAACGAATCGACTATTCCCGGGATTGAAGCATGGACGTTGGCCGCCCGATCCGAGGTCGACCGGGCGATTAGTTGGCCTTCGCGCACCCGTTCGCCGGATTGCACGATGAGGTTCGCGTCTTCTCCGGCGTGTTGACGAAGCGGAATGAGGGCCGTGGGGGGCAAAAAAGCGTTGCCTGCCAATGAAAGCGGGCTTGAGTCAATTTTTATAGACTCAAAACCCTTCGCGAATCGAATATAGTTCGTCATCGTGCGAAGCTCCTCAGCGAAACGGAACAAAAACGGCCCTGGGCGGCTAGCATGCGCTCCAGGGGAGTTAAATCGGAAGAAAGCGTCTCGCGGAAAAAAGCCGCGTCAAACGTTTTGATCGCGTCGGCTCTCGGGGTAATTCTCCCGGCGTCGTCCATCGCGTATTGCGTCACGACCGTTTTATCGCCGATCGCCGGGTCGGTGATCGGCACGCCCGCGCGCCTCCACGGCGCGGTTTCGACGTTCCATCGAAGCGCCAAAAACCACGCGAGATCGGGATATTCGGGATTTTCGCGCGAACGGACGAATTCCTCGTAGTCGTCCGCGCCGAAACCGACGCCCGCAGTATACCCGGTCGGCGAAGGAATGTACACCGCCGCGAATTGGTCGCCGAACGGCGCGCCCGTAGCGGTGGCGGAAACCGAACCGAAGAGGAAAAAGCCCGCGACCGCGAACGCGGGAACGGAAAGCGCGCACGCGAGCGCGCGCCGCGGGGGCCACGATTTCGAGACGGTTTGGGGATGCATGGGATAGGATTTAAATCGGGGATGGAGCCGCCGGGCGTCGCGAAAACGCCGAAAAAAAGCGAGGGCGTCGATCGAAAAAAAAGCGAACGCCCCGGCGGAAATCGCCGCGGCCGCGAAAAGGGACAGGGCGTGGGGTCCCGAGAATCCGGCCGCGATAAGCGAGAGCGCGACGGGAACGAACGAAAAAGGGTTTTTTCTGAGGCGAAGGAGTCTCAGGTCGGCCCGGAGGCCCTCGTTGGCCGGCTCAAGAAGATTCGCGAAGGAAAGCACGGCAAGCACGGCGAAAAGAGCCGCGATATAGCTCGGGAAGCGATTGCTGGAAAGGGAATACAGGACGAACGGCAGTCCCGCGACGGCTCCGATCGCCGACCCGTTTACCGCGACGACGCCGGCGAGCAGTAATGCCGCGACGAGGCTGACCGGTATTATATGAACGCTTTCCGAACGTTCAAGCGCCCACGGCTCTTTTTCAGACTCGAGCGCTTTCGTAACCCGCGCGTCCAGGAACGGCGATTCTCCCAAAAAAAAATATCGGTAGTTATCCCGCGCGTTTTCAAACCATACGCGAATGGTATCGTTTTTTTTCGCTAAAAACGGCAAAACGGGCGCCATTTTGCCGTCATTTACGACGAGCGAATTGGATTGGGAGACGATTTGGCTCACTCCCGCGGCGGTGAGCCGGTCGAGGACGTTTTGTTCGGGCAGATCGAGAGAGGCGACTAAAACGCGATACCCTTTCCACAGGGGATTCGCGGAACGCTCGGGAAAGGAAAAAAGAATGGCGAGTGACGATAGGCACGCAACGGCGGCAAGCGCGCGTCGAAACGCGGCTTTCGCGAATAAGCGCGTCATAGCGTCGAATTACAGCGTCGAGACGGCGACGCCGATAAAAAAACCCAGGAGAATGCCGACTAACACTTCCATCGGACGATGTCCCTGGATTTCCTTCACCGGTTTAAATTGATATTTGAGCCGCGACGCGACTTTCATTCCCAGTTCGTTGAGGGCTTTCGCTTGCTGACCGCTCGATCTGCGCACGCCGACCGAATCGCGAATAACGATGAGGGCAAAGCAGCACGAAAACACGAAAAAATCGGAAGAAACGCCGTGTCGAAAGCCAATGGTGGTCGCAACCGACGAGACCAGGGCCGAATGGCTCGACGGCATGCCGCCGGTTCGCCAAAAAAGCAACTCGATGAGGCCGCGAAACGAGGTCGCGCGCGACGTCAACAGCGTGATGATCGTTTTAATGAATTGACTGATAACCCAACTGGATATCGCGGCAAGGAAAATCGGGTTATGAAGCAAACGAAAAATTTGCTGGCAAACGGTCGCTCTCATGTATTATGACATTTTCGTTAAAAGGTGTCTTTTGTCAAGACCCGGCATAGTATATAGTGGTGATATGGATTTTCGGGAATATCGGATAACCGCCAACGATTCAGGCCGCCGCGTCGATCGCGTCATTCGCCGATTTTTGCCCGATCTTTCCCTTTCCGGAGCCTACGGAGCTATTCGCAAAGGGCTTGTCCGCGTAGACGGCGCGCGCGTTCGCGCGGATTTTCGCGTTTCCGAGGGATCTATCCTCCAAATAGCCTCGCCCATCGCGGATCCTTCCGTCTCGGCGAACGTTTTTCAGGCCGTAACGGGGGCGTCCGACGCCTCGTCTCCCCTCGTCGATATTCTCTTGCGGACAAACGATCTTCTTTTCGTGAACAAACCGGCCGGCATCGCCGTTCATGGCAGGAATAGCCTTTCCGACATCGTCGCGTCGTCCGCTCCCCCGGAACGCTCGCTGTCCTTTCGCGTTGGTCCCCTCCATCGCCTCGACGGCAACACTTCGGGAATTATCGCTTTTTCCCAGAGCCTCGCCGGCGCTCAGTGGTTTACCCAGGCGATCGCGGACCATCGCGTGGAAAAACGGTATCTGGGCATAGCGCTCGGCTCCCTTCCGCGCGCCGCCCGTTGGGAAGACGCCTCGACGGACGGAAAAACCATGATAACCCGCGCGTTTCCGCTCGCGCGCGCCACCGTCGACGGAATCGGGGTCACCCTCGCCTGTTACCGCATCGAGACGGGAAGAAAGCATCAAATTAGGATGCAATCCGCCGCGCGCGGAGTCCCGCTATTGGGGGACGATCGCTACGGCGGCTCGGCGAAAAGCCCGAAGACCCAAAAACGAGGTGCGTACTACCTTCACGCCTGGAGGCTCTCCTTCCCGACAGAACGACCGGCGGGAATTCCCGACGAGTTAGTCGCGCCCCTGCCGCCGAGGTTTCGCGACGCGATTCGCTCTTTCTTCGGCGAGGCCGTCCTTGCGCGGCTCGAAACCGAGGGCGTATACTGGAGCGAAAATGATGAGCTTCAGTGACCTTTTCAACGACATCTACTGGTTTTTCAACGGCGTAAAGGTTTTCGCCCTCGTTGGGGAAAGCGGCACGGGAAAAAGCTTTCGGGCGAAGCTTCTCGCCCAAAAATACCGCGTCGACCTCATCATCGACGACGGCTTGCTCATTCGGGGCGACAAAATACTCGCCGGGCATTCGGCGAAGCGCGAGCAAACTTTCCTCGCCGCGGTGCGCGTCGCCCTGTTCGACGATAAGCTCCATCGCGACATGATCGCGCGGGAGCTGCAAACCCAAAATTTCCGGCGAGTCCTCATCCTCGGGACGTCCGACAAAATGGTGAATAAAATCGCCGCGCGGCTGCAGCTGCCCCAGCCGCAAAAAATCATTCGCATCGAGGATATCGCGACGAAAGAGGAAATAGAGAACGCGCTGAGGTCCCGACGCGTCGAGGGAAAGCACGTCATTCCCGTCCCGTCTGTCGAGGTAGAGCGCAGTTACCCGCAAATTTTCTACGATCGGGTTCGGGTCCTTTTAAAGCGAAAGCAAAATCCCATCGCCGGAAATTCCACGCCCGTATACGAAAAATCCGTCGTTCGCCCCGAATTTTCCAAAAAAGCCCGGGTGAACATCTCGCAAAGCGCGCTCGCGCGTCACGTCGTCGGCGCGATCGAGGCTTTCGACGCGCGCATTCTCGTCAAAAAACTTTCGGTAAAGACCGACGCGAGCGGCTATCAAATCGTCATCGTCATCGACGTTCCCTTTGGGCCCGAGCTCACCGGGACGATCCATCGTCTGCAAGCCCACGTCGTCGAGACGGTCGAGCGCGGTATGGGCATTCTCATCGAGGACGTCCACGTCATCATCGATAAAATCAAGCAGGAAGAGGAGAAATACATACAATGAACCGATTAGCCACTCGCGCCGCCCTGGCGCTTCTCGCCCTCGCGCTCCCGTTCGCATCGGCCGCCGAGAGCGTCGACGCGGCTTCGCCGCTCCCTCAGGCGGAAAACCCGTTCGTTTCCGGGCGTTACGAGATATCCTATCCCGAAGGCTATGCGGGCGCCGAGGACACCGCGAAGGCCTTGAACGCGATTCGTTCCGCCTTCGACCGGGTGTTTCGCTTTGACGGCGCATCGGGCGACTCGCCCGCGCGGGTCATCATACTCGCCGATAAGGCCGCGTTCGACGCGTACGTCTCGGAACGTATCGGGGATACCCGCAATCAATTCCTGTTTCTTCGCTATGCGGACCCCGCGCGATCGGAACTCGTGATGTATCCCCTCCGGGATGCGGAAGGCTTCGAGGCGTTCGCGAGCCCGTCCGCCTATAGACAGCTTTTTTTACAGTACGCGTACGGCCGCGCGAGCGAGCCGCCCCGATGGATCGTCGACGGTTTTCAGGCCGTATTCGAGAATTTAGCCTATGACCCCAAAACGGGAACCGTGGGGATCGGTCCGGCGGAGCCTTGGCTTGAGACCGCGAAAAAGCTTCGCGCCGATCCCGCGCGCGCCATTGACGTCGAGGGCCTCCTGTCGGCGGTCACCGGCGATGGCGATACCGCGGACTTTTATCCCCAAGCGTGGGCTTTCGCCTCGTTTCTCCTGAGCTCGGAAAATCCCGACTATCAGCGGTTTTTGCACGAGTGCGCCTTGCTCGTCGCGGGAACCGGTCAACGAAACGATTCAAGCCAAAAGGAATTGACGGCGACCGTTCGCGACCGTTTCGCGGCGTACATCGACCCCAAAGCCGCCGACGAGGATTTCTCGACGTGGCTCGCGTCTCAGCGGACTTTCGCCGATCTCGTTCAGTCGGGAGTGGCGGCCTATAACGCGGGAAATTACCGAACGGCGGGAGCGGACCTCGCCCGCGCGGCGGAATCGCGGCCTGGGGACCCCTTAGTTTCGTATTATCGCGGGCTCGTCGCGTACGCGCAAAAAGACTATAAATCGGCGGAAGCGTGGTATCGCGCGGCCCTTGAGCGGGGCGGCGATACGTCGACGGTGAATTGGGCGTTAGGCTTGAACGCGTACGCCGATGGGCGGTACGCGGAATCGAAAGTGTATTTGAATACGGCAAAAAGCGCGAATCCCGCGCGTTACGGCAAAAAAGCGGACGAAGTAATCGCCGCTATGCCGAAGTAACGGGGTTCGGCTTTCGCTGGCGACGCCGCCGTTTTCGGCCCGGTTCGTCCCCGATTGGGTCAACGGCGTCGGCCGTCCCCTCGCCTTCGGCTTTACGGGGGCCGCGCGCGTCTCTCGGCCCGCGTTCGCGGCTGCGGGCCGCGCGAACGTTTATCCCGATGTCCTTGAGGCATTGGCGAACGGCGGTTTCGAGCTCTATCCGCGGCGGGTTCATCGGCATGATGAAACGTCGGCATTCTTGGTACGCCTTCGCGTACGCCTCCGCAGGCGGCACGGCGCGGTCCGCCACGATGGCGACGAGATCGCGGATCATGAAGGCTATCTTTCGCCCAAGCCGCGCCTCGTCCCCCGCGGCGACGAGCGCGTCGAGTTCCTCAAGGCTCGCGCGGTAGGCGTCGGCGAACCCCGCGCGGGAGTCGATGAGGCTATTCGCGTTCGGCTGAAGGTACATGAAGCAATCGTAGCGGAGACAGGAAGCCACTATTCCGGCGGCCTTGCCGGAATTGAGAATTTTAATGATTTCCTCGGTCAGTCGCGACGGCGACACCGGCTGTAGGAGGGATGAATGCTTTCTGATCGCGCGGCCCAGCGAGAACGGGATGGCGCTGTCCGTTGATACGGCGTACTTGATCGCGCGGAGCATCCGGACCGGGTCATCGACGAAAATGGTCTTGAGCGGGATAACCGGCTTTATGCGCCGCGCGCGTATGTCCTTCACCCCGCCGACATAGTCGATAACTTGCTCTTTAATCGGGTCGTAATAGAGGGCGTTTAGCGTGAAATCCCGCCGCTGGACGTCGTCGTCCATGGTACCGAAGCTATTGCCGACGGTTCCTTCCTCGAGAGAGCGGAACGTGGAAACCTCGTATATCGTCTCGCCGAAAAAAATATGCACGAGGCGGAATCGCTTGCCGATTATTCGTGAGTTGCGAAAAATGCGCTTGATTTTCGCCGGTTCGGCGTTCGTGACGATGTCGAAGTCTTTCGGGGATTTGCCGATGAGGAGATCGCGAACGGCTCCCCCGACTAAATAGGCCTCATATCCGTTATTTCGCAGATGGCCGATAATGCGCGCGGCGTCCGGAGCCACTAAATCCCGCTGAATGCCGTGTTCGTTTTTCGTGTAGATGAGCGCCTTGCGGACCGCCCTGCCTTTTTCGTCGGGGCTGTATCTGAATAACATTTGGATTTCTATTTTCCACCGAAACGGGCGTTCTGTCAACGGCGGGCGTCAAGCCAGCCCAGGATATCGGCGGTGACCTCGTCGCGATTCGTTTCGTTGAGTATTTCATGGCGAGCGCCCGGATAGAGCGAGAGCGTCACGTCCTCCATGCCCATCGCCCGATAGCGGCGCGCGAGGTCGCTCACCGTTTTGCCGTAACCGCCGACCGGGTCGTCGGAACCGCTCGCCAGCAATACCGGCAAGTCCCGGGGAATTCGCGCGAGGGCCGCGGGCGCGTGTATTTTCATGAGTCCCGCGGTGAGATCCTCGTAAAAACCCGCCGCGCACACGAAACCCGTAAGCGGGGATTCCTCGTATTTTCGCACTTCTTCCTCGTCGCGCGAAAGCCAGGCTCCCTCGCTTTTCCTGTCGGGGAAGCGGCTATTATTCGCCCCGAACGCGAGACGGTCCAAAAGCGGCGACGGAGTCCGTCTCCCGACCGCGCGCGAGACGGCGACGGCCGCGAGATGGCCAAAAAAAGACTCAGCCCGATTGGGTCCCCGCGTTCCCGAGAGGACGCAGGCGCGCAAACGGGCCCCGTAAGTCTCGATAAAGTGCTGGGCGACGAGCGAGCCGAAGGAATGGCCCAAAAGCATGAGAGCCATTCCCGGAAAGCGCGTCTCGATGCGGTCGGCGATTTCGGCGAGATCGTCCCGCACGCGCGAAAAACCGTCGCCGTCGGCAAGATAGCCAAAGCGATCGGGACTTCCCGCCGTCTCCCCGTGACCTCGGTGATCGGGGGCGAACACGGCGTACCCCCGTTCCGTCGCCGCGCGGGCGAATCGCTCGTAGCGGCCGGCGTATTCGCCCATGCCATGACTGATCAAAATTGCCGCGGTCGCCTCAGACTCCGGTATCCAGACGTGGCATACCACCGTTTCGCCGTCCGACATGGCGGCTCGTAGGGTTTCGCTTATCATATATTTTCCTCTCTGCCATTTATGCTATACTAACGCTTCAGATGAAAATTATAACCGAAAAAATCGTACCCGGGGGATCGTGCATCGGAAGAATCGACGGGAAAGCCGTATTCGTGCCGTTCGCGTTGCCGGGCGAGACGCTGGACGTTACGATCACGCAGTCCCGAAAAGACTACGATTTCGCGAAAATAAACGGGATCGAAGCGCCTTCCCCTCGGCGAATCGCGCCTCCCTGCCCCCTTTTTGGCAAATGCGGCGGCTGTAGCCTGCAAATGGCGGACGGCGAATATCAGAAAGAACTTCGGCTTTCTATTTTGCGAAGCGCTATCGAGCGCGCGAAGCTGCCGTATGACGGGACGATCGACGCGGTATCCGGAGACGATTTCGGCTATCGAGCGCGCTTTCAGTTTCATCGCGCCAATTCCGGCGGCGCGGGATTAAAAGAAGGAAAAAACGACGCCGTCGTCCCGCTCGACGATTGCCCGATCGCCCGGGACGAGGTGCGAAACGCGCTACGGGACGGATCGCTTTCCGCGGCGTTACGCGCGCGAAAACCGGGCGAACGCTATCACGTGTTCGGCTACGACGAAAAGCTCTGGAAAGAGGACGGCGATACCGATTGCCGCGTCCGGGTTGGAGGAAAAACCGTTTCGTTCGACGTGCGCGGTTTTTTTCAGTCAAATATTCCTCTCCTCGACCGGCTCGCGAAAACGGCGTTCGACCGCTTTTCGGGCGAGCGTCTGTTAGATTTATATTCCGGCGTCGGCACTTTTTCCGTCTTCGCCGAGGGAAGTTGGCGGGAAACGACCCTCGTCGAGCATAACGCCGCGTCGCTCGCGCGCGCCGAGGAAAACCTTGCCGGATCGGGCCTCGCGCCGACGTTTTGCGCCGTTTCAGACGATGAGTGGCCACGCCATACCGCCGCGAGAAAGCGCTTCGACGGGGCTATCGTCGACCCGCCGCGCTCGGGCGTTTCACGCGCGGCCCTTGACTGGCTCATCGCGGCCGATATCCCGGAAATCCGCTACGTGTCGTGCGATCCGGTGACGTTCGCGCGCGACGGGGCGCGCCTTGCCGAAGCGGGATTCATCTTGAAAAAGGCGACGCTTTTCGACTTTTACCCGCAAACCCATCACGTTGAAACCCTCGGGATTTTTACTCGCTCCCGCGCGGCCCCGCGCGCATGAGTAATCGCCCCCGCGTATCCGCGCTTTTCGCCGGCGGTTTGATGCTCGTCGCGGTAGCCGCCTCAGTTTTCGCCGAAAACGTCGATCCTTCATGGAAGCGCGTGCTTACCGGAGACATCGTCGCGATGTCGGTTTCCGACTCCGGCGCCGTATACGTCGTCACGGACGATCGCTCGATCACCGCCCTCGACGAGACGGGTAAATTCCTTTGGAGTCGCAATCTTCCCGGTAAACCGGCTTCCGCGTGTTTCGTTTCTTCCGAGGGAACCGTACTCGCCGCTACGGTCACGGGAACCCTCGTCGCCTACAACGCGAACGGGAGTTTTCTCTGGCAATCTCGCGCTCCTTCGGCGCCGGTTGTTTCGCCTTACGAGGGACGAGACGGGAGGATTTTCGTTCGCTTGCGCGATCGACTGCTGTGCCTTTCCGGTTTGGGCGCGCGTAAATGGTCGCTTCCGCTCGCGGGAAACCCTTCCGGGGCGCTGGGAGAAACCGCCGACGGCGATGTACTGCTCCCGTGCGGCGACTCGGTCGCCCGCGTTTCCCCGTTCGGCGAACTTTTGGAGACGATACCGATCCAAGGCGAGCTAACCGCCATATGCTCCTTGCCGGGAGGCTTCGCCGCGGGATTTCGCGACGGAGCCGTCCGTGCCTACGACGTACGATCAAGCCGCGCCGAGGGACGGCCCCTGAGCGAGGTAGTTTGGGAATTCCGCGCGAGCGGCGCCGTTATCGCCCTTACCGCGCATGCGTCGACGCTCGCGGTCGCGAGCGCGAACGGCGAAGTTTCCGCCGTCAACGTTACCGACGGCGCGAAGCTATGGGTTTCGCCCGACGGTTTTCCCGCCACGGCGGGCGAGCTTTCCCTGGATTATGGGGAATTCGTCCTTTCGACGCCCATCGGCCTTCTGGGCCTCAACCTTAAAGGCCGTACCGTCTGGCGGCTTCCCCTGCCGCGAAGCGTGATCCTTCCCGCGCTTTCGCCGACGGGTTTCGCGTTTTCAACCGGTTCCGATTGGCTTTTGCGCGCCTGGAAGGCGGAAGAACGGGTAAAAATCGCGAATGCGGCGAAAAATGGGCAAAACTACGGTATACTAAGCGGGTATTCGGCTACGTACGGCTTACCGAGCGGACCGTTGGGTCCGGACAGCCTCACCTTTTTTTCCGAAGTCGATAGGGCCCTTCAAGAGGGAACGATCGGCGACGCGGAAATCGCGTACGCGCGCCGGTTGATCGATATGATTGAAAACGCGGGCGACGGCGGTTATGGCCGAGCGATTACGTACAGTGATGGCGAACGCGCGCGCGCCGCGACCTTACTCGGCAAAATGGGTTCGCGCGAGTATCGGGCGGCGCTAACGCGCGCCGCCGCGAGAGCGGACACGCCGACACTCGCGATCGGCGTGCTTTTCGCGCTGGCGGCGTGCCCCCCCGATGAAAAAGCACTCGCCGCCATCGATTCGCTCGTGTATCGATTTTCGTCCGTCGACGCGACGGGACAATACGCCTCGGTGTATTGCGCCGCTTGCGACGCGCTGTACGCGGCCCTGCGCTACGCGCCCGAGAACGCCGAAGCGGCGGCGCGTTCCCTTTCGGCCTTCTTAGACGGGAGATATGGGAGCGTTGCCGCCGAATATGCCCGCAGAACGCTCGAAAACGTGCTAAAATAAGGGGATATGATGAACAGAAAACTTTTCGCGCTTTTGTGCATCCTGTCGGTCGTCGGCTTCGCCGCGGCACTTGAGGTCGATCAAAAAGAAATCGCGCCCGGCGCGGGCGATACCGTTAACTTCATTAACTATTCGGGTCCCCACGACACGGTAAGTACCGCGGCGGAGATTAGCGGCATCGGCGCCGCGCTCGGCCGCTCTTTACGGGGCTCGACCCAAGCGGGAGATCCCGCGCGGTATTCCGTCATTCACGCCGTAGATTCCGCCGTCAAAACCGGCTTCGACGCCGACATTTTCATCATCGGCGCGGGCGCGGGCGTCGATCATATCGATAATATCCGACGGGTCATCGCCGGATACCTTTCCGCCGCGTATGGGTATACGGACAAAGACGCCGCTACCCTCGCGACCTACGTTACCGTGTACAACGCCGTTTATCGTGGAAAAATGGCCACCTTCACCGAGCGCTATAAACCCGCCGTAACCGCGAACTTAACCGCCGACAAAGTCGGGCTCGCCCTTTCGTACGAGCAGTGGCCGGGAAAAACCCAGATCGTCATTCCCCTCTCGGACCCCCGACTCGCCGGCACCATCAGCGCGATCGATACGACCTCGCTCACCGATAAGGGCGTCGTCGACAAAATGAAAGAAGACGGCAGCGCGGCCATCGATACTCGAAAGGACATGGCGGACTTGAAGGAACGCGAAGGCGACGCCGCGCAAGCTCGGGCCGAGCAATCGCAGGAAGCCGCCGCTCAGGCGAGAACCGACGCCGCAACGAAGCAAGCCGATGCGGCCGTCGCCGATAAAGCCGCGACGCAGGCGGCGAAGGATGCCTCCCAAGCGAAGACTGCCGCCGCCGCCGCGCAGGCGAAAGCGGACGCGAACCCAACCGACGCCCAAGCCCAATCGCAGGCGCAAGCCGCGCAGGCGAAAGCCGACGCCTCACAAAAGCAAGCCGACGCCGCGGCAACCGACGCGGCCGCGAAAAAAGCGGACGCCGCGCAGGCGAGCGAGGCGGTCGCCCAAAACGAGGCTTCCGCCAAAGCCGACCAAACCCTCGCCGATACGAAGCAGAGCGAGGCGAAAGCCGAGCGTAAGGATATCGCGCAGGACGTGCAAAAAGACCTTAACGCCCAGGACGCGGCCGCGAGCGAGGCGGCTCGAACCGCGAGCGCGGGAGCGTCCCCGTCGGTCGCGCTCCGTGTCGTGGACGAGACAGACTTTTTAAGCGAACTCGTTCTCGTTAACTTAAACGACGGCTCAACACTAAAAACGTCAACGCTGAACGCCGTGCGGAACCGAACCTTCTTCGACACGGGCTCGGGCCTTATCGCGATCGCGGGGAAAAAAGGCGGCGGCGGCGCAATTCGCCTCGTCGTGATCGACCCGAATACCCTTGAGGTACTCGCCCAAGGCAAGGACTCCATCGCCCCGCAAAGCGCCTTCGCGGAGAACGGCAACGATTATTACGCCGTCGTCGAGTCATCCGGCTCGTACGCGATCGGGCGCTTTGACCGAAACGCCGAGCTCAAGGCGAAGTCTCCCGTCGCGATACATCCGGCGACGGCGATCGTCGTTACCGACAAGGGACTTCTCGTTCAGTCCGCAAGCGGGGCGATCGTATTATTGCGCGCGAGCGATTTAACGCAGATCACGCGTTAAATCTCCAATCTTGTATAGATTTGGTCGTTCATGATATGATTCTGCATTAATAAAATGTAAAAATACAGAAAACAGGATTTTATCATGAACGTTCTTGTCGAAAGGTTTCGACGTTTTTTCGACGCATCAAAGTTTGATATGCGTTCTCGCGATGCGCGCGCGCTTCAATGCACGACGTTTTCCTATACGTATTGCCGGATAATTCTCGGCACGGCGCGGCGGCCCATCGATTACGAAATACTCGACGCGAACGACGCGTTCGCGTCTCTTTTGGGGTTAAAGGCTAAAGATGTCGTCGGACATCGGGCGAGCGATTTTTTTCTCGATATCGCCGTAACGGAGCGGCGCTGGCTTGAAGTTTATGCCCGCGTTTCCGAGACGGGAAAGGCCGAGGAATACGAAGCGCATTCCCCCTCGTTCGACCGGTGGTTTCGCCTATCGGTTTCATCCCCGGAAAAGGGACTTTTCGTCATTATCTCAAGCGATATATCCAAGGAAGTCGAGTTTCGTCGGGAAAAAGACCAGTATCTCCAAGTATTGGAGACGATCCATAAGCCGCTGTACGTGTGCGACGCGCGCTCGATTATCATGTCGGCGAATCCCGCGTTCTGCGAGCTTATCGGCTACGCGGCAGAGGAATTGCGCGGCAAGCCGGCCCACTTTCTTTCCGCTGACCGTTCGGCGTACTTAAACTACGGTTTTCCCGAGCATTATTTCGATTCGCTCGCCCGCCGGTTTTCTTCTATCCCGACGGAAAAAAAAGATCAGCAAGGCGATTTTCTCCTTCGGAAAAAAAACGGAAGCCTCTGCTGGGTTATGCTTTCCGCCTATCCCCTCCTCGATGAAATGGGAACGGTCCGCCAAATCGTGTGCTTTCCCGAGGACGTCACCGAGATTCGCAAACGAGAAAACGACTCGCTCACGCGCCTGTACGAAACGCTCGCGAACCTCGCCGAGCTCCGCGACGACGATACGGGCAACCACATGAAGCGCATTGGGTATTTCGCCGCCCTCCTCGCCCGCGAACTCGGGATGGACGAAAAATTCTGCAAGGATATCGCCTTATTCGCGCCCCTGCACGACATCGGCAAGGTCGGCATCCCGGATGCGATTCTCAGAAAGACGAGCGAGCTGACGGTAGAAGAATACGATACCATGAAAAAGCATACGACGCTCGGGTATGAAATCGTGAAGGGAACGCAAGAACTTTCCATGGCGGCGGAAATCATTCTCCACCATCACGAGCGATTTGACGGCGCGGGCTATCCGACGGGCCTCATGGGCTACGCGATACCGGTTTCCGCCCAGCTTACCTCCCTCGTCGATATTTACGACGCGCTCCGGAGCGAACGCCCGTATAAAGAGGCGTGGGCCCACGAGGTCGTCGTCAAATACATAGCGGAGCAGCAAAATCAGGCTTTCTGCCCCGAAATAGTCGAGACGTTCTTATTAATTGAGCGGAAATTCGCCGAAATTTACGAGGATTTCCGCGAATAACCGCGAGCGACGGGTTTCCTACCGCGCTACGGAGCAAATGACGTCGACACAGGTCTCGATGCCGAGCGTAGACGAGGAAAGGCAGAGATCGTAAAATTCCGCGGCGCCGAACTCGGTATCGGTGTAATACGCGCAATACTTTCGGCGGGCTTTATCCACGTCCCGCATGTGCTGACTGATTTTTTCCTCGCTGTAGTCGGCCATTTTTTCCCGTTTCATGCGCATGATGCGCCAATACTTATCGGCGTGAATGAACACGTGGAGGGAGTCGTCGAATTCCTGCAGGATACTATTCGCGTTTCGCCCGACGATGACGCATTTCCCATGCTCTCCCATTTTCCGAATCACGCTTTTTTCCGCCTTAAAGAGGCGTTCGTCCGGGGGCGAATTGTACAGGTCGAAAAGACTCTGCGTAAAGCCGAATCGGGAAAGGACTTTTTCGTCGATGTCCTCGACGTTATACGGGTCGAGGTTCGCCTTTTGCGCGGCCTGCAGGATAATATCCTTGTCGTAATACTCGTAGCCGAGCCGTTCAGCCACTTTTTGGCCGATCTCGCCGCCGCCCGAGCCGAATTCCCGGCTGATCGTGATGATCTTCTTCATGCCAGTCCTCCCCTCATAAGACTTTATTTAGGAACGCGATCGTTCGCTCGTGCTTAGGGTGCTTGAGCACCTCGTCGGGCGTGCCCTCTTCCACGATGGAGCCGTCCGCCATAAACAGGACGCGGTCGGCGACCTCGCGGGCAAAGCCCATCTCGTGCGTCACGCAAACCATGGTCATGCCGCTCTTGGCAAGCTCCTTCATGACGCTCAAAACCTCGTTGACCATTTCGGGGTCGAGCGCGCTCGTCGGCTCGTCGAAGAGCATGATCGACGGGTTCATCGCGAGCGCCCGCGCGATGGCGACGCGTTGTTTTTGACCGCCGGAAAGTTGTTGGGGGCGCACGTCGGCCTTCGCCGAAAGGCCGACGCGATCCAGGAGCTTCATTCCGTCGATATTCGCCGCCTCCGCGCTTTTTTTCTTGAGTTCGATCGGCGCGAGCGTTACGTTTTCGAGGACGGTCATGTTGGGGAACAGGTTAAAATGCTGAAAAACCATTCCGATGTTTTCCCGCGCGACGTTAATGTTCACTTTTTTGTCGCTGATGTCGTTGCCGTTCACCACGATACGCCCCGACGAAGCGGCCTCGAGCCGATTCAGGCAGCGCAAAAAGGTAGATTTGCCGCTTCCCGACGGGCCGATAACGACGACGACTTCGCCTTCCTTGATATCGACGCTCACGTCCTTGAGCACTTCAAGCTTGTCGAAATTTTTATACAGGTTCTCAACGCGTATCTTGGCGTCACTTATTGTCACGTTTTATTCTCCTCTCGATGCGCTTGGCGACCTTGCTTAAGGTGATGATGACCACCATGTAAAACACGCCGACGACCGCCCACGTTTGTAGGCTCTTAAAGGTGTTGCCTGAAATGGTTTTTCCCATATTCGTCAATTCGGGATAGCCGATGACGGAAAGGATCGAGGTATCTTTTAAGGTAATGATAAACTGATTTATGATCGAGGGAATCATGACGTGAAAGGCTTGGGGCAAAATTACCCGCTTCATGCTTTTGCCGTACGTCAAGCCGAGCGAACGCGCGGCTTCCATCTGGCCCTTGTCGATGCTTTCGATTCCCGCGCGGAAAATTTCTGCCATATAGGCGCCGCAGTTCATGGCGAGCGCGATGGTGCCGGCCTGCAGGGCCGGAAGCCTGAAACGCGCGAAGCCGAGCATCTTGATGCCCTGCGGCACGCCGAAATAAATGAAATACGCGAGCACGATGAGCGGCACGCCGCGAATGGCGTCCACGTACACCGTGCCGATCACGTTGAGCGTTTTGTTATGGCTCACGTTGCACAGCGCGAACAGGAGGCCGATCAGCATGGCGAACACGAGCGCGAACAGCGTTAGAATGAGCGTATACCCGAGAGATCGGGTCAGCATGAAAAAATACGTCTGTAAAATTTGAATCATCGAATACTATTCCCCTCAAATAAAAAAGCCCGTAAATAGTGTAGCATATTTACGGGCTTTCCGGTTACAAACCGAAGGTATCGAACGGATTACTTGAGGTATTTGTCGAGAATCGTCTGATACTCGCCCGACGCCTTAATGTTCGCGAGTCCGGCGTTGAACATGTCGAGGAGCTTCTGGTTCGCGGTATTCATGATCGCGAAGCCGTAGGGAGCTCCCTCGCTTTCCATCCCGGCGGGAATCTGGAGGGCGAGAGCGCCTTCCTTGATGCTCGCGGCCATGATCGGGGTGTCCTCGACGCAGGCGGCGCTGTTACCGAGGACGACGTCCTGGTACATCGTGGGGGAATCCTCGAACACGGTGACGGTGAATCCGTAGGTGTCCTTGAGGCTGTTCGCGAAGTCCGCGCCGGCGGTGCCGTTCTTCACCGCGACGTTCTTGCCCTTGAGGTCGGCGTAGGAAGCGATCGCGCTATCCTTGCCGACGACGAAGGTCTGGGTCGCGTTGTAGTATCCGTCCGAGAAAATCCAGCCGGAATCGATGCGTGACTGCTTGATGGTCGCTCCGGCGATGAGCGCGTCGGCCTGACCGGCCTGCACGGCGGCTACGCCCGCGTCCCAACCGAGGGACTGCAGGTCGTACTTGAAACCCTGATCTTTGGCGATGGCGGCGAGAATATCCACGTCGATGCCGACGAACTCGTTGTTCGCGTTCGTGTACTCGAACGGGCGGAACACGGTGTCCGTGGCGATAATCCAGGTTTTAGCGTCAGCGGCGCTTTCCTTCTTGCTGCAACCAACGAAGGCGATCGCGAGCGCGGTTACCGCCAACACGGCGGCTACTGTTTTTTTCATCTTTTTTCCTCCAACAAAAAAAAGCATGAGCACTATTGTTAACGCAGTAGTATTTCCAAGTCGGGCTTCTTTGTCAATCGGAGGGTTGTCCGACGCCGGCGGGAGAATACGGCGTCGGCTCCTTTACGCGCGGGATTTACTGTTTCGTCAGGAAACCGAAATCGATCCATCCAACTTTTTGATCGTAGTAAGGCTGCCAGTCTTTCGTGGCTACCTGGATGTGCGTTTCATAGGAACCGGAAAGATATTTTTTTAAGCCAGAGAGCGCGATGCGCCCCGTCAGGCTGTTTTTCGTCGACACGCGGGTCAACAGCATATCGACGGGAGTCCACTTTTGCGCGGTCCAATCCTAAAACCCGCTTGATCGGTTCATTTCCGACTCCAGACCAAGATTTAGGTTAGCGATCCCATTTTTCGCCCGCTCAATGTCGAGCTGTACGGTCATTTTACCGCCCGAGTCGGGCGGCAACGAATACAGGGGATTCGTGTCGGCAAACTCGATATGCCAGTAGAAATATTTCTTGTTCCGCGCGAATTTAACCGATTTTATCGAATAATTGTCGTAGTTCCCTAAAAACCGAGGGTACCCCGTTTCCAAGACGGGTTGTATATCGTCCCAAGAACGCGAGTTTGCCTTGAACGAAATTTGGCGCTCCTCCACTTCATAGGCCGTTTCGGGTAAGTAGCCCCACGACACCGCGGTAATCGCGTTGGGTCTCGTCCGGATGGAACTCATGACGATCGACGAGCCGCCGCGCGTAACCTGCAGGGAATGATAGCCCGCGGCAACGTCGACGGTTTTTTTATCGGGGCCGCGCGGAAGGGCCGCGCCGTCAAGCGTGATTGCGCAGTCGCTCGGGATTAAGGAATAATCGAGCGTACTGGCGAGCGTTTCAAGCTTAATGGGGATGACGGCCTCGTCCCCGGCGGGAACGATGACCCATTGAATCGGCTGGCCCGCGTAGTATCGGTCGGACCCTACGATGAGCGTCTCGATCGGCTGAAACTTGTGGGTTCCCGGCTCGAGCTCGAGCGTGATCGGCGTTTCCGCCGGAGTTCCGTCGTCGACCACCACGGTCATTCCGGCCGGATCGCTCGTAATGGTCAATAAACCCTTATCTTTTCGACCCGCCACGCGCGCGGCGAAGTCCTCAAATCCTATCTTGATGGGCGTTGAGTCGTTCGGCTTGATGACGACGGCGTCGCTAAAAAGCACCCTACCCGCGTTTCTGCCGGAACGGGCGACCACGCGTACTTGTTTTTCACCGTCGGGGATGCTCGATATCTCGGATACGTTCGAGGCGGCGAGAACGCGTTCACGTATACGTCGAAATCGGCTCGTTCCCCGGTAGTCGCGAGAGTAAGCGTTCCGTAGGAAATTTTTTTCTTGTGCAGTTCAGACAGCACTTTTACGGAAATGGCGTCCGAGGCGGAAAAAACGTCAAGCGCGCTTTCCGCCGTTTCCACGGTTTCGCTGATGGAATCGTCCGCGCGCGAATAAAGGTCGTTCGCGATTTTGACCGAACCGTTTTTTCCCGGCGTCAGCGTCCCGAATATGACGTACTCGCAATTCGTTAAATTGGCGAATTCTCTCAGGCTCGCGAGGTCGGTACCGATTTTAAACGAGGGCGCCGGAACGACCTCAAACTCCCCGATATAGCGTATTCCCCGGCTGAGAATACCCTGGGCGGTTGCCGCCATTGCGGCGACCGACTCATCGCCCGTTTCGCTCGAAAAATTGAGAATGATGACCGTTCGGTCTTCCGCAAAACCGACGCCAGCGGCACAAAGCCACAGTCCCACGATCGCGCACGTCGCAAGAATCACTTTTTTCATACCCGGCTCCCTGCCGAAAATGGTTCGCTTGTTGCCGATTTCTTTGGTGTGTATACTGCAGTAATATTCTCGGACTGCATGGTTTGTCAACAGGGAACCCCGGGGCCGAACCGAGGCAAGCAATCGCCCTCTCGCGCGGTTAGGGGATGAGATCTTCCGATCGCGCTCCGGCGAGCGATGCGCCCAACTCAACGCGCAGAGACCTCGCTTTGAAGCCGACGACGAGGTGAATTTCCCCAGGCCTTTCGATGATTCCGGCGATGGGTATTTCTCCCGCCTCGGTCTCTTTAGCGAGCGTCTTGAAGTTTTCGATCGATACGGCGTCAGGGTCGACGAACGAAAGGCGAAGACGGGTCGCGCAGTTCCAAACGCGCGCGATATTTTCCGCGCCGCCGGAGATCGCGATTATTTTTTCGCAGAGCTCCGTACGAGTCGGCGACGTCACGCCGGTTCTCCGACCGAAGAATTCCTAATTGAGTTCCGGAGCGCGAGCACGCTCGCCGGGCTTACCGAAAATTCATCGATTCCCATGGAGAGGAATCGATCGGTAAGCGCGACATCAGATCCTAGCTCCCCGCAAATTCCAACCCAAATACCGGCCGCATGCGCGTTGCGCGCCGTCATTTCGATGAGGCGTAGCACGGCTTCGTGATGCGGGTCGTACAGCTCGCGCAGCGCGTCGTTTTGACGATCCATCGCGAGCGTGTATTGCGTAAGATCGTTCGAGCCGACGCTGAAAAAATCCACTAGGGGCGCGAGCTCGTCGCTGATTATGGCCGCCGCCGGTGTTTCGATCATTATACCCGTCTCGATCGAAGGGTCGAACGACGTTCCTTCCGTCGCAAGCTCATTCATCGCGTTCCGCAGACGCTTGCGGGCTTCGATAACTTCCTGGGTCGACGAAATCATCGGGAACATTACGGCAACCGTGCCGAAGGCGGAGGCGCGGAGGATCGCGCGGAGCTGGCAGTCGAAAACGTCCGGGCGGGTCAGGCAAATGCGGATCGCGCGGAGACCCATCGCGGGATTTTCTTCGGGCGGGATGTTAAAGTACGGCGCTTGCTTATCGGCCCCGATATCGAGCGTCCGAACGATGAGTTTTTTTCCGGCGAGGCGTTCAGCCGCATTCTTGTACGCGGAAAAAAGTTCTTCTTCCGTGGGATAATCTGCTTTCTCTAAATAAAGAAATTCGCTCCGGAATAAACCGATGCCGCCGGTATCATTCCGTAGGGCGAGTTCAACGTCTTCGAGACTGCCCGCGTTTGCGTATACTTCGACCGTTCTGCCGCCTTTTGTGCGGTTAACCTTTCCCCGGAGGATTTCAAGCTCAATGCGCCCGCTTTTCAACGAAGCTTCTTTCGCCGCGAGGCGCTCGGAGGTCTCGGTATCCGGCTCGATATAGAGAACGCCTTCGGTCCCGTCCACGATGGCTTCAAGGCCGTCGCGCGCGACGTCGATTCCGTGGCCGAGCGCGACGACGGCGGGTATGCCCATGGACCGCGCGAGAATAGCCGTGTGCGTATTCATCGCGCCGCGCGCGGTTACGAGCCCAAGAACTTTAGCGCGGTCCAATAAAACGGTTTGGCTCGGACTGAGGTCATCGGCGGCGATGATCGAGGGTTGAGAGAGCGCGAATCCATCGCGCGCGGCGCCGGAAAGAATCGCGACTACGCGCGTCGCGACGTCTTTTACGTCCTGAGCGCGCGCGGCGATATAGTCGTCGCCCGTTTCGACGAGCATGCGCGCGAATTTTTCCGAGGCGAAGCGCACCGCGCTTTCCGCCGCGAGTCCATTGCTGGTAATTTCCTCGCGTACCGCTTCGAGATAGTCGTCGTCCTCGAGCATTTGCGCGTGAATCTCGAATATGGCCGCGCTTTCTTCGCCGATTTCGCTTACCGTTTTTTCGTGGATCGCGCGGAGCTCCCCGGTCGCGATTTTTATCGACTCGTCAAAACGGGAAAGCTCACGCTTTGGATCTTGGGATAGTCGAATATCCCCCCGTTCGGCGGCAGGCGTTACGAAACGGATCGGTCCCCGCGCGACGCCGGCCGACGCGGCGGTTCCCCGGAGCGCGGTCACGTTAAAAATTCTCCTTGAGGAATTCGGCGACGGCGCCGATCGCCGCGTCTTCGTCGGTGCCTTCGGCAGTAACGGTGACGGTATGGCCCTGCTTGACGCCAAGCTTCATCAGCGCGAAAAGCTTCGCGGCGCTCGCGGTCTTTTCCCCGAACGATATCCGTATCTCCGACGCGAAGCCTTGAGCAGTCTTTACGAGCGCGCCCGCCGGGCGGGCGTGAATGCCCTCGGGCGCGGTAATGGTATATTCAAAAGTTTTCATGTTGATTTCCCCCTTTCTTGCGGCGTTACCCAAATAAGCGCGGTTCCTTCCCCCGCCGAGGTCTCGTCGGCGACGGTAACTTTCGCGAACTCGTCCGCGTTCACGATCGTCATCGGCGTCGTGATTTCGTATCCCGCGGACTCGATCGACGCGGCGTCAAACTCTATGAGGGAGTCACCCCTCTTCACTCGTTGTCCCTCGGCGACTTTCGCGGAAAAATATTTTCCGTTGAGCTTCACCGTATCGAGCCCGACGTGAATGAGAACGTCGAGTCCCGAGTCGGAATGGAGTCCCACCGCGTGTAGGGTTTCCGCGAGCGTATCCACGACTCCGTCCACCGGCGAGACGATTTTTCCCGAAGTGGGCGCGATCGCGATACCCGGTCCCATCATCCCCTCGGCGAATGCTTTGTCGTTCACCGAGGCGAGCGGAATGACCGCGCCGATCGCCGGACTCGTCACCGTCCAATCGTCCTTGGGTCCGACCGGTTTTTCCATTCGCGCGTTCTTTCCAAAAATATTCTTAAAAAGCATGATGGCGATTCCTTTCTTATTTCCTAGCGGCTAACCGCTCAATATGCATCGTTAAATACACCATTTCCTCTTCGCTCACTTCATGGGCGTAGCGTCCAAGAACGTATTCGGCCACGCGCGCCGCGCCGGCGAACGACGTAGGGTATCGCGCCTTCACGATCTCGTATAATTCGAAGTTTCCCGAGGGATAATCGGCGCTCAAGCTCAGTCGCTCGACGAAAAACCTCACGTGCGTCACGAACCGGTACCAGGACATCGAGTCCTCGTCGGCGCCGCCGACCCAATCCCTGACTATCGAGGTTATCCCGTCGATATCCTGTATAAGGGATTCCGAGTCGCGGCTTTCTCCCCCGAGACCGGCGTTCACGAAATGCATGGCGATGAACCCCGCCTCGTCGGGCGCGAAACGCACCCCGGTTTCCTCGGCGACGATTTCCACCGCCTTTTCGCCGACGAGATATTCGTCGCGAAAGCATCGGCGTATATCCAGCAAGATCGGGTTTTTCAAAACCATACCGGATCGATACCGCTCGAGGGCCGTATGAATATGGTCCGGAAGCGAAACGAAAATGCCGTCGGAGAGGCGCATTTTGAACTCGCGCTTCGCGAAGTCGATAATCCGCTCCGTCATGATAAAACTCTCGATCGGTATGGCGGCGACCACTTCCTGAAAGCGCGCCGCGACCTCGCCGGACTCGAGACGGAAAATTTTCTCCACCGCCCCGTCGTCGACCGAGTCCCCGACTTTGCGCTGGAATCCGAGGCCGCGCCCCATGGCGACGATCTCGGCCCCGCGCGCGTCTAGGCTCACGATCGCGTTATTGTTCAAAATCTTATCAATGCGCATCATTTTTCCGTATCCCGCTCGACCGAGGGAGCGAAGCGTACGCGCCCGCCGTTCGCGCAACGGTCCAAAAGGAAAAGATCCCCGTCGCTTATATTCCCGATCACGTTAACCTTGGGATCAGCCGGAAACCGTTCCCGGACTATTTGAATCTCGCCAGAGTACCGAAGATAGAGGCGGTTGTCGATCGTTACCGAACCCGGTACACGCTCGATAGCGTTTGCCGGCTCAATCGGCCGCCCCGGCGTGGAATATTCCCGCGACTCCTGAAGCCGCAGCGTCCAGCGCGGCGAGTCAACCCGAACGGTAAAAGACTGACCGTCAAGATAGCGATATTCAGGCGAAAACTCGACGGAGAGCTCGACGACGCCCGTTTCGAGGAACCGATCTATTTTGCGCGAGCTTTCTTCGCTCATAAGCCCGTCGCCGACGAACACGGACGAAACGCGGTGCACGAGGTTCATATCGACGAACGAGGCGTACGCGGATTTTCCCCGGTACTTCTCAAGCGTCGGTAAGCCCTGAAACAAAGGGCCTCGCAATGCCGCGTCTCCCGGAATAAAGCACAAAACCTCGACGCCGAGTTCCGAAAGGTTTTGGTTTACGCGGTCGAATTGCTCTTCGTCGAGGCCGGTCTCCGGCCTCGGATAATAATTATGCATCCCGTATACGGCGACCGCGCCTTCGGCGATTTTCGCGACCGACTCGGGCGTCATCGTCGACGCGTTAAGGCACACCGGTATTTTTTTCGCGATCTCGGCGGTTTCCTCGTCAGAGAAGCCGTAATCGAGGCGTAACGTCGCGATCCCCATTCGTCGGGCGAATTCCGCGATATCGGTCTCGCCGAAGACGCCAAGCGTTTTCTTCGAGACGTCCGCGATTATCGAGTACCCGATATCCGTTAAGTACGCGCACATGGCGCGCGCCTTTTCGGGATAATCGGGCGCGAATTCCTCGCTTACGTGGAGCGAGGTGAATATTTGCCCGCCCGGCCGATAGAGCCGTTTGAGCGAATCCTTCACCCCGCCGAATTGCGAGACGAATACCGAAAATCCGGGACTCTTACACATTCTCCAAATCTTTTTCGGAAAGCGCTATTCGGGTGACGATGAAGCCCGCGACGTACGCTATGACGAGGCCGATGAAATAATTCAGCATGGAATCGGGTTTCATGATCGCGATGGCGACGAGTCCCGACGGTCCCCACGCCGACGCCATGACATGCGTGAGCATGACGTACGCGCCGCCGAATCCCGCGCCGAGACCGGCGGTAATGAATGGCTTGAACATCGGGAGGGTGACGCCGTAAATAAGCGGTTCGCCGACGCCGAGGAAGCCGGCGGGCAGCGCGCCGGTAATTACCTTTTGCATGCGCACGTTCTTCGCCTTTCGCGCGATGATGTAGATCGCGATCGCCGCGCCCACTTGACCCGCTCCGGCCATCGCGAGAACCGGGAACAGCGTAACGCCGCCCATCGCCTCAAGCTGAATGGCGTAGATCGGAATGAGCCCGTGATGGAGGCCCATGAGCACCATCGGGAGGAACAAAGCCGACAGGACGTAACCGGAAATGACCGCGACGATCGGGTTCGACGAGTTGATGATGACGCTCAAGACCTTGATGAGTCCGTCGGAAACGAAGCCGGTCACCGGCATCAGGATGAACACGTAGAGGACTCCGGCGACGAGCATGGTAACGAAGGGCGTCACGACGAGATCGAGCACGTCCGGAATCATTTTGCGGATTTGCTTCTCGATTTTCGAGAGTATCCAAACCCCGAGAATGACGCCGATGATGCCGCCCTTACCGGTGGTAAGGATCGAGTTCAGCGGCACGTCCTTGTTATAGAGGCCGAGCATGGTCGATAGAGCGACGATGTTGCCGCCGATGGAAAGCGCGCCGAGCATGCCGCCGAGCGCCTCGGTGGCGCCGAATTTTTTCGCGGCGTTGATGCCGGTATAGATCGCGAAATAGCCCAGGAAGCCCGAACCGATAAGCGAGAACATGAGCTGGGTGGCTTTCCAGAAACCGCCGTCCGCGAGGACTTTTTGGCCGATAAGCGTTCCGATGAGGCTCCCGAGTCCGTTGAAAATACCGGCGGCGATGATGGCCGGTATGAGCGGGATGAATATATCGGCGATGAGCCGCACGAAGGCCTTTACCGCGCCTTGCTTCTGCCCCTTCTTGAGCTTGTCTTTGTTGGATTTCCAGTCCTCGGTCACTTGGTTCACGGCGGCCCTGCCGCCCAGGGATTCGATCACGGCGTCAGTTACTTTCTTCGCCTTGCCGGGCCCCAGCACGATCTGGAGGGCGTCATTGTCCTCCACGAGGCCGAGCACGCCGTCAAGGTTTTTTAGCGCGTCCTTGTTGACGGCCGCCGGGTCGCTCACCGTGATTCGGCACCGGGTCATGCAGTTTTGCGCGCTTTTCACGTTTCCCTTGCCGCCCGAAAGCTCAACGATTTTTTCCGCTAGTTCCACGTTCGTCATACCATCATCCTCCTTAAGGATTCCGTAAGATGTCTCGAATATGTCCACGAGCCTGATCAAGTTTTATTCGCGCCTCTTCGGCGCCGCAGCCGAGCAGTATCATCGTAATCGCGAGCTTTACCTTCCCGCCCGATGCCTCTAGCGTCGACCGCGCCGTCTCGCGGTCGCATTCGGTCGCCGCCATGATGATGTTTTCCGCCCGCGTCTCGAGCTTTTCGTTCGTCCGCATCAGGTCCACCATCAAGTTTTGGTAGGCCTTGCCGATGCCGACCATGGAACCGGTCGAGATCATGTTGAGGACGAGCTTTTGCGCCGTTCCCGCCTTGAGCCGCGTCGAGCCGGTCAACACCTCGGGGCCCACGACGGGCTCGATCGCGAGATC
>QKAR01000101.1 GCA_003246335.1 Spirochaetales bacterium | reverse complement strand
ATGTCGTTATCGATGAGGACGCAGGGCTTGCCCCAGTTTTGCAGGCGCTGAAAGTTCCCGTTTCCCGGACGATCGAGGAGGGCTTGCGTCGGCTCGATGATGAGACCGTCCACCTCTCGCTCGAGCATCTGCTCTATGAGGGAAGATTCCCGGTCAAGGTTCGCGTACGTGTTTCCGATGAAGACCGACCAGCCGTGCGCATCGGCCACTTCCTCGACGCCGCGCACGATGAGTGGGTATATTTCGTTTTCCATTGAGGGGACGAGTAGGCCGATGAGTCCCTTGCCGCGCGACGGCGCGAAGGCCGACGCGGTGCCCCGCGCCGAGACGGTCTCCCCGACGCGGCCCGAAACTTGGTCTTGGGCGCTTGCCGCCTCGCAGGCGAACGTGCCCTGACCCTGCCGCTTGCAAATCAGGCCCTTGCGCTCAAGCGAGTCGAGCGCCTTGCGCACGGTCGAGCGCGAAAGCCCGAGCGACTGGCATAGCTCGTTTTCGCTCGGAATGCGCTCGTTCGGGGCGACGCGCGCCGATCGGATGAGTCCCTCGACGAGGGTCTCGAGTTGGACGTGCTTCGGGACGCCCGAATCGCCGTCGATGCTCAGCGCGGAAAACTCATCGTGTGCGGACATTATCGCTCCTCGTCAACAATTATACCCGTTTGTCGCGTCGCTGTACACGAATCATTCCTTCACCCCGCCGACGCTGAGACCCTCGACGAGATAGCGCGAGAAGAACGCGAACGCGATAATGATCGGGACTATCGAGACGGCGATGCCGAAATAGAGCGCGCCGAGGTCGCGGTTGAACGTCGTGGTGTTCAATTGCTGGATCATCATCGGGAGCGTGTAGAGATCGTTGCTGTTGATGATGATGAGCGGGATGAGATAGCTGTTCCAGCACGAGAGGAAGCCGAAGATCGAGATCGTCGCCATCGCCGGGCTCGCCAAGGGAAGCACGACGGTGTGAAAGGTTCGGATCTCGCTCGCGCCGTCGATGCGCGAGGCCTCGACGAGGCTGCGCGGCAAGCTCGCCTCCAGGTAGTTCTTGAGGAAAAACACCGCGAAAGGGTTCGCTATCGACGGCAGGATCAGCGGCCACCAGGTGTCCGTCATGCGCAGGGTGAGCGCGAGCTTGTACACGCCGATGAGGTTGATCGTGCTCGGTATCATGATGACGGCGAGCACGACGCCGAACAGGAATTTCCTGAGCGGGAACCGGTAGAGCGCGAAACCGCACGCCGTCATCGCGCCGAAATACGCGGTCAGGAGCGTGGACGAGGCGGCGATGATGAACGAGTTGAGAAAACCTTTGGGAACGTTGATTCCCTGCATGCGTTCGCCGGTGTGGCGGTCGACGCGCCCGAGCACGAGCGACTTCGCGTTCTCCACGAGCGACGCGCCGGGAAGGACGCTGACGCCCCGGTTTATTTCCTCGTTGCTCCGCGTCGCGTTCACGAGCAGCGTCCAAAACGGCGCGACGCAGATAAACGCGAATAGAATGAGAATTACGTACATGACGGCGGTTGACGCGATCGGATTGCCGCGTCTTATCGGTACTGCATTCGCCGCTTTCGTCATAGCGAGCCTCCTTCGGCGTTCTTTTCGCGGGTGAGCCGCAAATAGAGGAAACTGACGGCGGCCACGAAAATAAACAGCAGCCAGCTTACCGCCGACGCGCCGCCGAGATTCTGGTCCCAGGAAAACGCCCTGCTGTACATGTATACCATCATCGTGGTGAGCGAATTCTCGACGCCTCCGGGCGCGAGCCCCGAGCCTTGCGTCAAGATCCACGGAAGGTCGAACATCTGCATTCCGCCGATGAGCGAGGTGATCAGCACGTATTGCATGATCGGCTTAAGGTTCGGCAGGGTGATGCGCCTGAAAACCTGCCACTCGTTCGCCCCGTCGATGATAGCCGCCTCAAACAGGGTCTGCGGTATGGCGAGGACGCCGGCGACGAACATCGTCATCGTGTAGCCGAACCACATCCACGTCTGGATCGAGCTGACGATGACCTGGCTGAGCCGGGGGCTGTTGAACCACCAGATATACCGGTCTTTCGCGGCGGCGCCGGTTCCGAACAGCAGCTGGTTGATCGGGCCGGACTGCCAGTCGAACAGCGCGTACGCGAGAATCGCGATCGACGCCACGGGCACGAGGTTCGGGAAAAAATAGATCGCCTTGAACGCGCCGGTTCCCTTGATGCGGAGCCGACGGTTCGTCAGGGCCCACGCGAGAAACAGCGCTATCGAAATCTGCGCGATGATATTCGGCAGCCAAATTATCCACGTATTAAGGAATGATTTCCAAAAAAGCGGCTGCGTAAGCTCGGCCGCGTAATTTTCCAAAAATATGAAGTTCGACTCGAACGTCGTCATCGTCTCGTCGGTCAAGCTGACGATGAACGTATTGACGATCGGAAACGCCGTAAAAACGGCAAACGCCGCGAAAAACGGCAGAATGAACGCGTAACCCCAACGGTCCTGTTTTGTCACGGATACCTCCAACGAAAACCCGGCGAAAAAGCCTGAAGGCTTTCCTCGCCGGGTTTATAAATTCGGGCGAAAATATTACTGCACGTTCCAGCGCGGGTAGGCCGCCTTCACGCGCGACTTGAATTCGGCGAGCGCGCCGTCAAGGTCTTTCTGCCCGTCGACGTACTGGTTAAGCACGGTCGCGAGCATCGCCATGATGGGCCGATCCTCGGACGAGATCATGCTTCCGTCGATTGTCGCCGCCTGTTTCATGAAGAACTCGTAGTGGTTGTCCTTCGGCCCGAGCGCCGCTTCCTTGCCGGTGAAGTAGGGGAGAAGCTCGGTGTCGTACGCCTTATTCGAGAGGAAGTCCCCGGAACGTTTCGCGTAGCCGGTCATCCATTCCTTGTCCTGCGTCAGCATTTTGATGAATTCCCAGGCGACGTCCTTGTTCTTGCTGTTCTTGTAAATGCCGAGGAAGGTGCCGCCCCAGAAGTAGGGTTTAGGCGCGGGAACGACGCCCCAGTCGCCGTTCGACGCGGTTTGCCCGTTGAGGACGAAGTGGAGACCCCAGGTCGGCCAGCTGAACATGAATACGTGGGCCTTATCGGCCGGAGTGTTCATCGCCTCGTAGAAGGGGCCCGACCAGTCGCTGAGCTTCGCGTCGTACCCGTTCTCGCGGACTTTTTTCGCGATCTTAAAATACTCGATGATTTGGTCGTCGATGTGGAAATTGTTTTTCGAGTCGACCCAGGGAGTCGTGCGGTTCGACGTGAACACGCGGGAGAATCCGTCGCCGAGACCGAAGAACATATAGTCGGATCCGCCGGATTTTTTCTTGATGACTTCGGCGGCGGCGAGCGTCGAGTCCCACGTCGCGAAAAGTTTCGCGATTTCGGCCGGGTCGTCGGTACCGAAGTATTTTTTCGCCATCGAGCGGCGATAGAACCATCCGCCCGGCGTCGTCTGCCAGGAAAGCGCCTTGAGCTCTCCTTTCGAATTCGTACCGAGCTGCGCGACGTAGGGGAAAAGGTCGGCCGTGTTCGCGTTGTACGGTTTTTTATTGAGCGTTTCCCAGACGCCGGAATCGACGTATTCCTTCACGTAGCCGGCCTCTCCGGTGAAAATGTCGGGAACGCCTTTTCCCGTCTTGAGCAACGGCGCCATTTTCGCCTCGAAGTTCTCGTTCGGGACGATCTGCAGGTCGACTTTCGCGCCGGTTCGTTTCTCGAAATCGGCGACGAATCCTTGGTCCTTGAATTCGCTGGCGAACGTGATGATCGTCAGGGTCCTTCCCTTAAATTGTTGGTTCTGCGCGACGAGCGTGCTCGTGGCGAGAACTAAAAGAGATGCATAAAGCGCAATTTTTTTCATGGACATCCTCCTTCGCTTGTATGAGCGCATTGTGCACCTTCTTTTGTCTTCCTTGCAAACACTTTGTTTTGCTTATTTTTGAACTTGTATAATCTAAAAAATAATTCATAGGGTTTATATACATTATAAATGATAAAAACTACATCGATACCAGACAAGTGAAATATCTTGTATCTTTTTTTTAATTCCCCTTACACTAAAAAACATACAAGTGAAGGAGAAGGGGAAGTGGACGACGAATTAGAGCTATGTAGCCTCGCGAACGACGGCGCCTTTGACGAGTTTCTCGTCACGCTCGCGGGAGCGGACAACCATTGGATGTTTATATCGAGCGGCGGCGGATTGACCGCCGGTCGCCAAGACGCCGATCACTCCCTCTTTCCCTACGGCACCGTCGATAAGGTGATGGCGTCGCGGGGCGATACCGGACCTAAAACGCTCATACGGGACGAGGAAAAAAATGTCGTGTGGGAACCGTTCGCGGATTGGACCAAATTCGTTTTTTCCGTCAAGAGAACGGTGGCGAAAAACAAAGTAGGGACGCTGATTCAGTTTACCGAGGTGAACGAGGATCTTGCGCTCGCCTTTTCCTATTCCTGGCAGTTTTCCCGCAAATACGGCTTTGTCCGCCAGGCGGCGCTTTCGGACCGCTCGGGCCGCGAGCGGAAAGTGTCGGTTCTCGACGGCCTTCAGAACATTCTCAGCCCGGGAATCACCCATCATTTACAAAGCGAATTATCCTGTCTCGTCGACGCCTATAAGGACAACGTGATCGATCCCGACTCGGGCCTTGCCGTATTCTCTCTTTCGGCCCTCGTCACCGATAAAGCCGCGCCCGCGGAGGCGCTTGGCGCTTCGGTCGCTTGGTTCGTGACGCGCACTCCCGCGGAATTAACCCTCGACCGCGCCGCCGTGGGCGACTTCGCCGCGGGAAGGCCCTTCGCTCCGGCGAAACGCGCCAAAGGAAAGCGCGCGGATATTTTCGCGCATCGGACGATACCGCTCCCGGCGAGCGGCCGCGATGAATGGATCGTATGCGCCGATCGGGGGCTTGACGCCGCGGACGTGCGCCGGCTTTCCCGAGAAATTTCCGGCCTAAAGGATTCCGCCGTGATCCTCGCGGACGTTGCGGATAATCGGCGCCGCCTTTTCGCGCTCATCGCTTCGTGCGACGGAACGTGCGCCGGCGCCGTTCGCATGCACGAATGGCATCATTTCTCAAACGTTCTGTACAACTCGCTTCGCGGGGGAATTCCGCTCGACGGGTATACGGCCCATCGAGCCGACGTACTGGAGTATCTCGCGATTCGAAACTCGCGATCGGCGCTCGTCGCGGAAAAATTGCTTCCCGCTCGCGACGTTACGATAGAGGAATTGACCGCGCTGTCTCGGAAAACCGACGACCCGGACCTTTCGAGGCTTTTGCGCGAATACCTTCCGCTCGGCTTCAGCCGCCGCCACGGCGACCCGTCGCGTCCGTGGAACCGGTTTTCGATTCGCGTCGCCGACGATGAGGGAAACCCCGTGTGCGCCTTTCAGGGAAATTGGCGCGATATTTTTCAAAACTGGGAAGCGCTGTCGGTGTCGTGGCCGGGATATTTGCCCGGCTTCATCGCCGCGTTTCTCGACGCGACGACGCTGGACGGATACAACCCCTATCGGGTTGGCCGCGACGGCGTCGATTGGGAACGCCCCGACCCGGAGAATCCGTGGGCGAATATCGGCTACTGGAGCGACCATCAGATCATCTATCTGCAAAAACTCTTTGAGCGGACAAGGGACCACTTCCCCGGCCTGCTCGAGGCCGAGCTCGGCGGCGGCCGCTACTCGTACGCCCGCGTACCCTATCGCATCGCGGATTTTGACGCGACGTGCCGTAATCCCCGCGCGACCATTTCGTTCGACGCGGAACTCGATCGCGAGATCGAGGCGCTCGTCGCGCGCGACGGCACCGACGCGCGTCTCGTTCGCGGCGCGGACGGATTCGCCTACGAGGGGACGCTCGCGGAAAAATTGCTTTCTCTCGCGCTGCCGAAGCTCGCGAACTTCGTGCCCGGCGGCGGGGTGTGGGTGAACGCGCAGCGCCCGGAGTGGAACGACGCGAACAACGCGCTCGTCGGCGCGGGGCTTTCGGTCGTCACGCTCGCGTATCTGCGGAGGTTCCTCGCGTTCTGGATTGACGTGCTCGCGCCGCTCGCGGGCCAGCGATTCGCGGTCGCCGGCGATCTTGCCGGCTTCGCCCGCGAGAGCCGCGCGGCGCTCGAATCCGACCTCGCGACGCGCGCCGTGGAAAACCCGCTCGCGCGCTACGCGTTCATGGAGACGATGGGCCGCTCCGCCGAGCGGTTCCGCGCCGGCGTGTATCGGAATATGACGTTCGCCGATCCCTCGGCGCAATTGCCCGCCGAGGAAATTTCCGCTCTGTTCGCTGCGGCGATCTCGGCAATCGACGCGACGCTCGCGGGACAGCGGCGGGAGTACGGGCTTTTCCATTCGTACAATATCCTTTCGCTCGATCTTTCGTCGGTTCCCCGCGCGGCCATGGTCGAAAACCTCCAAATCATGCTCGAGGGGCAGGTAGCGATCCTCTCGTCCGGTTTCCTTTCGGCTGAAGACGCGGCGGATTTGCTTGAGGCGTTGCCTGCGACGCCGCTATATCGCGCGGACAAAAATTCCTACGTGCTGTATCCCGCGAAAGACACGCCGGATTTTTTTTGCAAGAACGCGTTCGCGGAGTCGCGCGCCCGGGAGATACCGCTATTCGCGCGGCTTTTGGACGATGGCAATCGCGAGATCGTGACCGCTTCCGGCGACGGCTACGCGCATTTCGGTTCCGGGATGGAAAACGCGGAAGCCGTTTCCCTCGCGATCGATCGGCTCGGCGGACGGCCGGAGTATGCGTCGCTCGCGCGCGCCGGAAAGGCCGACGCGCTAGAATTGTATGAATCGGTTTTCCGACATTCATCCTATACGGGTCGGTCAGGGACGATGTACGCGTTCGAGGGAATCGGCTCGATATATTGGCATATGGTGTCCAAATTGCTGCTCGCGGCCGGGGAACTCTTTGAGGCGGCGGCGGCTAAAAAAGCCGGGGAGAGCGGCCGATTCGCCTCCTCGTACGCCGCGATTCGCGACGGCTTGGGATATCGGCGCGGCGCAGAGGATTACGGCGCCTTTCCCTGGGACCCGTACTCGCATACGCCGGCGGGCGCGTTCGCGCGCCAGCCGGGGATGACTGGCCAGGTGAAGGAAGAGATTCTCACTCGGCTCATCGAGACCGGCGTTCGCGTACGCGACGGCCGCATCTCGTTTTCTGCCGCGCCGTTTATGCGCGAGGAGGCTTTGCCCTCCGGCACTATCCGTTCGTGGCGCAACGCGCCGGGCTCCGCCGAGGTTGAAATCAAAGAGGGTGAATTCGGCCTGAGCTTTTGCGGTATCCCCATCGTTCGGTCTATCGCGTTGCCGAAACGATTGCGCGTTTTCCGGGGAGATCGAGAAACCGTCGTCCAAGGCGCGGAGCTGTCGGCCGAAGTCTCGCGCCTCGTCTTTTCCCGCGCTTCGGGCATAACGCATATCCGGGCGGAGTGATCGCGGAGGAAGAGGACACCGGTTGGCGATTGCAACGGCGCGATCAGCCGCGCTTGGAGACGGTTGCGCTTTCGCGTTTTCCTTTCTTTAGGGATGCCGTCATCGCGAGCGCGGCCGTCAGGGCCGCGGCGAAAAACGCCGCGTGCACGCCGAACGTTGCTGTTGCCCGCTCGAGCTCGATCCCGGAGAATCCGTCAGCGGCGAGCCGGGTCCCGGCGCTTCGCGTCGCCGCGTGAAAAATCGCGCCGGAGAGCGCGACGCCGAGCACCATGCCGACGTTGCGCACCGTGGCGAGCGTTCCCGACGCGCTGCCGCGATGCTCGGCGGGCGCGCTTCCCATGATCGCGCTGTTGTTCGGCGACTGAAACATGCCCGACCCCACGCCGGCGAGCGCCATCGCGACGGCGATATACGCGTCCGGCGTCTTATCCCCGACGAAGACGAGCATGCCCAGAGCGCCGGCCATCACCGCCATGCCGGCCGCGCCGATGGTTCGGCTGTCGTGCCGATCCGAGAAACTTCCGCTGATCGGGGCGACGATCATCGTCGCGAGCGGCATCGGCATATATAGGAGCCCGCTCATCGCGGGCGTCATGCCGCGCACGTTTTGAAAATAATACGGCCCCAGAAAGGCCATCATGAATTGCGCGGCGTAGTTGAACGCTGCTGCGGCGAGACAGGCGGAAAACACGCGGTTTTGGAATAACTTCAGATTCAGCATGGGGACCGCTGCCCGCCGTTCCCATTGAACGAACGCGAGCGCGAAGCCGATGCCCGCGGCGAAAATCACGCAAAAGGCGACCATCGAAAATCCCGCCGAAGCGGAGAGATCGAGCGGCAGCAGGATCAAGAGGAGGGCGAAGAACGCTAAAACGCTTCCTCGCACGTCAAAGGGTTCCCTCTTCAGATTTTCGTCGCGCGGGACGAACCGCAGGGCGAGCACCGTGCCAAAGATTCCGATCGGAACGTTTACGAGAAAAATCGCGCGCCATCCCGCCGTTCCGATCAATAATCCCCCGACGACGGGACCCACGCAGCACGCGACGGCCACGGCTACCGCTATGAGGCCGAACGCCTTTCTCCGCTTCGCGGCCGGCACGTTCGCGGCGATGATGGCGGAACTGGCCGAGAACATCATCGCCGCGCCGATCGCCTGCACGACGCGCATCACGATGAGCAGTCCGACGGAAGCGGAAAAGCCGCAGAGCAGCGATCCAAGGGTAAAAATCGCGAAACCCGTCGCGTAAATTCTTCGCCGCCCGACGATATCGGCGAGTCGGCCAAAGGTCAATAATAGGCCGCTGATAATCAGCAAGTATCCGGTTATCACCCATTCCACGGTCGCAAGGTTCACTTGAAAACTCTTCTGTATGGTCGCCGAGGCTACCGTAACCGCGCTGGTGTCGAGCGCCGACATGAATGTTCCTAACGCGAGCGCGGCGAGTAATGATGCGGATTTTTTTTGTTCATTCTGCATAAACGGCTCCTTGTAACATGAGTAATTGCTCATATTAAGTCGCGTGCGATAAGTTTTGTCAATATAATATGAGCAAAAACTCATGTTTTGTTGACAGCAAGCATCGGGCCGCGTACAATAACGCGCCATGAACGAAATGAAAAAAATTCGGCAACCGCGTCAAAAACGAAGCGCCGCGACGCGCGAGCGAATACTTGACGCCGCGTTGCGGCTTTTTTGCCGCGACGGATACTACCAAACGACGACGAACGCGATCGCGAAAGAAGCGGGCGTGCCGATAGGGAGCCTTTATTCTTACTTCGCGGATAAGGACGCGCTTTTTTTCGCGGTGCTCGAGGATTATAACCGGATGTTCGTCGACGCGAACGAGGCGATTATGGCGAGCGAGGATCTCTATCGTCGGGACCAGCGCGCCTGGCTTCGCGCCTTAATCGAGAGTCTTGTCGATTTGCATGAGCGGTCCCGTGATTTGAACCGAGAGTTGAAAATCCTGTCGTTTTCGCGTCCGGATATCGCCGCGCTTCGCGAGCGAAACGACGCCGCTGTACGCGGCATCGCGCTGGAGTTTTTCCGGAAAAATCGCGACGAGCTCGGGTTTGACGATCTTGAGACGGTTGCGTCGGTTTCGTTTACCTTCATATCGGCTATCGTCGATTATCTCGTGTTCGAGAATCCTCGCGCGGACCGCGCCCGCGTAATCGACGTGGCGGCCGAGGGTTTGTATCGCTCGCTGAAGAAATAGCGCGGACGGCCTTTTCAAAACGCGCGGGCAGTGATACCGTCACATTCGTGAAACGCTCAATTATCGTTCGTATTATCGTCGCCGCCGTTCTCGTATCTGCGTTTGTCGTCGTCTTGATCCACATGCCTCGCCAGGGCTATCAAGGCCCGCGCGATCAGGATTTGCTTTCGCTCGTCAAGAGCGATCCGAATCTCGGCAATCGTCCGGCAGGCGTCGGAAACGATAGCGCCGAGGCCCTGCTCGCGAACGCGGAGCGAAAGCCCGCCGTACCGTCAAGCGGCGTCATCGCGCTTGACGACGAAACTTTTTCCCCCGGTTACGACGAGCTCTATAATAACCGCGAAAAATATTACGGCCGCGAGATATCCGTTTCGGGATACGTGGAAACGGACAATCTCCCCGCGGGGCAGTTTTTAATCGGCCGCGACCTTGTGTGGTGCTGCGATGTCGATAAATATTTTATCGGTTTTCTCGTCATTACGGACGAAGCCATTCCTGTCGCCGGCGCGGAGTTGCGCGTTTTGGGGACGATAGAGGCCTCGTCCTATACCGATCCGGAATCGGGAAATACTTTCGACGTACCCGCCATTCGCGCGAAGCGCGTCGAGCCCGCGCAGAAATTTTCCCGCGACGTGTTTCCGGGCTAAAGCGTTTATCTGCGCGCGGGTCAGGGGACGGAGAGCGCGATCGAGAAGGCGAGTATCGCGCACGCCCCCGCGACGCCGAAAATATGCGGGAGAAAACGCGTGAGCGCGGGATGCCGCTCTTTCGATCCGGCGATGCTCGCCGCGCGGAACGCGACCGAAATTACCCCGACGGCGATCAGCGTTACCCACATGCCGAGAGAGAGCGCGACCGCGACCACCGCGAGAACCCCGGCGAGCGGGTTTCCCCGATTAAAACCGTATAAAAGGAAAAGCGCCGCGCCCGGACAGGGCGCGAGACTGCCCGCGATGAGCAAAGAAAGGGCCCTACGCGCCTTGGTCGTTCCCCTCGGTTCTGCGGGCTCCCCATGATGGTGGCCGCACGCGCAAGCGGGAGCTTTCGAGCGTACGCGAATGGCGGCGACGAGCGCGGCGATTTTTCGCCACAAAAGCAGCGCGGAAAAAACGACCGCGAGCGCTCCCGAAACTAACGTGACGACGCGGTCCGCGCTCGAGGCGTTTACGACGCCGAAGCCGGTGCCTAAAAGCGTGAGAACCGCGAAAATGCCGATGACGGATGCGGCATGGCTCGCCGCGGCGACGCCGCTCGCCGC
>QKAR01000134.1 GCA_003246335.1 Spirochaetales bacterium | reverse complement strand
CCTTGAGATTGCGGCCTTTCTGGTTCGCGATGATGGTTACGGGAATTCCGTCGATAAAACCGATGCCGCCGATGAGCGCCTGGTCGTCGCCGAAGAAACGGTCGCCGTGAAGCTCGATGAAGTCGTCGCAAATATTCGCGATGACGTCGAGGGCGCGAGGCCGATCGGGATTGCGCGCGAGCTCGACACGTTGCCAGGCTTTCGCCGATTTCGAGGAGTCCGCGATTTTCTCCGCGATGCTTTTCAGCTCAAGCGAAATATCGATGCCGGCTTCGTTCGCGATCTTTTGCAGTTCCTCGATATTGCCCGAGACTTTTTTTTCGTTGCTCATGCGTTACCTCCGGCTACGGTTTGACCGGCGCACCCGTGCGCTGCGCACCCGTGCGCTTTCAGCAGCTTCACGAAAAGAGCGCGCTGCTCCGATCTGGGGGCGATGACGTCGACGAATCCCTTTTCGAGCTGGAACTCAGCCCGTTGGAAACCAGCCGGAAGCGTTTGCTTAATCGTTCCCTCTATAACGCGCGGTCCGGCGAACGCGATGAGCGCGCCCGGTTCGGCGATCGTTACGTCGCCGAGCATGGCGAAACTCGCGGTAACCCCGCCGGATGTAGGATCGCATAGAACGAGGAAGAGAGGTATACCCGCGCGATCAAGCTCGGCCGCGGCGGAAGCCGTCTTCGCCATCTGCATCAAGGAATAAATTCCTTCCTGCATGCGCGCGCCGCCCGAGGTCGCGTAAATGATGACGGGAGAGCGGGTCTCGAGGCCCTTCAGCATCGCGCGGGAAATTTTCTCGCCGACGACCGAGCCCATGGAGCCGCCCATGAAGCTGAAGGACATGAGCGCGAGCACGACGGGAATTCCCTCGATCGCGCACGTGCCGGTCACGACGGCCTCGGATATACTCGATTTTTTTTCCGCCTCGGAAAGTTTTTCCTCGTACCCTTCCATATCGATGGGATTGAGGCTTTTCATATTCCGGGCGAATTCGACGAAGGAGCCTTCGTCGGCGAGATAGGCAATCCTCGCCGCCGGCTCCATCCGCAGATGATGGCCGCAAGCCGGGCAAACCATGAGGTTTTGCCGCAGGGTTTCGGCGTCAAATTCGGCCTTACAGGCCGGACATGCGTTTTTTTCGCTCACGTGAACGGTCTCCTTTCGGGTCAGAGCTGAAGCTCTTTCTCGAGCCGCGCATAGAGGCCGGTTCCGAAATCGCCGGAACGGAAAGCCTCGTGCGCGATAATCTTGCGCTGGGACGCTACGTTGACTTTAACGCCTTCGACGACGAGTTCGTCGAGGGCGCGCAACAGGCGAGCGAGCGCCTTCGGTCGGTCGGAATCCCACACGATGAGCTTTCCGACCATTGAATCGTAATGCGGGGACACGGTCGCGCCGGCGTAGAGGAAGCTGTCGAAGCGAACGCCGGGACCGCCGGGAACCTCCAGACGAGTGACTTTGCCGGGCGACAGCGCGTTAATGCGCGCCTCGATGGACCAGCCGCGAAGGCCGACAGAATCGGGATCGATGGACATCGGCTCGCCCGAGCACACGAGAATCTGCTCGCGGATCAAGTCGGTACCGGTGACGAATTCGCTTACCGGATGCTCGACCTGAATGCGGGCGTTGACTTCCATGAAGAAAAAGTCCGATCCCGCGACGAGGAACTCGATCGTCCCCGCGCCGCAGTACTTGAGGCTCCCGAAAAGGTTTTTCGCGCCCGAAGCCATGCGCGCGCGCATCTCGGGAGTTACTCCCGGCGACGGGCTTTCCTCGATAAGCTTCTGATGGTTTCGCTGCACGGAACAGTCGCGTTCGCCCATGATGGCGACGCCGCCCTTCCCGTCCGCGATAACCTGAAGCTCGACGTGGCGCGGGTTCTGCAGGTATTTCTCGATGAACACGGTGCCGTCGGCGAAATTCGCCTCGGCCTCGCGCGACGCGATCTTGAGGTTTTCCTCGAGGTCCTCGTCTTTCCAGACGATGCGCATTCCCTTTCCGCCGCCGCCCGAAGCGGCCTTAATGATAACCGGGTACCCGCATTTTTTCGCGACCTCGATCGCCGCCTCTTTCGTGGAGATGGGACCGGGCGAGCCGGGCGTAATCGGGAGGCCGTATTTCACGGCGGTGTCGCGCGCGACGACTTTATCGCCCAAAAGGTCGATGACGTCGGGATCGGGACCGATCCACACGAGGCCGGCCTTTTTCACTTCGCGCGCGAAATCGGCGTTCTCGGACAGGAAGCCGACGCCGGGATGCACGGCGTCGCAGCCGGTGCGCACGGCGGTCGTGATGAGGGCCCCGACGCTGAGATAGCTTAACGCGGACTTCGCCGGGCCGATGCATACCGCCTGGTCGGCGAGCTTAACGTGCAGGGCGTCGCGATCGGCGGTGGAATACACCGCGACCGTCTCGATGCCGAGTTCCTTGCACGTACGCGCGATCCGCACGGCGATTTCGCCGCGGTTCGCGATCATGAGCCGTTTAATCATGCTTAGGCCCCGAGCTTCTTCACTTCAAACAAGGGCTGATCGAACTCGACGAGATCGCCGTTATTCACGAGAATCTTGACGATTTCGCAGTCGAACTCGGCCTCAAGCGCGTTCATCATTTTCATCGCCTCGATGATGCAGAGCTTCTGGCCCTTCAGGATTTTCTTCCCGGGATCGGAAAAAGGCGGGGCGTCGGGCGACGCGGCGCGATAGAAAGTCCCGACGATCGGGCTCTTGATGAGCTCGTTGCCGGCTGCGGCCGAGCCGGCGCTCGCGGCGGGCGCCGGGGCATGCGGCGCGGGCGACGCGGTATGCGGGATTTCCTGATGGGTCACGGCGACGGCGGCGACGGGCGCGGCGGAAACCGAGGTGACGGCGAACGCCTCTTTCCGGCGAAGCTCGAACGAGGCGCCGGATTCTGAGTACTTGAGTTCGGCGACGCCGGACTTCTCAAAGCGGTCAAAGAGGGCGAGCAGGGTCTTTTCGTCCATGGTAATTCTCCTTCAAAGAAACGGCGGCGGTTAGATCGCGTCCATACGCGCGACGTCCGCCTCATAGTCGATGCCGGCGACGTCAAAGCCGTTCGCCGCGAGGAAATCGTGTCGGTAGCCGTCGAGGTCGCCAAGCTTCGCGAGGGTAGCCTCGCGATCCGCTCCCTCGGGCGCGGCGGCGATTTTCGCCATGCGCGCGTCGACCTCGGCCTGAACGGCGGGATCGAGCTCCCAGTCGTCGATGCGGATCAGGTGATCGCCGTCAACGGGAACGGAACCCGCGACGTACAGGCGCTCGGCGAAAAGCCGCTCCATCTGCTCGACGCAGCCCTCATGGCTTCCTTTCTCTTTCATCACCTTAAAGAGGATGGAAAGGTAGAGCGGGATTATCGGAATGACGGCGCTTGAGCGCGTCACGAGCCCCTTATTGACGGAAACGTACGCTTCGCCGGACAGGGTTTTCTTCATGTCGGAATCAAGGATGAGGGCCGTTTTTTCCAGATGCTTTTTCGCGCCGCCGATTGTTCCGTCGCGATAAATCGCGTGAGAAAGCGCGGGCCCGATGTAGGAATACGCGACGGTTTTACAGCCGGTCGCGAGCACGTTCGCCTGGGTGAGCTGTCGGATCCAGCGTTCCCAGTCCTCGCCGCCCATAACCTTGACGGTGTTGGCGGCTTCCTCGTCGTTCGCGGGCTCGGCGCTCATGACGCTGAGCTTGCCGCTCATGGGATCGACGGTCTGCCCGGAGTAGGGCTTGCCGAAGGGCTTGAGCACGGATTTATAGAGGACGCCGGTATCGGGGTCGGTGCGAACTGGGCTCGCGAGGCTGTACACGACGAGGTCGAATTTGAGGTTCATTTTTTTCGCGAGGGCGATGACCTCGGCTCGAAGCGGGTCGGAGAACGCGTCGCCGTTCAGCGTCGCGGAAGGAATGCCTGCGGCCGCGGATGCGCGGTCGAAGGCCTTATTGTTGTACCAGCCGGGAGTGCCGCTTTTCGTCTCGCTTCCCTCTTTCTCGAAGGAAACGCCGATAGTCGCCGCGCCGTACCCGAACGTGGCGGAAATGCGGCTCGCGAGGCCGTAGCCGGTTGAGCAGCCGAGAACGAGTACCGCTTTCGGAGCGGCAGCGGGAGCCTTTCCCGAGGATTTCCGCGCGGAGGTCTTTTCGCGAACGTAGGCGATTTGATTCTCGACTTCTTTCGCGCAGCCGAGCGGATGCGCGTTAATGCAGATATTGCTGCGAATCATTGGTTTTACGATCATGGTATTTTCCTTATCCCTTATTTCGCGCCGACGAGGCACATCCATTCGGCCTCGCAGGCGACGGTTTCGCCGACGTAGGCGACGCCGGACTGCTTTATCATGCGCGAGGAAACGCGCAAGTTTTTCACGACGATGCGAACCTCGTCGCCGGGGCGCACTTGACTGCGAAATTTCACCTTATCGAGCGAGGCGAAGAAAAACAGCGCGTCCGTCGGAAGGGCGCCGCGCTTAACGAGACCGGCGCCGCCCGTTTGAGCCATCGTCTCGCAGAGGATAACGCCGGGAACGACGGGATACTCGGGAAAGTGACCCTTAAAGAAAAATTCCTGGTCCGTAAACACGTGGCGCGCGACGATCTCTTCCTCGTTCGTCACGTCGATCGCGTCGACGAACAGGAAGGGGTCGCGGTGCGGCAAGAGTTTTTCGATTCCCGAGCGGGACGCCGCGCGGGTCGCGGCATCGGAAAGATCAACCTTATTCTCGTTTACGTCGCTCATGCCCGGTACTTCCTCATTACGACGACGCCGTTATGGCCGCCGAAACCGAGAGAACCCGAGGCGGTCACCTCCAGGTCGCCCTCGATACCCTTATTCGGGACGTAGTCGAGGTCGCAGCCGTGCTCGAGGTCGGGATTGTCGAGGTTGATCGTCGGCGGGTAGAAGCCGTCGTTGATCGCCTTCACGCAGATGATCGCCTCGATGGCGCCAGCCGCGCCGACGCAGTGGCCGGTCATGCTCTTGGTGCTCGAGACTTTCATTTTATACGCGTGGTCGCCGAAAGCCTTCTTTATCATGAGCGTCTCCGCGGGGTCGTTGACCGGGGTCGACGTTCCGTGCGCGTTGTAATATTGCACTTCCTCGGGCGTAACTCCCGCGTCCTCGAGCGCGCGCGTTATCGCGAGCGCGCCGCCGGAGCCGTCGGGATTGGGGCTCGTGATATGATAGGCGTCGCTCGATCCGCCGTAACCGGCGAACTCGGCGTAAATTTTCGCGCCGCGGGCTTTCGCGTGCTCAAGCTCCTCAAGGATGAGAATTCCGGCGCCCTCGCCCATGATGAAGCCTTCGCGGTCTTTGTCGAACGGGCGGCTCGCCTTCTCGGGATTGTCGGTAAAGCTCGTGGCGAGCGTCTGCAGGACGTTGAAGCTGCCGATGCCGAAACCGGTGATCGCGGCCTCGGTTCCTCCGGCGACGCAGACGTCCATGCGGCCGGAGCGCACGAGGTCGAGCGCGAGGCCGAGGGAGTCGGAGCTGGAGGCGCAGGCGGTCGCGAGGGTCCAGGAGACGCCTTTAATGCCGAACAGCATGCTGATATTGCCGGCGCCCTCGTTCGAGATGAGCATCGGGATGGACAGCGGCGGGATGCGGTCATTGCCGGACTCGAAATATTTTTTCATCGAGGCTTCGATGACCTCGAATCCTCCGATGCCGTTTCCGATGATGATGCCGGAATTCGCCTTGGAGATCGATTCCTTGTCGAAACCGGCGTCGGCGATGGCCTGGGCGGCCGCGACGTTCGCGAACTGGCAGAAACGCGCCATTTTGCGGGCCTCTTTGCGGTCAAGCCACGGCGCGGTCTCGAAATTTTTGACTTCGGCCGCGATTTTTACTTTATAGTCGCTCGCGTCGAAAAGGGTGATGGGCCCAACGCCGCTCTTTCCGGCGCGGATTCCCACCCACGTCTCATCCACGGTATTTCCCAGCGGGGTAACGGCCCCGAGTCCGGTTACAACAACGCGTCGTTTCATGCTCCCATACCTCCGTCGACACCGAGCACCTGCGCGGTTACGTATTCTGATAAATCCGAGGCCAAATACACGGCGGCGTTCGCAACGTCCGTCACGGTACCGGCCTTTTTCATGGGTATCGTCTCAAGCCAGGCCTTTTGGGCCTCTTCGCTCACCGCGCCGGTCATCTCGGTCACGATGAAACCCGGGGCGATCGCGTTCACGCGAACGCCCCGTCCGGCGGTTTCCTTCGCGAGCGCTTTCGTATAGCCGATCAGGCCGGCCTTCGACGCCGCGTAATTAACCTGACCGCCCTGCCCATGAAGGCCGACGATGCTCGAAAGGTTAATGATGGAACCCGCGCGCTTTCGGATCATATCGCCCGAGACGACTTGCGTCACGAGGAACGTTCCCGTCAGGTTTATCCGCAAAACGCTTTCCCAATCCTCGAGTTTCATCCGGAACGAAAGTCCATCCTTGGTGATGCCCGCGTTATTCACGAGAACGTCAAAACCGCCGGAAGCCTTCAAAGCCTCGGAGATAATCGGCTGAATCGTCGCGGGATCGCCGATATTGGCGATGATCTCATGATACTCAGTCCCTTTTTCGGTCGCGAAAGTTGCAAGTTCCCGAGCGGTCTCGGACGACTTCGTGGCGAGGCCCCATACTTCGGCCCCTTCCTCTATAAAGCGACGGGCGATTTCCTTCCCGATGCCCCGGCTCGCGCCGGTGATAAGCGCTTTTTTTCCTTTTAACAGCATGTTAGGCTCCCAAAATTTCGGTATAGGGTTTGCAGACTCCCGAGAGCTTCGAATCGGCCCATAAGCCGCTCAAAACTTTGCCGGGGCCCACCTCGACAAGCTCGTCCGCGGCGCCCAGGGCG
The DNA here is from genome assembly GCA_003246335.1 of Spirochaetales bacterium. GTDB lineage: Bacteria > Spirochaetota > Spirochaetia > Treponematales > Treponemataceae > Teretinema. The sequence goes on along the minus strand of QKAR01000134.1, from coordinate 3,857 downwards.
GCGATAGACGCTTCCTCAAGGGTCCAACGAACGGGGTGCGATATATGCGCGACGGCGCAGGCTTTCGCCTCGGCGCCCGAAAGGACGCGCGCGCCGGTTACGTTCGAGAAAAGCGGAATTTTCGGATTCGAAAAAGTCGCCGACTCAAGGATTTTCTGAAATTCCTCGCCGGCCTTGGCCATTAGCGGGGAATGGAACGGGCCCGCGACCTTGAGGCGAATGACGCGGCGGGCGCCGGCGGCCTTAAACGCGGCCTCGCAAGCGGCAAGCGCCGCTCCGGTTCCGGAAATAACCGTCTGAAGCGGGCTATTGTAATTCGCGCCAAAAAGGCTGTTAGCCGGAACCGCTCCCGAGGAAAGCAATTCGGCGATAACGGCGTCGACGGCCTCGGGGGAAAGACCGAGTACGGCGGCCATTCCGGGCGCGGCGTCACCGCCGGCGGCGGCGATTTCGTCGGCGACGGCCTGCATCGCCTTTCCGCGCGCGATAACCAGGCGAATGGTATCGGTTTCGCTCAGGACGCCGGACGTGGCGAGCGCGGGATATTCGCCAAGGCTGAAGCCGGCGCAGGCGGAAGGAGTAAGGCCTTTCTTCCCGAGGGCGCGTACGGCGGCAAGAGAGGCGACGGTGATGGCGACTTGGCTTACGTCAGTACGCTTGAGCGTGTCGGCGTCGGCGTTGAGTACGTCGCGGATATCCGACCCTAAAATGGAGCTCGCGGTGTCGAACAGCGACCGGATACCCGCGGAACCGTCGGCGTCCGCGTCATACAGGTCAATTCCCATTCCGGTAAACTGGGCTCCCTGGCCCGGAAATAAAAAAACTGGCACTGCGCATCCTCCATTCTGACATTCCGCGTCATTACGTCACAAACGCGGAGCTATACCGCGAATTGTACTTTTTTTATGACAAAAGTCAATAGTTATGTCGAAATAGAAATTCCCCGCACCGCCAAGCTGATCGCCGACTTCACGTCGTCGGCGTCTGCATGATCGAGAATGGCAATGCGAAAAATCGCCGACTCAATCAAACCGTAGAACAGTTCGTTCGCGTTCTTCACGTTCGGGACCCGGAACGCGCCGGCGTTTTTTCCGGCGATGAGCATTTGCGAAATCAGGTGCCGAAGCCGGATCGTCCGACGCTTCACCCGGGAATCCGGATCCTTGCCGGTTTTTTGCGCCTGCAATAAATATGTTAATACAACGTTAAACAGTCGTCGATTCTCGACGCAGCGATCGATAATGGAATGCATGACCGATTCCATGCGGTCGGAGTACGCCATGTCGGACTCCATCATGAGCCGCAGGTGCTTCTCGATGCCCTCGGTGAGCTGCTTAATGCTCCACACGAAAATTTCGCGTTTATTCTTAAAATAGAGGTAGAGCGTCGTGCGCGTGATGCCGCAGCGGTCGGCGATCTTTTGAAACGTGGCGTCCTCGTACCCTTCCTCGATAAAGACATCGAGGGCTTTTTCGAGGATTTCAAAACGGCGTTTTTCATGCTCGACGACGATGGCCATGGCGTTATCGCTCCTTCGTGTACATATAGAGAACGGTATCGAGATTGCCGCTTTTCAGCCGGCGATTTTTCGTCGCTTTTTTGCCGATCGCTTCCTCGAACGAGTCGTGGCTCGTGATGAAACCGAAATCCCAGCCGGGAAACGCGCCGAACAGCCGGTGCATCGACGAATAGAGGGCGCGCGCGGTGTCGCGGTCGGTGAGGCGCTCGCCCCAGGGCGGGTTCGAGAGCAAGAGCCCTTCCGCGTACGGCGCCGTTCGCGAGTCGAACGAGGAAACCGCAAACTCGGGCCGCGCGATGCGCCCCGTAACGCCGACGGAAGAAAGCGCGCGCTCGGCGACTGCGCAGGCGCGCTCGGCGTTCGCTTTCGCGGCGTTAACGGCCTCGGGGGCTATATCGCTGCCGGACACGCGGACGAGACAATCAGTCCTGATGGCGCGCGCGGCCCTTTCGCGCTCTCCGTCCATAATCGCCTGCGGAGCCGCGCCGAGAAACGGGGCAAGCGTCTCGAGTCCGAAACCGCGGCCAAGCCCCGGAGCGATGTCATGCGCGTAGAGGATAGCCTCGATGGGAATGGTTCCCGAGCCGCAAAACGCGTCCACAAGGGGCGTTTTACGCCGCCACGCGAGGTTTTGGAGCAAGACGGCGGCGAGCGTTTCGCGAATGGGAGCCTCGACGGAAGAAATGCGATAGCCGCGCCGATGGAGCGGCTCGCCGGAAAGGTCGAGCAAGACGCTCGCGACGTTTCGTTCTATATAAATCCGGACGGTGGCGACGTCCCCGGTTTCGGGTAAGTTCGTCATGCGCCAGGCTTCGCCCAAACGGTCGTAAATCGCTTTATGAACGACGCCTTGAATGGAATGTTCCGAGGACAGGGCGCTTCCGTGCGAACGAACTTTATCGACGATGACTCGAACGTCTTTTTTGAACCAATCTTGCCAACGAACGGCGCGTACGCCGGTAAAAAGCGCGTCGAAGTCGGGCGCGGAAAAAGACGCCATTTCGAGGAAAACGCGATCGGCGGTGCGCAGGCACAGGTTAGCCCGATAGGCCGCCGCGAGAAGCCCCTCATCGCCGCGGGCGATTTCTTCCGGGGAAGGGGTGAACGATACGCGGCCGATGGGGGCCGCTCCCGTTTCAGGGTGAACCGGGGAAAAGCCGAGGCGCTTAAGTTCGTTCGCGAGCGTCTTTTCGGCCCCGATGGCGCAGGGAGCCACGAATGTCGTCATATTTCGGGATTATAACATTAAAACGAAAAATGTAAAGTTGACGGAATCGCGGCGAAAAAAAAGCGAAAATAAGGAGTCTTTATCTCGTTTTTTTTCCTTTGCCTTGTTATATTTTCTTTTCATGGACGTGTCTCGCTCTGTAGAAACATTAGATCTTCCCGTCTTCGCCCTCCTCATCCTCCTTTTCATCGCGATAAAAATCGCGCGGGGAAAATCCCAGGCGCCAATGCCCACGCGGCAATATTGTCAGCTGCTCGGGTTGAACGCCGCCCTGCTGTGCCTCGATGCCGTCCTCCTCGCCTTCGACGGAAAGCCCGGCCCGCGCGCGCGGATAATACTCGAAACGGCGATGACGCTTTCGTTCGTGCTCCAGGGAATTTTCGCGTTCGCGCAACGGCTCTACACCTGTTCCGTCATTTTTCCGGACAAGGAGATAGTCCCCCGGAGACAGCTGTTCGCCGGCATCGTGATCGCGGGGATCGTCGCCCTTTCCGTGACGAACCCGGTAACGCATTGGATTTTTGACTTCGATTCCGCAAACCGATTCGTGCGCCACCCGCTGTCCCTCGTCGTCGTTTTTTTAACGTTCACGTTTTTTTGCATGACTTTCCTCGTTTTTCTTCGTGGACGGAATCGTTTCAGCGACGGTTCTTTCGTGACGATGCTCGGAATCCCGATCGTCCCGCTCATTTGCGGAGGCGTTCAAGTCGCGATACCGGGAACGCGCTTACTGTGGTCGGGTATGGCCCTCACCGCGCTCTTAGTTTACAACCTTCATCAAAACGAAATGATCCTCGTCGATCATTTGACCGGCGTTCACAATCGGTACAGTCTCGATTTGGCGCTGCAGCGAAAAATAGCGAACGCCCGAAAGGGCCGCGTATTCGCGGGACTCCTCGTCGATCTCGACGATTTTAAGGCCATTAACGACCGAAATGGGCATCTTGAGGGCGACTGCGCCATCCAAAGCGCGGCCTCCATCATAAAAGGAAGTTTTCACGAACATGATTTTATCGCCCGCTTCGGCGGGGATGAGTTTCTCGTGCTTTTGGACATTAGCTGGAATACCGATCTCGCCGCGATTAAAAAGCGGCTCGTGCGGCGCGTCGC
>QKAR01000008.1 GCA_003246335.1 Spirochaetales bacterium | reverse complement strand
TGGGTGAAATACTCGCCGGAGTATCCCATCGCGCACAGGATGCGGCCCCAGTTCGCGTCCTTTCCGAAGAACGCCGCCTTGACGAGGCTCGACGAAATAACCGACTTCGCGAGGGCGCGCGCGACCGCGTCGCTTTTCGCCCCGACGACCGCGCACTCGACTAGGCGTTCCGCGCCTTCGCCGTCGCCGGCGATTTTTTTCGCCATCGCGGCGTTTACTTCGATCAACGCCGCGACGAACGCGCGGTAGTCCGCATTTTTCGATGAAATGATCTTGTTTCCGGCGAGGCCGTTCGCGAGGATCAACAGCGTGTCGTTCGTGCTCGTGTCGCCGTCGACGCTTACGCAGTTGTAGGTAACCTCGACGCTCTCGCGAAGCGCGGCGTCAAGCATCTTCGGCGTGATGGAACAATCAGTGGTGATGAAGCCGAGCATCGTGCCCATGTTGATATGGATCATGCCCGAGCCTTTCGCCATGGTGCCGATGCGGACTTTCCTGCCGCCGACGTCGAACTCGGCCGCCGTCTCTTTATACTTCGTATCGGTGGTCATGATCGCCTCGCGGGCGGCGACGTTTCCGTTTTTCGAAAGCCCCTCGCACAGGCGCTCCATGCCCGACTCGATCGCTTCAATGTTTATCTGCTGGCCGATGACGCCGGTCGAGCAGATGAGAATATCCTCGGTTTTTAGCCCGAGGAGTTTCGCGGCGAGGCTCGCCGTGCGCTCGGCGTTGCGGTAGCCCTGCTCGCCCGTGCACGCGTTCGCGTTTCCCGCGTTCGCGACTATCGCCTGCGCGGTGCCGTCGGCGACGTGCTTTTTCGAAAGTTTCACCGGTTCGGCTTTCACGAGATTTTTCGTGAAGACGGCCGCCGCGCTCGCCGGAACCTCGGACTCAATCAGCGCGATATCGTTTTTCGTGCGGCCTTTTTTTATTCCGCAGCAGATGCCGTTCGCGGTATACCCAATCGGGGCGCAAACGCCTCCGTCGATACATGTCATACAGGACTCCTTATCGCTCGCGATACGCTATGATCCTTCCATAAAGGATATAGCGTTCGCGGTTTCTGTTCAATCGTTCAAAAGGCTGCGGGAACGTGATCGATGCCGGCGGTTTCGGCGAAGCCGTACAGGAGATTCATGTTCTCTACCGCCTGACCCGCCGCGCCCTTTACCATATTATCGAGGGCGGAGACCATCTCAAGCATAGAGCCTCCGTTCACGACGTGAACCGAAAGGTCGCAGTAATTCGACCCGCGAACGTTCTTCGTGGTCGCCGTCGAACCGAGCGGAAGCAGTCGCACGAATGGCTCGCCCGCGTAGCGGCGCGCGTACAGCGCGTGCACTTCTTCCGCCGAAAGCGGCTTTACCAGGGGCGCATACACCGTGGCGATGATGCCGCGGCTCATGGGGAGAAGATGCGGCGTGAAAACGACGTTTACCGGCTTGCCGGCGGCGAAGCCCATATTGCGCGCGATCTCGGGCTGATGGCGATGATTGCCGACGCCGTACGGCGCGAAACTCTCGCCGGACTCGCAAAAATGGTTTTTCTCCGTCGCGTTCCGCCCCGTGCCGGTTATGCCGCTTTTCGCGTCGACGATGATCGGGTCGGTCTTGACGATGCCGGCCTCGAGCGCGGGAATCAGCGCGAGCGTCGCTGCGGTGACGTAGCAGCCGGGGTTTCCGATCACGCGGGCTTTTTTTATTTTATCGCGGTTCAGTTCCGGCAGGCCATACACCGACTCCGCGTGCACGGCGGGAAATTCGTAGGACTTTTTATACCAGGCGGTAAACGTGGCCTCGTCCTCGTCGAAGCGGAAATCGGCCGAAAGGTCAATCAGCTTTTTTCCTTTCGCGATGCAGGCGGCCGCGTATTTTTCCGCGACGCCGTGGGGAAGCGCGGTGAACACGACGTCAGACGCCTCAACGACGGAATCGGCGTCGCCGAGAACCCCATCGGTCTTGCCGCGGAGAAGGCCGCGCAAATTCGGGTACACGTCCACGATATTCTGCCCCTCGAAACTCACCGAGCTCAGGGAAATTTTCGCGACTTCGGGATGCGACAACAATAGCCGCACGAGCTCGACGCCGACGTAACCGGTCGCGCCGATGATACCAGTCGAAATCATAACTGACTCCAAAAATTATGCTTGTAAGATGGGTATCCGTTCCGGACCGGAACGGGGCGAAAGCAGAGGGGTTTTACGCCTGACGGCGACGGAGGGTACGGAAACGAGGCGAGAAACCGTCGCGTGATACTAGCGATATGTCAGCATGCCTCGAAAGCATAAACCCTCTCCTTGATCAAAATTAACTTTTATAAAATCATAGCGATTTTACCGAACTGAGGTCAAGTCAAAACTGCAAAAAAATACAATTTTTATCGTTTTTCTGCATAAATTTCCGTAACGCGTCACAGCGGCAAAGGGCGCTTGTTATCGGAAAGACGTCGCGAGAGGTATTCCCGATCCAAATCGAGCCGATCGACCAAGACGCGCGTCTGCTCCGCCGACAAAAGGTTTCGCTCGGCGAAAAGATAGGCGATCGCGCGCTCCGCGATAAGGGGTACGCGCAACGCGTTCATGTGCGCGATTGAAGGCCGCGTCCCGTCGACGTACTGCGCGCGGAACGACCGGAAAAGTTCGGACGATTCGGGGTCGAATTTGATCGCCCGAAGCTCGGCCTCAAGAGGCGCGAGATCGCCGACGCTCGCGCGCTCGCCGAGCGGCTTCAGCGTGAAAAACGTATACTGTTTTCCCGGAAGGTAATGATGGACGTCGCAGCGCGTGCAGTAATTCGGCTCCAGGGGCGAGCTCTTGTCGCGATCGCCGCCGACGATGATGAGAGGATCGAAAAAAAGCGCGGGGCACTCGGTTCCGTCGACGACGTAATAGCGATAGGTATTGTTAGCCGACTCGAGGCATTCCTCGTGCTCGCAATAGGCCGATAGCGGGTAAATATCCGTCGACGTTTCCATCAATAGGCGCGCCGTCTCGTTGAAGACCTCGCCGCGAAAATTCAAAAGTAGCGTCGGCATGACGAAGACGAGCCCGCGCTGCTCCGATTCCCGCTTCACGAGATAGGCGAGCCGCTCGTCGTAAAAGGCCGCCTCGTCGATAATCCATGTCCCGACGTGCGGGTTGTTCTTTATGGTTTCCTCGAGCTTGAACGAGTCGCCGACCGTGGCGATGTTCGAGCCGCACCGCTCATACCCGCCGCGATAGACCAAGGCGTCCTCGGGAACGCCGACAAACCGGGACGTATCGAGATAATTCCGCACGAAAAAAGTATTGCGCCGGTCGGCAGTGCCGATCCCGGACTCCGGCTCGAACAGTTCTTTTTGCGTGCCGCCGCCCGACGTTAGATAGGCGATCGAGGCGCCTTTGCGGCGGGCGACCGAGGCGTCGCGCCACACGCGCGCGGCGTACTCCGTTTTTCCCGATCCCATGGGGCCGATGACGAGAATCGTGCGGGCAGGCTCGACGAAATCGAAATGGGCGTTCGTCTCGTGGATGGTCACGGACGGGAAGCCAAGACTTTTATACAATCCGGTATGGGTATCCATGGGGATCGAGTATATCACGGATGACCGCCGAAACCCAATACCGGATAGTGCGGAAGGTTACTTCTTCTGGAAAACGAGCGGATGGCCCTCGTCGCCGCGATTGACGACGACCGTCGACCCTTCCGCGAATTTTCCGGCGAGCACTTCGCGCGCGAGCGGATTCTCGAGCTCGCTTTGTATAGCGCGCTTGAGGGGCCGAGCGCCGAAAAGCGGGTCATAGCCGACGTCCGCGAGATACTTTTTCGCCTCGTCGGAGATCTCAAGCTTAATCCTGCGTCCCTCGAGCCGCGCGGCGACCGAGCGAAGCTGGATGTCGGCGATCTTGAGTATCTGGTCCTTACCAAGCCGATTAAACGTTAAAATCTCGTCGATGCGGTTCAAGAGTTCGGGCCTGAAATTCGAGCGGAGGATTTCCTGGATTTTCGGCTTGATCTCGTCCATGGTCTTCGCGGTGAGGATATAATCCGAGCCGAGGTTACTCGTCATGATGACGATAACGTTGCGGAAATCCACGCTCCGTCCCTGCCCGTCCGTAAGCCGACCGTCGTCAAGAAGTTGAAGGAGAACGTTAAACACGTCGGGATGTGCCTTTTCGATTTCGTCGAAGAGGACGACGCTGTACGGCCGGCGGCGCACGGCCTCGGTGAGCTGACCGCCTTCCTCGTATCCCACATATCCCGGCGGCGCCCCGATAAGTCGGCTCACCGAATGCTTTTCCATGTACTCGCTCATATCGATGCGGGTTAGGGCCTTTTGGTCGTTAAAGAGGAAATCCGCGAGAGTGCGCGCAAGCTCGGTTTTTCCGACGCCGGTCGGACCCACGCAGAGGAAACTGCCGAGCGGACGGTTCATGTCGGAAAGCCCGGCCTTATTGCGCCTGATCGCGTCGGAGACCGCCGAAACCGCCTCTTCCTGCCCCACGACGCGCCTGCCCAGGACGGACTCAAGATCGAGATATTTTTGCATCTCGCTCGCGAGCATTTTTGAAACCGGTATTCCCGTCCACGCGGAAACGACGCGCGCGATGTCTTCCTCGGAGACTTCCTCGCGCAAAAGCGGCTCTCCGGAAGCGCCGGAAGCCGTTTTCGCGAGCGCCTCGGCGACGGCGGATATTTTTTTCTCAAGCTCGGGTATGCGGCCGTATTTAATCTCGGCTGCCTTCGAAAGGTTCCCCTCGCGGGTATGTTTCGTTTCCTCGATTCGAAGCTGTTCGAGCTCTTCCTTGAGTTTCCGCGACTCGTCGATGCGTCCTTTCTCGTTTTGCCACTGAGCCCGCATCGCGTCGCGTCGAGAGGAGAATTCCGCGAGCTCGCGGTCAAGCTTCTCGAGCCGCTCGACGGAGGCGGGATCGCGTTCTTTCGACAGGGAAACTTTCTCGATATTGAGCTGAAGGATTTTCCGCTCAACCTGGTCAAGCTCGGTGGGCTGGCTCTCGATTTCCATTTTGAGCCGGCTCGCCGCCTCGTCGACGAGATCGATCGCCTTATCCGGCAAAAACCTACTCGTGATGTACCGATCGGAAAGCGTCGCCGCGGCGATAAGCGCCTCGTCGCGGATGCGCACGCCGTGGTGAATCTCGTACTTTTCCTGTAAGCCGCGCAGGATCGCGATCGTGTCCTCGACCGTGGGTTCGGGACAGTACACTTGCTGGAACCGGCGCTCAAGCGCCGCGTCTTTTTCGATGTACTTGCGGTACTCGTTCAGGGTCGTCGCGCCGATCGCGCGAAGCTCGCCGCGGGCCAGGGCAGGCTTCAAAAGGTTCGAGGCGTCCATCGAACCCTCGCTCGCGCCCGCGCCCACGAGGGTATGGAGCTCGTCGATGAAGAGGATTATTTTCCCGTCTGACTTCTGCACTTCCGAGATGACGGCCTTGAGCCGTTCCTCGAATTCGCCGCGAAATTTCGCCCCGGCGACGAGGGCCCCAAGATCGAGGGACAGCAGCCGCTTTCCCTTAAGGCTGTCGGGAACGTCGCCGGAAACGATGCGCCGCGCGAGTCCCTCGACGATGGCGGTCTTGCCGACGCCGGGCTCGCCGATGAGTACGGGGTTGTTTTTCGTCCGGCGCGAAAGCACTTGCATGACGCGCCGGATCTCCTCGTCGCGGCCGATGACCGGATCGATTTTTTCCTGGCGGGCGAGCGCGGTCAGGTCGCGGCAATATTTTTCGAGGCTCTGGAAGGTCGCCTCGGGATCTTCGCTCGTGACGCGCTGGCTTCCGCGGATATCCTTGAGCGCCGCGAGAATCGACTTCTTGTCGACTCCGTGCTCGCGAAGGAGTTCCGCGACTCCGTCGTCGCCCAGGCTGATGGCTATGAGGATATGCTCGGTCGAGACGTATTCGTCCTTTAGGCCGGACGATTCCGCCTCAGCCTTCGCGAGCGCCTTGCTTGCGGCGTTTGAAAGGTGCAGTTGGGCCGAATCCCCGGACACGCGGGGAAACCGGTTCAGGCGATCGTCAAGCCGTTTTACGAGTATATCGGGAGAAACGCCGATTCGTTCCACGAGCGGGGGCACGACGCCGCCTTCCTGCGTCAGAAGCGCATACAGAAGGTGATCGGTCTCGACCTGAGCGTGATCGTTTCGTTGCGCGATCGAGGTAGCTTCCTGGATCGCCTCGCGCGTTTTTAGCGTACATGATTCAAGGTTCATGAGATAAATATATCCATAAACTCGATGCGGCGTCTAATATTTTGAGGGAGAAACCCGGGCGATCGCCCGGGCTCAAAACTGAGGGAGTGGGTCTGAATCGCGATCCTGAGGAAAATTCTCGCCAATGTACTCTAGGCATTGTATGGCGACAAGCTGAGCGTGTTCATACCAAATGCGATACAATTCATTGTCGATGACGTTCGGATACGGGGCTCCCTGAACGTCGGAAACCAACTGCTTCATGATCGCGTACCCTTCATCGTCAATTTTTTTCATGAAGACCTCCTATGGAGAACACCCACTAATTATATCGTGTAGCGCGTCACTTTTCCAGAAAATCCGACGGGTTCGCGGCCCGAGAGCGCGTTCTTTCCCGCGAGGGCGCAGCAACGTCCCTCATCCCAGGCTTTCAAAAGCCGCGACGCGCACGCGCTCATATCATCCGCGGTAACCGAAACGATCCGCCTGAGCTTCCGCTCGCGAACCTCGTCGGTAATGCCGTATAGCACGCGTATGAAGGCGGTAAAGCCCTTATCCGACGGCGAGCGCGGCTGCACTTCCCGGCTATAGGCGCCCGTCACCGTTTTCTCGAGCGACAGAGGGTCAATCGGCGAGGCGGCCGCATCGGCGAGCGCGTCCCGGCATATCGCGAGTGATCGAAGCGGATCGGGGTCGCGGTATGTCGAGAACACGAAAATATCCTCGAGCCCGTCGGGATAGGCGTACACGCCGTAGGCGCCGCCCGTCGTCCGAACTTTTTCCCACAGGGGACCGCCGGAAAGCCAATGCCCAAAAATGGTATCCACTGGCTGATCCACGCTGCCGTAAGGCAAGGACGGGACGATAGCCGCGCCGAAACCCACTTGCAGCGAAGAAGTCACGAGCTCGAACGAGGATTCCGGGGAAACCCCGCAGTCGGCGAGCGAGCGGAAAGGATTCGCGTCACGGGAAGGGTTTGCGACGAGGGCGGGCACGTTGACCGTCCGGGCGTCGAGACTCCTGAGCGCGGACTCGATCAAGTCAGCCGAACCCGTAACGTTCACGATCATTCCGAACGAGCACAAGCGTTCTTTAATCGCGCCGAGCCGGTCCGCGAGAGCCCGGGCCCGGTCGGCCTCCGTAATTTCCTCGGAAAGAGCTCGAATGAAGCGCACCTGGGAAAGCCCGTTCCATATCTCATCCACCGTTCTCGATAAACCGGAATCGTATGCCGCGCGGGAAACCGCGAATTGATGGCCAGCCGGCGCGATTGACGAGTCAAGATCGTTCCGATACTCAAGAAGGACGTCGGTCAGCCGCTTGACGTCGGAGAAATCCGCCTCGCGCAAAAAGCGGAACACGAGGTCGACCGCCTCGTCCGCGAGTTCGGCGAGCGCCTTTATGCGAACAATGAGGAGGTCGCGCCCAAACGCCGCGGGGGGAAGCGGAGTCGGGGCGGAAGAGCCGGCGACCGTGGAACTCGAGAACAGCATAGCGCCAAGTCCACCCGCGACGCGAGCGGAAAGCGCCGACGTCTCGGCCCAATCGAGGGAGCCGAGCCCCATACCGGTCAAAACGGAAGATAAGAGCGGGAGATACGGATAATCCTCGGGCGGCAGACGATCGACGGGAACGGCGACGTCCAAGTACACGATGCCGTTCGTCGGCTGCCCGTGGGCGAGCACGAGAACCGCGTTCGAGAAGCGTATTTCGGTACCGACGCGCTCGGTCACGAGCGGGAGCTCGGCGAGTGAAAGATGCGGGATTCGCGCGAGTATTTCGGGACTGTCGACTTCTTTCTGGCGAGCGAAAAAAGACTCTTGGTCGGCGAGAAATTCCGCTCGCGACTCGGCGGTCAAGCCAGCGTCGAAGGCGGCTAACCGCGCCGAGAGTTTTTCGTCAAGGACCCTCTCGTAGTCGGCGTCGGGTCGCACCGTTACCAGCGCGCGATGGCGATTCTCCACGAACCACGAGCGTATCAAGTTCGCGACGTGTGAGGGGTTTTCCGCGACTCGGCGTTTCACTTCCTCGAAAGCGGGAATGTATCGAAGCGTCGCCTCGGGACCGAGTCCGTGAATCCACCCGCGCAGGGCTCTCCGCATGAGGGTAAGGGCGAACGGACCGCCGGACCGCCGGATCTCGCGATTGCTGAAGTCGATGGCGCGAATCGCAGTCTCAAGCTCCGCGGCCGGCACGCCTTCCGCCGCGATCCGCGCGAGAGACCCGAGCGCGAGCCGCTCGAAATCGCCCGCCTTTTCACGGGGTACGCCGCGCAGCCCGACAGAAAAGCACATGTGCTTAATCTCGGTCTCCAGCCCGCTCGACGGGGCGATATCCTCGCCGAGCGCGGACTCGAGGAGGTCGCGGCTCAACGGGGCCGCGTCGTGGCCCAAAAGGACTTCCGCGACGAGATTCGCTTCCATCAGCGCGACGGTGTCGGTCGAGTCGGGAAGAAGCCAGTTGAGCGACACCGTCGCGGTCGAGGGGTCGCTGTGCTCGCCGAGGGGAGCGATCACGTCGAAGGATCGAGGCTCGTCAAACGCGGGCACCGCGCGCACTGGCGCGGGCCGATCGGCGGCCCCGAAACGGGACAGGAATCGTTCCTGCAAAAGCGCGAGTTGGCGTTCCGTCGGCATGTTGCCCGCGAGAAAAATTCGGCAATTCGAGGGATGGTAGTATCGCGCGTGAAAATCGCGAAACTGCCGATAGGTCAGCGAGGGAATGTCGGCGGGATCTCCTCCTGAATCGTGCTCATAGCAGGTTCCGGATAAAAGGGACCGCAGCGTCCAATCCCCGGCGATCGCGTCGAACGACGAATAGTTCCCGCGCATCTCGTTGAACACGACGCCCTGAATCGACGTTTTCCCGTCGGGACCGATCTCGAAGCGATGGCCCTCTTGGCGGAAAACCCACTCCTCGAGCAAGGGGAAAAAAACGGCGTCTCCGTAAACGGTCATTAAGTTAAGATAATCAGCCGCGACCATGGAGCTCGCCGGATACACGGTCTTGTCGGGAAAGGTCATGGCGTTCAAAAAAGTCTTTACGCTTTGCTTCGACAGAACCAAGAAAGGGTCCTTGAGCGGAAAGTCGCGCGAGCCGCACAAGACCGAATGCTCGAGAATATGCGCGACGCCGGTCGAGTCTTCGGGCGGCGTCATGAACGCGTACGCGAATAAATTTTCCTCGTCGTCGTTCAGGAGATGGTATACTTCGCATCCCGTCACTTCATGACGGGCGAAAATCCCCGTTGCCTTCAACTCGGGCAAATCGCTCACGCTTACGATACTGAAACCCTGAACGCTATCGCCTACTTTCATTACACCCACTCCTCTTTCTCATCCCGGCCCGAGACGAAAAGCTCGCCGCTCTCCCAGGCCCTGCGCAACCGCGCGAAAAACGCGCCGGTCACTCGCTCCGATTCCGAGCGAGTCATCGCCGTCCCGTTCCTTTCCTCGTCGAGAACGAGGGCACCTCGGGTTCGGGAAACGTTCGCGAGAATTTTCTCGCGGAACGGCTCTCCCTTTCCGGCGAGCAGGGCCGAAATATCGCGATCGGACAGCGGACGCAGCGCGTCTTGAAGATAGCGATCGTCGGCGTGCACTATGTCGTCGACCGTAAAAAGCCGATCGCGCAAATCCTTTCCTAAATCGGGGTCGCTCTCGGAAAGTCCCCGAAGTATCGAGGTTTCGCTCGCGCCGTCCATGTGCCTGAGGATGTCTGCGAGCGCCGATCGGCCGTCGACCGCCTCGTCGGAGGACGTGCGGACGGCCTCGACTTTTTCGCGCATGGCGGCGTCGACCCGCCGAACGATTTCAGGGTCCATCGCCTTGAGCTTGGCGAGACGCAGCACCGTTTCGTTTTTCTCGGCGGCCCCCATGCGCTGGATCACGTCGGCGGCGGCTCGCGGCCTCATTTGGGAGAGAACCAGGGCCTTTATCGCCGGCAGTTCATCCGCCAACAGCCGATACACGCGGTCGGAATCGACTCCCTCGAGATAATCGAAGGGTTTGCCGTCAGCGTTCGGGACCGCCTTGCGGAGCATTTCGGCCGCGCGTTCCTTTCCGAACGCAGACTCAAGAATGGTACGGGCGGTTTCGACCCCACCCGTGGGTTCCCGCGCCTGCTTAAGGAGGCTATCGAACTCGGCGAGAACGACGGCGGCCTCGTCCTTATCGACGCGTCGAATGGTCGACAGCTCGAGCACGACTTTCTCGGTTTGCTCGCCCGTCAATTTCGCCATGATTTTCGCCGCTTCCTCGACTCCGATGAGCAAGAGGAATTTCGCGACTTTTCGATAGGGGTTTTCCTTGGATCCCGGACCGGCGCCGGGTACCTTTACTAAACCGGGGAGCGGAACGGACGCGCGCGCGCGGGGAGCAGGCTCCTCGCCGCGAGGTTCCGACCCGTTTTGTTGGACCGATGTTTTTTTCGCGGCAGGATCGGCGGCGCCGAGCGTTTTCTTCGGGGCGCCGCCGGCGATGTCAGAAGAGGAACCGCCCTTTAGCGTTTTATTGTATGCGCC
>QKAR01000108.1 GCA_003246335.1 Spirochaetales bacterium | reverse complement strand
CCGGTCGTTAACGGCGGCGACGGACTCGGCGTAGGATACGCCGTTTTCGTCTATCGCGCGGGGATAAAGGCCGAATAGGATTAATTTCGACTCTGGCGACGAGTCATGCACGAGGTTGGCGATCTCGACGATGCCATCCGCGATTTTCGCCGGACTGTCGCTCGAGAGGTTGTTCGTGCCCATGAGCAACACGAAAACTTTCGGCGTCAGGCCCTCGATTTCGCCGTTCATCACGCGCCACAGGATATTTTGCAGGCAATCGGCGCCGACTCCGAGGTTCGCCGGCGAGAATTCGGCGAAATACTCGTTCCAAAGCGGCGCGTTATCTTCCCAGCGACGGGTAAGCGAATCGCCCAAAAAGACGACGTTGACGGGCTGTTCTCCCGCAAGCGCGCGATCGCGCAACGCGAGAATTTCCGCGTGCTTTTGGACGTGATGCTCATCGGTTCTCATTGCCGGTTGATAGACCATGGTTTTTCCTTATTTCTTTGATTTTTTGAAAGTCGCGTATACCGCGCGTCACGAAACGACGAGCCGGATGGCGAGTTCGCGCAGTTCGCGGATCGACGCGCAACCGAGTTTTCGCTTGAGGTGTTCCTTATGGGTCCCGACGGTTTTGGGGCTCAACTTTAACCGCGCGGCGATTTCCACGGTCCCGAGTCCCTTGCCAATCAGCGTCAGGATGCGGAGCTGTCGGTCCGAGAGGCTATCGAGGTCGCCTTCCTCGCCATCGTCCGCCGCGAGGGCCATTGACCGCGCCTCAAGCAGGCGATCGCGTTCGCGCTCGCTGAGCCATACGCCGCCGGCGAGTACCGTCTCGATCGCCTCGATGATGCGGTTCCCGACCTCGTCTTTCATGACATAGCCGCGGGCTCCCGCGCGAAGGGCGCGCTCGGCGTAGTAGCGCTCGTCGTGCATGGAAAGAACCATCATGGCGAGCTCGGGATAGCGAAACTTCAAATCCTTGATGAGGTCGAGTCCGTCCTCGTCGCCGAGGTTTAAGTCCACGATGACGAGGTCGGGTCGCGCGGTTTCGATGAGGGGAAGCGAGTCGGCGCCGGCCGCGACGTCTCCCACGACCGAATGCTTGCCGCTCGCGTTTATGAGTTGCATGAGTCCCTTTCGAAAGATCGGGTGATCGTCAACGATCACGACGGTTGAAACCGGCATCGCGTGCGCCTCCTGAAAAAGCCTTACTTAGTTTCCATCCCGAACATTTTTTCGTATTTCGCGGCTCGCTCGTCGATGATCGCCTGCCCGCCGGAACTGAGGTAGTCCTTCATGCCCCGATCGTACACCGAGTCAAAATCAGCCGGAGAAGCGACGATGGACTGAACGAGCAAGTTATCCCGTTTTTCCTTCAGCGCCGGGCCCATGCCCTCTTCCGCCTGCACGACGCCCACGTTGAAGTTCGGCGTGATGCGCGATTCGTTGCGCTGTATCGCGTAGGATTTCTCGATGAAGCGTTTGTCGACGCCGCCGTAACCATTCGCGAGCGATTTCGCGGTTATTTCGGGGTCGCCGAGGTCGAGACCGTTTATCGTGATCGTGTAGTCGATATTCATGCCGGAATTCATTATCTTTTCGCCCTTCACGGCGATCATCTTCACGGAACCGTCCGGCTGAGGCTCGTTCGTGACGCCGCTCTCCCCGATCTGGAGGAATTTGCGGGTCTCGAACTTGCTGATGAAATCGAGATACAGAAGGGAGGCGACCGGCTCGTCGTTCGTCGCGGGGAAAAAGACTTTGCGGTCGATGGGCGCGCTCAAGTATTTACGATATTTACCCGCGTCATTCTTGAAGCAATCGACCGCGATATACGCGGCGTCGGGACTGACGATTTTCTTGAGGTTCGCGTGGATACCCTGCTCGCCATCGCGATAGGGAATGTCCCAGTTGTGCACGAAGGCGCCGACGAAACCGGCTTTTATCAGGTTATCCTCGGTTTTGTCGCCGATGGGATACAAGGGAAAATCTTTCCACACGAGCCCCTCGCCGTACCATTTGTTGAGGACGCGAATGCCTTCTTTATAGTTCGGCCACAGCAGGCGGCGGTCGTCGAAGCCGCGCACCCACATTTCCTTATCGGTGATGGAATCGGGAACGAAGGACGTGGTGAGTATGTCGGCGCGCCAACCCACGTCCACGCCGAGCGAGAACGGGATCATTTTGCCCGCGTCGTCGCCGAGCAGGAGTTTCGCGTTGTCGCGGAAGGCGCGGAGCGTCGACTCGAATTCCGCGAGGTTCGTCGGTTCCTTCAAGCCGAGTTTTTTGAGCCAATCCTCGCGGACGAACACGGACGTTCGGTTATTCTGGAACAGCAGGGCCTCCACGGCGTAGACCGTTCCCGTTTCGGGATCCTTGTCCCAATAAATGTTTTGGTCGCCCAAAAGCTGCCAGAGGTTCGGCAGTTGTTTTTTATACTTGTCGAGATACGGCGCCATGTCAAGGACGCCGCCCATTCCCGCGTAAGTCAATACCGTCGGGTAGCTATACGTGACGCAAACGTCGGGGGCGTCGTTCGCCGCGAGGAGGTTATTGAGCGCCTCGACCTCGGTCCAGCGGGGAACGCGCTTAAAGGTCACCGCGACGTTATGCTCCTTGAGCATCCCTTCCTTAATGTAATTCGCGTAAAAATTCGTTTCCGGATCGGAGCCGCCGTCGTTGCTGCGGTCGTACACCTCGACCGTTATCGAGCGGGTCGTCTCGAATTTTCCGTTCACGAGTTTTTCGCCCTTCAGGGACGCCGAGCCGCTTCCCTTCGAGCAGGAAGGAAGAGCCAGCGCCGCGATCAGCGCGCAGGACGCGATAACCAAAAACGGGCGAATCCGACTGGATAGCGTCAAAAACCTTTTCATACACACCCTCCTTATTTTCAAGCAATCCCGCAACGGGAAAGCGAATCCGGCGACCGAGCGCGGGCGTTAGCCTTTTTCCGCGCCGAGCGTCGCGCCCGCGATGAAATACCGCTGCAGGAACGGATAGACGACGAGAATGGGAACGGTCGCGAACATGATCGCCGCGGCCTTCAGGGATTCGGTC
Source organism: Spirochaetales bacterium (assembly GCA_003246335.1). Lineage (GTDB taxonomy): Bacteria > Spirochaetota > Spirochaetia > Treponematales > Treponemataceae > Teretinema. The sequence goes on along the minus strand of QKAR01000108.1, from coordinate 7,750 downwards.
AAGCCCGGCGCGGTTCCGCCTTCGGCCGTCACGATATCGATATTCGAGACCGCGTTGATTAAGTTGAAAAGCAACAGTTGAATCGGATAGAATTTTCTCTCGCTCATGAACATCAGCGCGTCGGAGTAGCCGTTCCAGCGGCCCACCGCGTAAAACAGGGCGAGCGTCGCGAGCACCGGCGTGGAAAGCGGGAGATACACGTGAATGAGGACCCGAATCGGGCCGGCACCGTCGATTTCCGCCGATTCCCGCAGGCTTTCGGGAATGCCGTGGAGAAAGCTCTTCATGATTATCATGTTGAACACGCTCAGGCAAAACGGCAAAACCAGGACGATCGGCCGGTTCAGCATATGAATGTCTTTTAATAGAAGATACGTCGGGATGGTACCGGCGGAAAAATACATGGTAAAAATGATGAGGGCGTTGAAAAACTTCCGGCCCTTCAAGTTGTCGTAGGTAAGGGGATAAGCGCAAATCGTGGTCATGAACAGGGAAAGAAAAGTTCCCACGACGGTCAAAAAAGCCGTCCACGCGAGGGCCCAGGAGAATTTCCCGTCCGAAAGCACGAGCCGATAGGCGTCGACGTTAAACCCTTTCGGCCAAAAGGAGACCTCTCCCTTAATCAGGGCCTCGGACGAGCTAAGCGAGCGGGCGGCGAGATTCACGAGCGGAAAAAGGCAGATGCCGATGATAACCGCGCAAAAGCCGATCAAGAGCCGATCCCCGAACGTCGAGCGTTTTGATTTAATCATGCTGAACCTCCCTTACACGATGCCGCGCTCGCCGAATTTCTTCGCGAAAAAATCCGCCATAAACAAAAAGCCGACGCACACGACCGATTGGAACAGGCCGACGGCCGTCGTCAGCGAAAATTGCAAGCCCCGGATACCGTTCGTGTAGACGAAAGTCGCTATCGTGTTCGCCACGTTCTTGACGAGGGCGTTTCCGAGGGCGTACGGTCGGTCAAAATCGCTGCCGAGGATGCGGCCCAGCGCGAGGATGAGCAAGACGACTATGGTCGAGCGGATTCCCGGCAGGGTTACGTGCCAAATGCGCCGCAGCCGTCCCGCGCCGTCGATAGCCGCGGCCTCGTAGAGGTCTGGACTGATCCCGGCGATCGCGGCGAGGTAGATAATCGTGTTCCACCCAATGCTTTGCCACACGCCGAGGCCAATGTAGGTCGCGACCCAATGCGTCGATTCGTTCAGAAACGGAATGGCCTTAAAGCCCATGGAAACGAGGGCGGTATTGATAAGCCCGGAAGTCGGCGCGAAAAGCTGGAGCGCGAGACCGGCGATAATAACCCACGACAGGAAATGCGGCATGTAGGCGACCGTTTGCGTGAAGCGCTTCAGGTTCGGATACGGCACTTCGTTGAGTATGATCGCGAGAATGATGGGGGCCGGAAAACCGATGGCGAGATCGAGAACATTGAGCATGATGGTGTTGCGCACCGCGAAAAGGAAATCTCGGTTAGAGAAGGCCTTAATAAAATACTCGAATCCATAATTCGCCGCGAGCGGCATTTCCCATACGTTCTTAACGATGCTATATTTCTTGAACGCGATCTGGACGTAGGTCATGGGTATGTATTTGAAAACGATAAAGTACGCGATCGGCAGGAGCAATAGGAGATAAAGCGTCCAATATCGGCTAAGATACGTCCGCAACTCCTTGCGTTTCGCCGCCTGAGTCGAAAGTTTTGTGAACATGGGGCGGAACCTCCTTATGGGAGACAGTATACGCCCGTTCGCGCGCCGCCGACATACGAAAAACATCCGATTGTGCTTAGGTGAAAATACCTATAACCAACGAAAGCCGGTATCGCTACACTGAGTCAGGGAGATTATCGTATGGCCCTATTTAACGATTCCTGGCAATTTGCCCTCGGCGAACCGAATAATTTCGAGTCAGTTTCCATTCCGCACGATTGGCTCATCGCCGATACTGCCGATCTCTATCGGCATGGCGTCGGCTGGTACCGGAAAATTTTCGACGCGGGGTTCGTTAAGCCTGATCAGCGGGTTTTTCTCCGATTTGACGGCGTTTTCATGGATTGCGTCCTTTTCGTCAACGGAACTCGGGCCGGAGAATGGAAATACGGTTTTACCGCGTTTGAGTTCGACATCACCTCCCTTATTCGCGGCTCGACGCCGAACGAAATTCTATTAAAAGTGGATTACCGGTCCCCGAGCGCGCGCTGGTACACCGGCGCGGGCATGTACCGCGACGTCTCCTTAATCGTGAAAGAACGGTTTCATTTCGTCAGCGACGGGATTTACGTTACGACCGCGAAACGAGACGGCGCATGGTCGTTCTCGGTCGACGCGGAAGTAGAGAACGGGGGAACGCCGTACGAAACCCGGCACGTCCTTCTCGGCGCGGAAAACGGCATAGAGGAATGGGATATCGACCATCCCCGCCGGTACGTCGTGCGATCGGAACTCCTCGTCGACGGGAAAGTGTGGGATACCGTGGACACGCCGATCGGCTTTCGGACCGTCGCGTTCGACCCCGTCGGTGGCTTTTCGCTCAACGGTCGACGAGTTCCCCTGCGCGGCGTATGTCTTCACCACGACCATGGTGCCCTCGGCGCGGCGGAAAGCCCCGAGGCGATTCGCCGCCAGATTGAGACGTTCCGCGCCATGGGCGCGAACGCGATCCGCACGGCGCACAACCCTCCTTCAGAGCGGTTCATGGAAATCGCCGACGAGATGGGAGTGCTCGTTTTATCCGAAATATTCGACACCTGGCGGCAGGCGAAAAACGACTATGATTACGCGCGGTTCTTCGACGAATGGCACGAGAGGGACGTCGCCTCCTGGATCAGGCGCGACCGCAATCGCGCCTCGGTCATCATGTGGAGCGTCGGCAACGAAATCCCCGACACGCACCTCGACGCCGAGGAAGGCGGGAAAACGCTCGCGCGCCTCCTCGATCTGGTAAAAAAACACGATCCCGCGGGGCACGCGCCCGCGACGCTGTGCTCAAACTACCTGCCGTGGGAAAACACGCAAAAATGCGCGGACTCGGTCAAGCTCGTCGGGTACAACTACGGCGAGCGGCTCTACGGGAAACACCGCGACGAACATCCCGATTGGGTCATTTACGGCAGCGAGACCTGCTCGACCGCCCAAAGCCGCGCGATTTACCACTTTCCGCTCAGTAAGCCGATTTTGGCCGACGACGATTTGCAGTGCTCGGCGCTCGGCAACAGCCCAACGAGCTGGGGATCGAAAAGCGTCGAGGCCTGCCTCCGTACCGACCTCGACGCGCCCTTCTCGGCGGGGCAATTCCTGTGGGCCGGGCAGGACTATATCGGCGAGCCGACTCCCTACCACACGAAAAGCTCCTACCTCGGACACGTCGACACCGCCGGATTCCCGAAAGACACCTATTACGTCATCCAAGCGGCGTGGACCGATTACCGCGTAAGCCCGATGGTGCACGTTTTTCCGTATTGGGATTTCTCCCCCGGGCAGCCCGTTGACGTGCGCGTGTGCTCGAACGCCCCGTGCGTCGAGCTCTTCCTGAACGGCGAAAGTCTCGGCTCGCGCGATCTTGACGGGGCGCGGGGAGAGTGGGTCGCCGACTGGCGCGTCCCCTACTCGCCCGGAGAAATTTCGGCCGTCGCGCGCGACGTATCGGGAAAAATCATCGCGCGCGAAAGCCGCAAATCGTTCGGCGAGGCGGCCGAACTCAGGCTCGAAGCGAAAGTTTACGGGGATGTCTCCTTCGTCGAGATTACCGCCGTCGACGAGCGCGGGACCCCCGTGGAAAACGCGAACCGACGCGCGCGGGTGACGGTAGAGAACGGGGAACTCCTCGGGCTCGACAACGGGGACTCCGCGGATTTCGATCAATATAAGACCGATTCGCGCCGCCTTTTCGGAGGGAAGCTTCTCGCGATCGCGCGCGGCCGCGCGGGCGTTCCGGCGAAAGTTCGCGCGGAATTCGACGGCGCGGACATCCCGATCCGGAAAATCGAGCTTGCGGTCGACGGCTACGCGGTCACCGCGAAAATACTTCCCGAAAACGCGAGCTATCGCGACCTGTCGTGGCGTCTGACGGACGCGCGGGGCATCGATAGCCCTTTGGGCGTTCTTAAGCTCGGGGGTGATGGCCTTTCCGGCGTCATTGAGCCCAAAGGCGACGGCGAGATTTACGCGCGCTGTTCGGCGAACAACGGTCTCGATCACGCGTCGATCATCTCGGCCATTCCCCTCGTCATCGAGGGAATGGGAAAGACGCGGCTCGATCCCTATTCGTTCGTTTCAGGCGGGCTCTGCGACGCGAGCAACGTCGAGCTCACGAGCGGCAACGAGCGCGGCGTCGCGACCCTCCGAGAGGGAGAAAGCCACGTCGGTTTCCGGGACGTCGACTTCGGCGAAGCGGGTTCAGACGAAATCACCGTATCGCTTTTTCCCTTGGCGGGCGACCCGTTCGATTTCGGGATTTGGGACGGAATGCCCGGCGAGGGAGGATCGCTCGTGATGAACGCGCGCTACGACAAGGGCACGATTTGGAACACCTATCAGGATGCGACTTACGTCTTACCCCGAAAGCTCCGCGGCGTGAAAACGCTCTGCCTTACGTTCCGGCGCAAAGTCCACGTGAAAGGATTCCGTTTCGCCCGATGGCCGACGGCCTCCCGAAAAACACCCGCGACGGCTTATGAGCGAATATACGGCGACTCCTTCTCCGTCGAAAGCGACGCGGTAACGGGAATCGGGAACAACGTGTCAATCGAGTTCGGCTCGATGGATTTCGGGGAGACGGGCCTCGGCGCCGTCGCGCTGCGCTGGCGCTCGAAAAACGAGGGCAATCCCGTGCAGGCGATCCTGTCCGACGACGACGGAACGACCCGCATCATGATCCCCGCGGGCAGGGCGGACGATTGGCGGGAGGAAACGTTCCCGCTCGGGGAAACGCTACGGGGAGTCCGCTCGTTCACGCTTTCGTTCCTTCCCGGATGCTCGATCGACCTTGCCTGGTTCAAATTCCTGCCGTAAAATAAACGAGCGCCGAACGCGGCGCGGAAGGCCGGCAAAACTGATGAAAATCGCGATTTACCTAAACAGTCTCGACGAGGAGTACCAACTCTCGGTCGTGCGCGGGATGCGCGCCGAGGCCGCCCGCGCGGGAGCCCGCATTTTTTGCATGCAGGGCGGACGCTACGCCGCGCGCAACTGCCTCGACGTGGACGGCGTCGTCATCCTTTCGTCCGTCGTGCTCTCGCACACCAAACGCGGCGAAGCCCGCTGGATTCGAGAGACGGCCGGTTCGAAACCCTGCGTCTCGCTCGGCGACCGCGCGCGGGGAATCCCTTCCATCGTCATCGACGCCGAGCAATCGCTCCGACAAATCATGAGCCATCTGCTCCATGCCCACGGCTATCGGCGCTTTCTGTACATCGCCGGGCCGCGCGAGCATCGGGACAACATTCTTCGCGAGCGAATTTTCAGGGAATCCATCGAGGAGGCGCGCGCGGCGGGCATCGAGATCGAGGCGACGATTAAGGAAGGCGGCTTTCGCGAGCCGCGGGCCCAGCGCGTCGTGTGGGAATACATAGCGGCCAACCTCAACCACCCGGTCGACGCCATCGTCGCGGCCAACGACAACATGGCGATCGGCGCCATCAAGGCGATACGCGCGCGAGCCGATCCCCGCTGGGACAACTGCGCGGTCACCGGATTCGACGATATTCCCCAAGCGCGACTCGAGTACCGCCCGCTGACGACGGTGCGACAGCCCATCGAGGAACTCGGCCGCCTCGGCTTCCAGGCGATCCGGAGCCTTATCGAGGGTAAGCAAATCCCGAGCGTCACGCGCATTCCCTGCGAGCCGATCATCCGCGAATCCTGCGGCTGCCGCGCCGTCGGCGAACCGGTATTCTTGAGCGTCGAGCACGCGAAGAGCGCCGTCTATCGGGGCATGATACAGGAACGGCACCTCCAAAGCGTCACCGGCTTCGGCCAGCGGCTCACCACCGCGAACACCATACGGGAAATAATCGATACCTTGCGGGAATTCCTCGACGACGTGGGGGCCCGCACGTACATACTCGCGCTGTACCCACGGAACGCGCCTCCCCGGGAAAAAATAGAGATCGTGTATAGCCGAACCGACGGCGAAGAGTCAAACGAACCTGAGCACACCACGCTCAAGGATTTTCTCGCCCGGGACGTCGACGACTCGTCGAAGTCGCTGCGCGCCTCGTGCGTCAACATGCTCCGATACGGAAGCGAGGAAATCGGCGTGGTGATGTACGAGGCCGAGCAGGACGCCCAGCCGCACTTATGCAACGCGAATATTTTCGTCGCGAACGCGGTCAAGCGCGTGCTCATTCTCGAGGACGAAAAGAGGCGCGCCCTCATGCTCGAGGAGAAAATCCGCGAGCGGACTAAGGACATCGTCGCCGCGAACCGCAAGCTCAAGAAAGAGTCTCGGCTCCGGCTCGCGGTCGAGTCCGAGGTGCTCCGCATCAGCGAGCTAGAGCGGCTCCGCTTCAGCCTGGACCTCCACGACGACATCTGCCAGCGGCTGGCCGGCATTTCCATGTACGCGAAAAGCCTCGCCCGAGGCGCGGACCTTTCCGAGCTCGCCCGGATGATCGACGAGACGCTGACCCGCACGCGGCAATACGCCCACGATTCCTTCCCTATCGAGCTTGACAGCATCGGCCTCGCCGAGGCCGTGGACGCGCTATGCAGGTCCATCGAGCGGCAGACCGGCTGCGTGTGCGCGTGCGTCTGGAACGTCCCGCCCGACATAAATCTTTCGGAATCGAGCAAAATCAACCTCTATCGCATCATGCAGGAAGCGCTCAACAACGTAGTCAAACATTCGCGCGCGACGAAAATACGCGTGAGCGCGGACGCGCGGGAAGACGGACTTCTCGTGCGTATCCGGGATAACGGGCGGGGAATCCCTCCGAAGGAAGAACGGGAAAGTCCCGAGGGAATCCGCCGCAAGCCCCACATCGGCATCGGCCTTAAGTCCATGGAATACCGCGCGCACAAAATCGGCGCGAAATTCCTATTCAGCTCGAATCCGCGCGACGGAACGCTCGTCGAGATACAGCTGCCCCGGGACGCCGGCATCGAGCGAGAGCGATTGACCGAGGAGTCATAGGCAAATTTCCGTATACCGCAACGCCGTTTCGCGGGCTATGTTTATGGCATATGCGGAATTTACTGTGCGGCGCGGAACGGTCTGGACGGCTTACGCTGGCGACCGAAGGGCGAACGATTCCCGTCTGCGTCTCCCAATCCGACTGGAAAGGCGTACTGCGGGCGGCTGGGGACCTTTGCTCGGATTTCGGGCGAATAACCGGCGAATCGGCCCAGCTCATAACGGATCTGAACGAAACCGATGGCGCGGGTAAATCGGCCCGCGAAGTCATCATCGCGGGAACCGTCGGGAAAAACCTCATCATTGACCGCTTAATCGGCGAGGGGAAAATCCCCGGGAATTTCGTCTCCGAACGGAACGAGGCATATTCGATACGCGTCGTCGAAAACCCGTCGCAAGGCATCGACCGGGCGCTCGTCATCGCGGGAGCCGACAAGCGCGGCACGATATTCGGCATTTACGAAATCTCCGAGCAAATCGGCGTATCGCCGTGGCACTGGTGGGCCGATGTCCCCCCAAAGCGACGCGACGCGTTATTCCTATCGCCCGACGCCGCGGTGGACGACGCCCCGTCCGTCCGCTACCGGGGCATTTTCCTGAACGACGAATATCCGGC
>QKAR01000086.1 GCA_003246335.1 Spirochaetales bacterium | reverse complement strand
CGTCCAGCCGACGAAAACGCTCTTTGATTCTGCGACGTTCAAGAACATGCCGTATTCCGACGTGTTTAAGGCCGATCTCGCGAAGGCGAGCGTCGTGTATTACGGGGACAATTCCCTGCTCATCAACAACCTCATCAAAGAGGCGGTCGAGTCGGTAATGCTCCAGAAAACCCCGCCGGAGAAGGCGCTCGCGACCCTGCGAACGAAAATGCAGCAGGCAATCGACGAGGAATAACGGCTTCGAAGGGGCGCGACGCTCGCGAGCCCGCGAACCACGCGCCCTTGAACCGACGGGCTTGAACCGACGGGCGTACGTGCCCGTCGGCAATCTCCGGGAGGCAATCCATGAATAAAGCGAAAAACTTTTCGTACGAGCAGAAAAAAGCGAAGTGGGGCTGGATATTCACCGCGCCCGGCCTCGTTTTTTTCTCGATTTTTTCTTTTTACCCGATTCTCAACGCCTTATGGACGAGCTTCCTCAACAAAAAACTCGTGTCCCTCAAAAAGCCGACCTTCGTCGGTTTCAAAAATTTCGCGAACGTGCTGGGAAGTCTCGACTTTTGGAATTCGATGCGGGCGACCGCGACGTTCGCGGTCGGCTGCTTTATCCCGCTCGTCATCGTCGGCCTCATACTCGCGACGTTCATCTCCTCGAGAAACCGGCACCAGAGGGCGCTGCAGCTGATTTACTATTCCCCGGCGGTGCTCTCCTCCGCGGTCGCTGCGCTCATTTGGCTCCTCATGTTCGACCCGCGCGGCCTCATGAACCAATCGCTCAACGCGCTCCTCGGGATGCCGGGCCACGACTGGAAATGGATGGCCGACTCCGCGATGGTGCAGCTATCGACGATCATCGTGTACTTCTGGAAATACATCGGGTATTTCACGATCCTGTACATCACCGGCATCGCGAAAATTCCGACTTCGATATACGAGGCGGCGACCATCGACGGCTCGGGCCCGTGGAACCGCTTCAGGCTCATAACGCTGCCGCTCCTCAAGCCGACTACCGTGATGGTCTCCATCATGGCGATGATCCAGTGCCTCAAGACTTTCAGCACGCAGTATCTCTTTACGCAGCGCGGCGCGCCCCAGGCGCCGATCAACGTCATCACACTCAACATTTACAACACGGCGATGCGCGATAACAACATCAGCAAGGCGAGCGTCATGAGCGTCGTGCTTTTCCTGATGATGCTCGCGCTCACGGTCGGGCAGCTCAAGCTCAGCAAGAGCGACGACGTTTCGTACTGACGGGAGGGATAGGATATGACGATTCAATCAAGCAACCGAATCCGCGCGCGCGTCCCCGACGTCGCGATATGGGTATTCCTCTGCGCGTTCGCAGCGGTAGTGCTCGTGCCGCTCGTTTTCATGTTCGGCGCGAGCCTCATGGACTCCATCGAGATCATGACGATGCCGTACCGGTGGATACCATCAAAAATAAAGACGGCGAATTTCGTCCGGGCGATCGCGGGAAACGACGAAAGCTACGTGTACTTGAGGAATATCCTCAATAGCGTCATCGTCTCGGGGTCGATCACGGTCACGACGGTATTCCTCTCGTCGATCGTCGGCTACGGGTTGGCGAAATTCGAATTTAAGGGCCGCAACATCGCGTTCTTCGCGATCATGGCGACGATGATGATTCCGTTCGAGACTATCATGGTGCCGCTGTACATGGTCACGCTCAATTTCGGCCTGCAGGACTCGTACGGAGGGCTCATCGTGCCGTTCATGCTGAACGCGTTCGCGGTTTTCCAGATGCGGCAGTATCTGCTCACGTTCCCGGACGACGTGCTCGACGCGGCGCGCATCGACGGGACGAGCGAGCCCGGCATTTTCGCGCGCGTCATTTTCCCCAATTGCGGGCCGGTCGTCGCGACGGTTTCCGTGCTGACGTTCCGCCAGCAGTGGGATAACCTTTTATGGCCGCTGCTCGTGACCCAGCGCGAGGAAATGAAGACGATCCCCGCGTACATCGTGAAGTTCGCCGCCGAGAAATACGCCGACGAGGGCGCGATGATGGCGGTCGCGGTCATTGCGTCCGTTCCCGTTTTCGTACTATTCTTCACGCTATCGAAATATTTCGTCGGCGGTTCGTCGGTGTATTCGGCGGGGAAGGAATAATGCTGTTCATATTCGACATGGGTGGGGTCGTATCGGGGAACGTCCACGTAATCCCCGCGATGGCCGAGCGCCTCGGGATCGGGGAAAACGATTTTTTCGCCATCGCGGGTTCCCCCGAGACGGCGGACGAGGGCGATAGGTACAATCACGGGCTGATCGCGCGGGTTCAGTCGGGCGAGATCGACTCGCGCGAATTCTGGCGCGCCTTTGCCGAAAGCGCCCGAACGTCGCTCGGCGCCGATGAATCCGCGCGCGTCGCGCAGGTCGCGTCCCGCGAAAACCTTTGGGCTTCCTGCTTCAAGCCGCGTCCCCTCCGAGGGACGGTCAAGATAATCGAACGGCTCAAAGAGGCCGGGCACCGCGTGGTGTGCGGAACGAATACCCTCGACGCGCATTACGCGATCCATCTCTCCTCGGGAGACTATCGGCCCTTCGACCGCGTGTACGCCTCGCATGAAATGGGCGTCATCAAGCCTAACCCCGCATTTTGGGAGAAAATTCTCGCCGCCGAGGCGTCGCCCGCGTCCGAGGCGATCTTCGTCGACGACAACGGGATCAACGTCGAGGCCGCGAGAAAACTCGGGATCGAGAGCGTTCTCTTCGTGTCAAGCGAGTCGCTGGCCGCCGCGCTCGGGAATTTTTTCCGCAAGCCGCCGCTCGAGGGGCAAGCGCGTTGAGGTTCCGAAAGACGGTCGTCGCGCTTTCCGCGCTCGCGGCGGCGGCCGTACTTTCGGCGCTGGCCTTTTTCTTTTTTCGGGCCGCGAGGGCGGAAGCGTCCCATACGCCGCCGGGCGGCAAAAACCTCGTCATCTACTCGCCGCATCCTCCTGAGATAACCGACTACATCGTACGGGAATTCCGCCAGCGAACCGGCATCAAGGCCACGGTTATCTACGCCGGGACGGGAGAGCTGATCGAGCGGATGAAATCCCGCAAGGGCAAAAACGAGGCCGATATTTTCTGGGGAGGCGGAATCGAGTCGCTTGAGACAGTCGCGGACTATTTCGCCGAGTATCGGAGTTCGGAAGATCGATTCATCGACCCCCGCTATCTTGATCCCGAAAGGCGCTGGTATCCTTTTTCGGTCCTCTCCATCGTAATCATCTACAACGAGAGCCTCGTCCCCGAGACCCGAATTCCGACTTCGTGGGATGACCTTCTCGACCCCGCGTTTCGGGATCGAGTCATCATGGCCGACCCGACGAAATCGGGATCGTCGTACACGATACTCGCGACGATGCTCCTGACGAAGGGGTCGGGCGACAAGGCCGCGCCCTTTTCGGGATGGGGATACGTCGATCGGCTTATCGGCCAACTCGGCGACGACGGGCTCACGTCGAATTCCCAACTCGTGTACCACTCGGTGGCGACCGGCGATTTTTACGCGGGCGTGACGTTCGAGAATTACGCGCTCGCGCTGCGCAAAACAGGGGCGAACGTCGGCATATGCTACCCTTCGGAGGGAACGAGCGCGGTTCCGGACGGCGTCGCGCTCATCGCGGAGGCGGGGCATCCCGAGCAGGCGAAAGCCTTCATCGACTTCGCCCTCGGCGAGGACGTACAGCGGCTTCTCCCGGCTCGGTGGCAGCGCAGGTCGGTGCGACTGGGGATTCCGTCCGCGACGGGCTCCGACTCCGCGGTGGATCAGGATGGCGCGACGTTCATCGCTTACCCAATCCGAAATGCCGCGAACGCGCGCGATAAAATTCTCGAGCGATGGTCTTCGAGCTACGCCGCGCGGCAATGACGATCAGTTTCCATTCCTAAATTCCGTCGGCGTCAAACCCGTGATTTTCCTGAATACCTGCCCAAAGTACCGGGCGTCGGCGTAGCCGACTAAATCCGCTACCTCATAGACGAGAACGTTCGGGTCGCGCAGCAATTCCGCCGCGCGCTTCACGCGAACGAACATGAGATAGTCTCCGAACGTGTATCCCGTCTCGTGGCGAAACACGCGGCTCAAGTGACCCGCCGAAACCCCGAGCTCGGCTGCCACGCCCTCAATGGTGAGGCCGGATACATAGCGATCCGATATGATCTTCACGGCGCGGCTCACGCGGTCGTCGGCGCCGTCGGGCGCGTCCTTTCCGTATTCCTCGAAAAGGACGCGCTCGGACCGCGCCCGCCGCGATCTGCCCAAAACCCGATCGCGGCTGCGAAGCAGGGAGTTTCTCAAATCCGCGTCGTCGACGGGCTTCAGCAAGTATTCGGTTATCCCGAGGCTCATCGCCGAGCGGGCGTACTCGAATTCCGAGAAACCCGAAAGGATGACGCATTCGCAGGCGGGGCGTCCCGAGGCCTCGCAGCGGGAATCCCATTCCTTAACGAAGCCGATGCCGTCGAGACCCGGCATGCGAATGTCGGTTACGACGATGTCGGGAACGATTCGCTCGGCGAGCGCGAGACCCTCGTTTCCGTCGGCAGCCTCGCCGGAGAACACGAGGCCAAGCTCTTCCCACGGGGTGAGCAAGGCGAGCTCTCTCCGGGCCGCCGGCTCATCCTCGAGGACTATTACCTTCACCATTACGATTCCTCCAGGGAGAACGGAATGACGAGCGCGACCGCCGTGCCGAGCCCTTCCGTCGAGTCGACGCCGATTCCGTACGGGGAACCATAAATGAGGGCGAGGCGGCGGTGCGTGTTGACGAGCGCGATTCCGGTGCCGGAGCCGCCTTCCTTCCCTTCGAGGGAGGCCCCGCTTAAGGAAGACTCGACCGGATGGTTCCCGGCCTCGCGCAAAAGCCCGCGAACCTGCGCGAGACGCGCGGCCGACATGCCAGCGCCCGAGTCTCGGATCAGCACGCGCAAATCGCCGCCTTCGAGAACGGCGCGCACCGACAGTCGGCCCTCGCCCGCCTTAGCCTCGAGACCGTGAATGAGCGCGTTCTCGACGATCGGCTGAATTATGAGCCGGGGAATCCGCGCGTCGAGGAGCGACTCGTCAACAGTCACGTCCAAGAAGAATCGACCCGGCCAACGGGCGGCCTCGATCGCGAAGTAATCCCGCGCGACGTCGAGCGAGTGGCCGAGCGTACAAAAACCCGAACCGGGATACGAGCCCTCGCGCATGATGCGCGCGAGGCTAGCGGCCATATCGGCGATATCGGTCGCGCCGCTCAATCGGGCCATCGAGCGCATCGAGTTGAGCGTGTTATAGAGGAAATGCGGGTTTATCTGCGCCTGAAGCGCGCGCGTCTCGGCGCGCCGAAGCTCCCGTTCCTGGGCGACCAAATTGTCAACGAGCCCGCTCACCCGGCCGATCATATCGTTGAACCGGCCGATCAGCACCGAGAGTTCCTCGTTCCCGCGCGAACCCGACGGCGCCTCGCAGCGCGCGTCGAGATTTCCCTGGGCGACCCGTTCCATGGTCAGCGTGAGCAGATGCACCGGCCGGGCGAGAGACCGCGAAAAGAGCACGGCCATCGCGAACGAAAGCAGGGCGCTGAGGCTAGCGATGATTACCGCCACCGCCGCGACTCGGGCGGAATAAGAGCGTATTGAACCGAGAGGATACGCGCCCGTCAGCTTAAGCCCCCCGACGACGCTTTCGGTGAACACGAAAAAATTCCGTCCGTCCGCCGGCGAAAAATCAGCGAACGTCGCCTCATCCCGCCCGTCGGCCATGCTGTATAGCACGCAGCCCGACTCATCCTCGAGAAAAAGGCCCGTTAAGGAACCGCCGGCGGCGGCATACGCGCCGATTCGGTCAGAGAACGAGCGGCGGGAAATGTCGACGACGACGTAACCCACGGCGCGCCGGTCGGAACGGACAACGACGCCGACGGCGACGGGAACCGAGGAACCCGAAAGCGGGTGAGGTTGCCCGAACAGCGTCGCGCCGAAAGCCGAAGGCCGTTCAGCGCCTAGACCGACGCCATCGAAACGACTCAGCGCCCCGAGAATTCCCCAGCCTCCGTACAAGCCTACGCGATATTCGTCGGGAATCGGGCTCCGCGAAAGCGGTTCCGTCCCGTCAAGCGGAATCAGGAAAAAATCGAAAGCGGATGAGGAAGACAACGCCGAAAACTGACGATTGATTTCGGACACGAGCCAGGGGTCGCCCTCGTTTCCCGACAGGAAGCGAGAGACCGTATCAGAGCGCGCAAGCTCAAGCGCGGCGTCCGACGCGTCGAGCACGAGCCGTCGAGTTAACTCGGCGGCGCCGACGATAGTCTCCCTCGATCGGGCGACCCAGGCTCGCTCGAGTATGCGGGAACTCGCCGTGCCGAAGGCGACCGAGAGGGCCAAGAAGGGCAACAGCCCCCCGAGAATAAAGGCGCCAAGAAGGCGCCAGAAAAAAGAACGCTGTCTACGAGGCATCCGAGGAAAGTAAATTCCCGGAAACCGCGGCGCCCGGAAGGCCGATGTCCGACCGATACGTCATGCCCTCGAACGAGACCGCCGCGAGCCCCGCGTACGCGTTCTTGCGGGCTTCCTCGACGGTAGCGCCGCGAGCGGACGAGGCGAGCACGCGACCGCCGGACGTCACGAGTTTCCCCGTGGCCGCCCCAGCCCCCGCGCCGGCCGCGAAAATCTGTGCGCCAGCTGCGGCGACGGCGGCGCGATCCACGGCAATCGGGTAACCCTTTCCGTACGAGCCGGGATAACCCCGGGAAACCGCGACCGGTGCGCAGGAAAAACCGGCTTTCCATTTAAAAGAGAACGAGGAAATCGAGCCGTCGACGATAGCAGCGCAAAGTTCCGCGAAGTCAAAGTCCATGAGCGGGAGCACTGCCTGCGTCTCGGGGTCTCCCAGCCGGACGTTATACTCAAGAAGCTTGGGGCCGTCCGAGGTGACCATGACGCCGAAAAATATGAAGCCCCGGTAATCGAAACCTTCAGCCACGAGACCGCGGAGAGTCGGCTCGAGAATATCGGCTCGGAAACGGGCGAGCACGGCTTCGTCCACGCCCTGGGCGGGGGCGATCGCCCCCATGCCGCCCGTATTCGGGCCCTTCGCGCCGTCGAGCAGGCGCTTGTGATCGCGCGCTGGGACGAACGGCACGATCGCGGCCTTTCCGTCGCGCGCGAGCTCGGGAGTCACGCTCACCGCGGCGAGTATGGAGACTTCCTCACCCTCGAGATATTCCTCGATGACGACTTTACCTCCGGCGCCGCCAAGCGTTTTCGAAACCATAAAGTCGCGAACGGCGGCGCTCGCGATTTTCGCGTCTGGCGCGACGACGACGCCCTTGCCCGCGGCGAGCCCGTCGGCCTTCACGACGGTCGGCCCGTTTATCCGCTCTATCTCGGCGATAGCGTCCGCGGGGTCATCGAAGGTTTTGCTATCCGCGCAGGCGACGCCGTACTTCGCCATGAATCGCTTCGCGACGTCCTTACTCGCCTCAAGCTGGGCGCCGGCCGAACGGGGACCGACGACGCGGAGGCCCGCGGACTGCAGGAGGTCGGCGATCCCGGCGGCGAGCGGGTCTTCCGGGCCGACGACGACGAAACCGCCGTCGGATGGAGAAAGTTCCGCGAGGCACGCGCGCGCGATCGACGGGGCGTCCGCTCCCGAGACGGGAAGGTTGCGGCATTTCATCTCGCTCGCCGTACCGCCGTTGCCCGGAACGCAGACGATTTCATCGACGGAGGGGGAGCGCGAGAGCGCCCATGCTATGGCGTGCTCGCGGCCGCCTGAACCGATGACGATTGTTTTCATGCTCGCCATGATACGATGAAGCGGCGGGGCGCCGCAAGGGCGCCGGCGGTCGGGTATGGCGCGAGAAAGCCATTCCCGCTAAACTCAAGATGAATCTTGAACGTACCCGAACGAAAAAGGGATTTGCACGCCGCAAGGCGGAACCGGCGGTCCCGCAAGGAGCAACAAGTGAAATCAATACGGACGGTCCTCGTGGCCGGCGCTGGCGCGATAGGATCGATGGTCGCCTGGGAAATTCTCAAAGCGCAAAAAACGAACGCTGATTCCAACATAGCGCTTTCCATTCTCGCCGGCGGCGAACGTCTCGCCCGGTATCGAGCCGAGGGCTTCGTCGTTAACGGCGATCGATGCGATTTCGAGTATCGGGAACCGCGCGGGACGAAGCCGTTCGACTTCGTTATCGTCGCCTGCAAGAACCATCATTTGCCGAAAGTCATATCGGACCTTGCGGGACACATCGGACCGGGAACGCTTATCCTGTCTCTGTTGAACGGCATTTCGAGCGAACAGGAAATCGGCGCCGCATTCGGGAAAACGCTCCCTTACGCGATGATCATCGGGACCGACGCGGGCCATGGCGGGAACGAGACGACCTTCTCGACGCCCGGCACGATTTTCTTCGGCCAGGGGAAAAACTCGGGCGACCGGGGCAAGTGGTCGCCTGACGTCGCCGCGATCGCCGATTTCTTCGACCGCGCGGGCGTTCCGTACGCGGTTCCCGAGGACATGCTCAATCGGCTATGGTACAAGTACATGCTGAACGTCGGGGTAAACCAGGTGACGGCGACCCTCCGGCGATCATATAAAATTATGCAGACGGGAAGTGAGGTCGTTGGGGCGCGGGATCTCGTCGAGGGAGCGATGCGCGAGGTCATCGCGATCGCGAAGGCCGAGGGAATCGCGCTCGGCGACGACGACATCGCCTCGGTATGGAAAACGATGGACAAGCTCGACCCCGCAGGAAAAACCTCGATGTGTCAAGACGTCGAGGCGGGAAGGAAAACGGAAGTGGAGCTTTTTTCGGGTAAGGTAATCGAGCTCGCGAAGCGTCATGGCATCGCCGTTCCGGTCAACGAACTATTGTGGAAGATGCTCCGCGTCATCGAGGCGTCGTATTGACGCCCCGCGCGGGCGTCACAGTTTTTTAAGCTCGATCGACTCGACGGCGAACGGCGCGCCATTGCCCCCGGAAATCTCGGCGATGGCGTATTTCCCCTCGGCGAGGGCGCCCGGGTTCACGAGAGCGGTCGGGCCGATTCGGTCGACGGCCGCGGACTCGTGGATGTGGCCCGATACGACGAGCAGGGGTTTATAGCGATCGACGAAGGCGCGAATGAGCGGCGACCCGACATGCGCGCCGTTCGAGACGACGTCGAGCTTCGTTTCCGCCGGCGGATTATGCGCGACGATCACGAGGTTATTCCAACCCGCCTCGCCCGTGCCTTCCGGCGCGGATTCCGCGACGAGCCGAAGGGCATCGGCGAGTTCCTCGTCGGTCCGCTCGTTCGGCGTCGTGCCGGTAAACTTGCTGCCGCCGCCCGACCCCGAAAACACGAGGCCGCCGAAATACGAAAGGCTTCCCTCGATGCCGATATCGTACTCGTCGAGGGCGTCGACGAAATCCGGCTCGTCGCAATTCCCGATCACCGCGAAAATGCGGTCGTGAATTTTCGCGAAGCGCTCCAGGTACGGCCGACCCGTTTCCGGGTTCCCGAACTTGGCGAAGTCCCCGCCGAAAAGCACGATGTCGCAATCGACGGCGACTTCCTTCAGCGGCTCAAGACGCTCGACGGCGGCGTGCCCGTCGGAAACGATCAATACTTTCATCACAGCCCTCCCATAATAGACGCCAGGCGATCCATATCCTCGGGGAGACCGATGGAGATCCTGACGAAATCGGTAATGCCGGGCGTCTCGAAATAGCGGACGAGTATGCCGGCGTCCTTGATTCTCTCATACGCCGCGCGACCCCGCAATCCGCTCTTTCGCGCGAAAACGAAATTCGCCATCGACGGCAGAACGTCCCAGCCCTGCCCTCGCAATACGGAGGAGAATCGATCGCGCGTGGCGGATATCTTTGCGTTGATGTCCCGATAGTACACCGCGTCCCCGCAGGCCGCGATCCCTATTTTCTGAGTGAGCGCGTCGACGGGAAAATGATTAAACGAATTTTTCGTCGTGAACAGCGCGTCGATGACGTCGGGATTCGCTACGGCGAAGCCGAGCCGGGCGCCGGCGAAGCAAAAGCTTTTGGAAAACGTCCGAATGATGACGAGATTCGGGAATTCGGCGAGGAGCGGCAGCGCCGTCTCGCCGCCGAAATCGATGTAGGCCTCGTCGACGACGACGGCGCGGTCCCGCGGGCAGCGAGAGAGAAAGGCGCGGATCTCGGCGGGCGGCAGATACGAGCCCGTCGGTGCGTTGGGGTTCGGGAAAATGACGCCGCAATTCTCGCCTTTCAGCATCCCTTCCTCGTCGATCCTAAAATCCGGCAGCAGCGGAACGCGACGCGTGGGAATGCCGTAAAAACCGGCGTACACGGGATAGAAGCTGTAGGTGTGCTCGGGAAACACGAGCGGTCGATCCCCGTCGAACAGGGCGTAAAACACGAACGACAGAACCTCGTCGGATCCGTTGCCGACGAAAACCATCGACGGCGTAACCCCGGGACCGAGCATTGACGCGATCGCCGCGCGAAGGCCGTTCGCGTCCGGGTCGGGATAGAGGCGCAGTGAGGAAGGGTCAAACGAGGCTATCGCGCGAGCGACCGCGGGCGACGGGGGATACGGGTTTTCGTTGGCGTTCAATTTGACGTACGGGCGGTCTTTCGGTTGCTCGCCCGGGACATAGGGATGCAGGTCGGCAAAGCGTTTCGCGAACATAGTTAAGTCTCTCCGCGGGAATGGTTAAGCAAAAGATTACTACTTTTTCGGTGGGTTGACCAGACCGGACGAAACGTCGAGAACGGCCGGGAAGCTCAGGTCGGAGACCCTGTTCGCCGACTCGAAAAAAAACTCGGAGCGCGCGGCGAAGGCGATAAGGAATCGCCGGCAATCGTCTGAGGGAACGGACGAGGAGGCCTGAACGAGGAACGTCGTTCGCGCGTATGGCAGCGCGCCCTCGCGAAGGGACATCGACTTCGTGAGGCACCATACCTGCTGGCGATCCTCGGTTACGGCGCCCCGGACGGCCTGTCCCTGCACGCTTTCGCTCACCCAGGCCGATTCGTCGAAGACGAGCGGCTCCGGCGTCGCCCACGCCGACACGAATTCGCCGCTCGCCGCCCGATAGCGCCCGAAGAGGGCGGGAATGCGGTTCGAGCC
>QKAR01000037.1 GCA_003246335.1 Spirochaetales bacterium | reverse complement strand
TCAATGCTATGGTGAGATTCCCCGAACGATCGGGGAAAAGGGAGCGCGAACATGAGCGGCAGTTCGATCGGGTCGATTTTCAGAGTAACCACCTTCGGCGAAAGCCATGGCGTCGCCCTCGGCGTCACGGTCGACGGCTGCCCCGCCGGCGTTCCCCTCGACGAGAAAATCATACAGAAGGAATTAAACCGCCGGCGCCCCGGAGCCCACGCCCCGACGGACGCGGACGGTAAGGCGACGGGAAGCTTCGCCTATCAGGATATCGGGACGCTCAACCCCGCGGGAACGGCGCGGAAGGAAAGCGACGCCTGCGAGATTCTTTCGGGCGTTTTCGAGGGAAAGACGACGGGCACCCCCATCGCGGTGGTCGTGCGAAACGAAAATCAGCGATCGGCCGACTACGGCGATATCGCCCGCGCGTTCAGGCCCGGCCACGCGGACTTTTCCTATCAAAGCAAATACGGCGCGCGCGACTATCGCGGCGGCGGCCGGTCTTCGGGACGGGAGACCCTCGCCCGCGTGGCCGCAGGCGCCATCGCGAAAGCCCTCCTCGCGACGAGGGGCGTTTCCATCCTCGCGTGGACGAGCGAAGCCGCCGGCGTTACGTGCGAAACCTTCGACGCCGACGAAATCGAGAAAAACGATCTTCGCGCCTGCGACGCCGAAGCCGCGAAGAAAATGCGCGAGCGCGTCGTGGAATTAAAGGCGCGCGGCGACAGCGCGGGCGGCATCGTCGAGTGCAGGATTACCGGGGTTCCCGCCGGTGTCGGAGAGCCGGTCTTCGACAAGCTCGACGCGGAGCTCGCGAAAGCGATGCTCTCGGTCGGGGCGATCAAGGGAATCGAGTTCGGGGCGGGATTCGAAAGCGCGCGGATGAAAGGAAGCGAATGGAACGACCCGATGCGCGCCGGCGAGTCGGGCCCCCAATTCCTCAGTAACCACGCCGGAGGCATACTCGGCGGCATCTCGACGGGAGCGGAAATTTCGTTTCGCGTCGCGGTGAAACCGGTCCCTTCCATCAGCCTGCCGCAAAAAACGATAGACGCCGACGGCGTCGAGCGCGAAATCGAGATCCACGGGCGGCATGACGTGTGCCTGTGCCCGCGCATCGTACCCGTAGCGGAAGCCATGGCGGCAATCGTGCTCGCGGATTTACTCCTGCGAAACAGGGCGTCGCGCGCCTAAAATCGCTGTTTACGGCTCCCTGGGGCCGTGCTATCATACCCCCATGACAATCAAAGAAACGCAAGCGGCCATCGAGGCCGAGGCGATAGCGGGAACGGAGCGGGCGGACATCGAGATTCTTTCCGCCTGCGGGGCCGATCTCATGAGCGACGTCATGGCTTTCGTCAAGGATCAGGTGCTTCTCCTCACCGGGCTCATCAATATCCAGGTGATCAGGACCGCGATTCTCATGGACATTCAGGCTATTTGCTTCGTGCGGGGAAAAAAGCCCAACCAGGAAATGATCGAGATGGCGAAGGAAAACGGGATAGCCCTCCTTTCGACCAAACTCCCCATGTTCCTCGCATGCGGCAAACTCTACGAAGCGGGCGTCCGCCACGGCGGCGTACGGAAGATCGACTAACCGCCGATACCCAGAGCAACCGCGGGATGCAATATCACTATCGGGTGGCCGGAGACGATTTTTCGCTCGCCGGAAACGCTTCGTCCGAAATGAAAAAAATCCTCCTCCGGCTCGGCGTTCCCCACGAAGTCGTGAAGCGAACGGCGGTCGCGATGTACGAGGCGGAAATAAACATGGCCGTACACGCGGGCGGCGGTGACGCGTACATCACCATCGAAAGTGACGCCATCACCATCGTCATGAGGGACGAGGGACCCGGCATAGCGGACGTTGAGCTCGCCATGCAGGACGGCTACTCGACGGCGAGCGATCCCGTGCGCGAATTGGGCTTCGGGGCCGGCATGGGCCTTTCGAACATGAAGCGAAATTCCGACGAAATGACCATAGATTCGGCGCCCGGCAGGGGCACGACGGTAACGATGAAAATCATGATAGCGGAAAGCTCATGAGCGAGACGAGATACCATTCAGTAGTGCTCGACGAGGAATCTTGCAAAGGCTGCACCGTATGCGTCACGACGTGCCCGACTAAGGCGATTCGCGTCCGCGGCGGGAAGGCGCGCATTATCGCCGAGCGATGCATCGACTGCGGCGAATGCATCCGGCGCTGCCCCAATCACGCGAAAAAAGCCCTCACGGACCGCTTTCCCGACGAGCTCGCCGCGAGCCCGGGCGAAAACGAGGAATCGGAAAATCGAATATCGATAGCCCTCCCCGCCCCCGCCCTCTACGCGCAGTTCCCGCATTATGGCGTCGAGGAAGTGCACCGCGCGCTTCTCTCACTCGGCTTTGACGCGGTATTCCCGGTCGCGCGGGTCACCGGCGATATCGCCCGCGCTTCGGCGTCTTTTCTGGACCGAAAGCGCTATCCGCGCCTTCCAAGGCCGCTCATCTCGTCAAGCTGCCCGACGATAATCAAGCTTATCCAGATACGCTTCCCAACCTTAATCGAGCATATCGTCCCGGTGATCGCGCCGATGGAACTCGCCGCGCGCCGCGCGCGCGATTCGGCGTCCGCCTCAGAACCCGAGGACGAGCCGAGGAATATCGACGTTTTTTTTATCTCCCCCTGCGCGGGAAAAATCACCGAGGCTAAGGCCCCATTGGGGAAAGAAGCCTCCGCGGTCACCGGAGTGTTCGGGATGAAAGACCTTTTCATCCCGATTCTTTCAGTCCTTAAAAAAAACGCCGAGGCGCGGGCAGCCGAAACGACGATAGCGGACGACGACCGATCATCCGATGACTCCTACCTCCAACCGGCGGAAATCGCGTGGGGCCGCGCCGGCGGCGAGGCGGAGGCGACCATGCCCCA
>QKAR01000078.1 GCA_003246335.1 Spirochaetales bacterium | reverse complement strand
TCTCGGGGTTCTCGTCGTCAGCCGCGCGCAGGTTTTTAGCCTTTCGATCGATCTTGCGGCGGTTCTGCCGATCGCCCTCATCACGATGCTCGTCGCGGCCCTCGTCGGCCAGCGCGGCGCCGTGTTTTTCTCCTTTTTCCTTTCGTTCGGGGTCCTGTGCGCGTCGGATTTTTCCGTGCCGCCCGCGCTTTTCTCCCTTTTTACCGGCATTTCGGGCGTCGGCGTCATGCGCATTACGGGCAAGCGCATCGATCTGGTCAAATCGGCCTGCTTTCTCGCGATTTTGCAGCCCTTGTTCTTTTTAGTCCTTCGATTGGCCTTTTCCGGCTCGACGCGCGAATTGCCGTATTCCTTGGCTATCGCGGCGACTAATGGGTTCATGAGCGGCCTTTTGGTTTTGGGCTTTTTGCCGATTCTCGAGTCCGCCCTCAACACCGCGACGAGCTTTCGTCTCATTGAATTTTCAGACCTCAATTCCCCCGTCATGAAAAAAATGCTCCTATCCATTTCGGGGACGTACAATCACTCGATCATGGTCGCGACGCTCGCCGAGAGCGCCTGTCGGGAAATCGGCGCTGACCCATTGCTCGCGCGCGTCGGCGCGTATTATCACGACATCGGGAAAATGGACCAAAGCGAGTACTTCGTCGAGAATCAGACCGACTATAATAAGCACCTCGACCTCAATCCCCGGCTCTCGGCCACGGTTATCCGCAGCCACGTCAAGCAGGGAATCGAGAAAGCCCGCCAGCTTCGCCTGCCGAAGCGCGTTATCGACATTATTTCCGAGCATCACGGCAACAGCGTGATTTCGTATTTCTATAACGAGGCTAAAAAAATCGATCCTGCCGTCGATCCCGAGGACTTTATGTACCCCGGTTCGCCCCCGCGGAGCAAGGAATCAGCGGTCGTCATGCTCGCGGACGTCGTCGAGGCGGCGTGCCGAACGCTCGAAAAGCCCTCGGTTCCCCGGCTCGAGAAATTCATCGGGGAACTCATCCAGAAAAAAATCGAGACGGGCCAGCTTGATAATTCCGATCTTACTTTCCGGGAGATCGGCGTCATCAAAAGGACTTTCGTGAATATTCTCGCCGGCTATTATCACTCGAGAATCGAGTATCCAAACCAAAAAGACGGTGAGACGTCGGATTTTTTTCAAAAAGACCCGGTAATGAAAGGAAAAAAACATGAGTAACAACATCGTGGTGGGCGTGGAGGAGGGCTTCGATGCCCCCGCGTGGCTCGATTCCGTCGCGCCGTTCGTCCAAAAGATACTTGATCGGCTCGGGATCGAGAATTGGGAGCTCTCCGTGCTGTTCTGCTCGGACACCTTCATCGCCGGCCTAAATTCCCAATACCGAAATATCGACGCTCCCACGGACGTTCTTTCCTTCGAGCAGGGAGACGAATACGTCGACGAGAGCGACGTGCAGTGGTTTTGCGCGGGGGATATCGTCATCAGCGTCGCCATGATCCATAAAAACGCGGCGGAATTCGGCGTTTCCCCGAATGAGGAATTAAAGCGGTTATTGATCCATGGGGTGCTCCATCTCGACGGCATGGACCATGAGACGAACGACCCTGACCAGGAAATGCTGCAGTTGCAGGAACGGATTCTCTCCGGGTTCCCGGACGAGTTGATCCTTTAGGCGCGGCGTAGATGAAACTAATCGACTCCCTGCTTCGAAAGCCCCGCCGCGAGGACGTTCCCGACCTTAAGCGCAAAATCGACGAGGACCTCAACGAGGAGAAGCGGGATATGATCCGCGGCGTCGTGGACCTCTCGGAAACCTCGGTGAAGGAAGTGATGATTCCCCGCATCGACGTAGACTTTATCTCCGCCGACACGAACGGCGATTCCCTTTTGCAGCGAGTCGCCGAAAGCGGGCACTCGCGTTTTCCGGTTTACGGCGAGTCTATCGACAACGTCGTGGGCGTCCTGTACGTAAAGGATATTATCAAGCTCTTATCGCGAAAGGAAACCGTCGAGCTCGAAAAAATAGTGCGGAAACCCTTTTTCGTTCCCGAGTCGAAGCGCATCGATACCTTACTGCGGGAGTTTAAGCGGAGACACGTCCACATCGCGATCGCCGTCGATGAGTACGGCGGTGTTTCGGGAATCGTCTGCATGGAGGATATCATCGAGGAAATCGTCGGCGACATTCAGGACGAATTCGACAACGAGCGCGAGGATATCCTTTCCATCGGCGACGACGTGTGGCTCTGCGACGCGCGGGTCAATCTCGACGACCTCGCGACGATATTCGGCGAAAACCTTTCAGGCGACGAGTTCGACACGCTTGGGGGCTTCGTTTTCAGCCTATTCGGAAAAATACCGGTGAAGCACGAAAAAGCTTCGTGGAAGGGCTTTGATTTCATCGTGCAGGACATGGAAGGCCATCGAATCAACTCGGTGAGAATATTGCGGAGAAAAGAGGGCGCGCCGTCATGAAAAAAGGAATCGCCGTCGCGTGGCTTGCGGTATTTTCGTCCATCGCGGTTTTCGGCGACGCGATTACCCAATACGACGCGGGAAAGGCGTATCAAGACGCGGAAAATTGGTATCGGGCGATCGAGTCGTACCAAGAGGCCCTGCGCGATAATCCTTCGTTCAATAAGGCGTACCAGGGGCTCGCTGAGTCTTTTTATGCCCTCGGCGAGTACGATCAAGCGCTCGATTTCACGGCGAAGGCCGAATCCTACCGAAAAAACGACCCGGTTTTGCTCGATTTGCGCGGTTTCATCCTTATTGGCCTCGGCCGGCTTGACGAGGCGTCGAAGGCCTTTAACGGCGTTTTATCCGCCTGGCCCAATGATATCGAGGCTCGCTTCGGTCTCGCCGAAATAGACGTTTGCGCCGGAAAAGTTTCCGCCGCCGCCGACGAATACCTTGGCGCGCTCCAGCGGAACCCGCAAAATCGGAAAGCCCTGCTATCACTCGCGATCATTAGCCGCGAAAACGGCAACGCGGCCGCCGCGCGCGACTATATCGCGAAGGCGTTGCGCTACCACGGCGACAATCCCCAGGTTTTTTATTACGCGGCCTACGTCGCCGCTCAGGACGGGCAAATGGGCGAGGCGGAAAATCGCGTTCGGGGAGCCCTTTCCCTCAATCCAGATTACGACGACGCTCGGGAATTACTGGGTTCCATCCTGTACGCGCAGGGGCGCTACTCCGAGGTTCTGACCCTTTGCGACGCGCGTATCGCCGCGAACCGCAATCATGCGAGCGCGTGGTACGTGCGGGCGCTCGCGCTCGATAAGCTTTCGCGGTACGACGAGGCGGTCAAGTCAGCCCAAACGGGATTGCAGGTGAATCCTTCGGACGAGGTTCTGCGAACCCTCGCCGAGTCGATCATCATAGAGCGCTTTTCGTTCGAGGATTCCCGCCGCGCGACTTGGGCCGCCTGGCATCTCGACACGGCGCGGCAAGCCGCCCAAAAAAACATGTCCGAACAGGCTCTGTACGAGTATCGCCGCGCTCTGAAAATAAACCCCTACGACGTCGACGCCCGGCAGGCATACGCGAAGCTTTTGCTCAATCGAGGCTATCCGGCCCGTTATTTGGGACAGCTCAAGTTCGTCCAAAGCATCGGAAAGAGCACGAACGCGATAAACGACGCGGTTGAGTCGTACGGAAAGCTCCTCTCTACCTCGATCGTCGAGCGATGGTCGATCGATCCCCTGTATCTCGAAAAGGATCATTCGTCCATCGGGATATATTATCAGACCGATTCGGCGAACCTTGCCCATCCGGACGCCGAGCGCGTGACCGCCTCCCTGATCGCGGACGCGTTTTCGGCTGACCCGAGATTCTCCGTCGCGGCGCATGCCTCGGCGGTCGGAAGCTATTCTGAGGCCTTTCGCGCTTCCCGGGAGGCGGGTGAGCAGTACTTCGGCTTAGTTCGTTTCCGCGAGAATCCCCGCGATATTCAGCTCACCGTCGACCTTTACGTCTCAAGAACCGGCGCTAAGGCCGATTCCTTCGCCGTTTTCCGTTCCGGAAACGATCGCTACGCGAGCGCCATGCGTCGCGTCGTTCAGTCGATCGCCGTGTCGTTCCCCATGCGCGGCACGATACTTAAGCGCCAACAATCCAATGTCGCGATCGACCTTGGGAAAAGCGACGGCGTGAAAGTCGGTGACGTTTTCGAGGTGTATCCGACCGATTCGGTCGCGGTGAAAAACGATGGGATCGGCTTAACTCGGGATCCTGCGGACTTGTTGGGAACCGTGACGATTTCCGCCGTCGACGAGGATATCTCCCAAGGCGCTCTCGCGCGCAACGGCTTTTACGATCGGGTAGCGGCGGGTGACGCGATTTTGCCGAAAATCGACGATAAAAAGAGCGCTGGCGACAAGATCGTCGCGACGGAATCCGTCGCGGCCGCGAAGCAAGCTCCCTCCCTGCTCGCCCTTTTGAGAAAAATCAGATAACGGGAACTTAAACGGGAACCGTCGATCGACGGATTAAAGCCGCTCGATCGCGTATCTCGCCCATTCGCGCGCCTGCCCGTAATAGCGATCTTCCACGAGCAAGAATTGAAACAAGGCTTTGGAGTATTCGCCGGTAAAAAAGAGCGACTCTCCCAGGTAAAATCGCGTTCGCGCGACGGTGTCGTCCGTTCGGCGTATCGAGAGAAAGTCGTTTAATTGCGTAATCGCCTCGGCGTAGGCTCCTTTCGTGAACGTGTTTTTTAAAATAAGGCGTAGCGCGAGATCTTCCCCGGTTCCCGATGCCTCCCGATCAGAAAGGAAAACGTACGGTTTTCTGGGCGTAACCGGCGATATCGATCCGGAACGCGCGATATCCCGTATTTTTGCCTCGGTTTCCCGGGAGAACGTCAACTCGACGCTTTCCGGTTCCTCGGTAACGTTCAACCACGGCAACGGCATGGGCCGAAGCGCGGGTACCGACGCGCGCTTGACGTTTTCGTATTGGCTGGGAATTTCAACGGGTATCCGGTTCGTATTCGCCGAATCCTTAAATCTCACCGTCCCCGCGCGAAGCGAATCGTCGTCGATAATCGCGTAATAATAGGGCACGCCCGGCACGGGATAGTCGACGTACGGCGCTCCGTCGTCCTTGAACGTGGAAACGACGATGGCGGAAACGAGGCTCGACAAGTCCATAAACGGGGAAGTTGACCGATACAGCACGAGTTGTCGGTTTGGAGCGGTAGCCGTCCACGTGACGATTACGGCGTCGTTCCTCGTCATGGCGTCAAACGAGGTAATAGCGACCGGTTGCGCTACGGGTTGCGGCTGAGCTTGCACGGGCGCAAGGGTAGAGTTGCTCGCGGGAATGAAAAAGTCGTACAGAGTTCCGTCCTCGTCGCGGGTTAGCACGGCGTAAAAGTACGCCCCGTCGCCTTCAATCGCGTCGGTAAACGAGCCGCTCGTCGCGGGCACTTCGCCGCGACGGTCCGCCGCGAGGTAGTTTGCGGTCGTGATGGGCTGTTTCGCCCGTAGTATGACGTTCGTGCCCGCGACGTCCGGCGCGGGTACCCAGGTCAAAACGACTTGCCGATCCTTCAGCGAAGCCTGAATCGCGGAAACGACCGGCGGTGGTGGCACGTCAAGACTATCGACGCTTCCCGCGTCTTGCGCGTAAAACGAGCAGGGCAATGTCAGGGCGAGCAAAAGCGCAAGCCGTCTTTTTTTCATCAAACGCTCCTAAATCTCATTTTCGCAGTTAATCGATGATTTGACAAGATAATTTCTATCCCGTATTCTACTGGGGATGTTTGTTTCCGTCGTTCTCGATCCGGGAGGGGAAGAGTCCGCGCGTCAGCTCGCCGAGCTTCTAGCCACCTACGGATTTGAAAAAGTTCAACGCGCCTGCTGGGAATCCGCGACGGTATCGGATCAAATCCTGCTTCGGCTGAAGCAGGATATCGATAACGTCACCGATTACTACGACGCGGTTCGGCTCTACCAGTTTCCCGTGGACGGTGCCTTCGCGGTAACCGTTTTGGGCAAGAAGAAGTGGAGACGCATCGTCATAAAACCGCCTGTGCGTAATGGAGTAAAAAAATGATACTTGAAGAGTGCAAAGCCCCGATCGTGGAACTTAAAAATTCGGTTACCGAAATTTGGGGGCGTCTTTGACCCGGCCGCGATAAAGGCTAAGATAACCGAAAAAGAGGATTTTACCGGCTCGCCGGGATTTTGGGACGATCAAAAAAAAGCCGAAAAAACCATGGCCGAGCTTAAATTCCTGAAAAGCAAAATAGAGCCCTGGGAAACGTTAATGACCGAGCTCGCCGACCTTGAGGCTCTGTACGAGCTTGCCGAGGAATCGGGCGACGAGACCCTTACCCCGGAAATAGAGGCGGGCATCGCGGCTGCCCAGGCTTCATTCGAAAAAAACAATATATTGAATCTCCTTTCCGGCGACGTGGACCGAAACGGCGCGTTCCTCACGATTCACGCGGGCGCGGGCGGCACGGAGGCGTGCGATTGGGCCCAAATGCTTTCCCGCATGTATTTACGCTGGGCGGAACGGCGCGGCTTTAAGGTGGAAACCGTGGACCTCGTCGAGGCTGACGGCGGCATAAAATCGGTAACCCATCAAATCACCGGCGATTACGCGTTCGGCTACCTGAAGAGCGAGGCGGGTATCCACCGACTCGTGCGCATCAGCCCCTTTGACGCGAACGCCCGACGCCATACGTCCTTCACATCCGTCTATCCGTTTCCCATCCTGGACGACACCATAGAGGTCGAGGTTCGCCCCGAAGACTTGCGCGTCGACACCTATCGGGCGGGCGGCGCGGGCGGTCAGCACGTCAACAAGACCGACTCCGCGGTTCGCTTTACCCACTTACCGACCGGAATCGTCGTCGCCTGCCAGACCGAGCGCAGCCAAATCATGAACCGCGCGACGGCGATGAGCATACTGAAGGCGCGGCTTTACGAGTATTATCGCGAGAAAAAAGAGCAGGAAAACCAAAAGTACGCCGCGGATAAAAAAGACATTTCGTGGGGAAATCAGATTCGCTCCTACGTTTTTCAGCCGTACACCATGGTGAAAGACCACCGCACGAAGCACGAGACGGGGAATATTCAATCCGTCATGGACGGTGACCTTGACCCGTTTATGGAATCCTATCTTAACAATAGTTGGAAAGGGCTGGATCTTTCCGCGGACTCGGACGACCTATGATCGCCGTCGTTTGCCGATCGGGAATCGTCGCCGCAGAATTTCAGCGGTTGTCTGGGGCAGTGATTTGTCCCGACGCCGTCGACGGCGTCGACCCCGGACCGTGGCTACGCCGTTTCCTTTCCGAAAACGCGGTTCGGGCGGTTTTTTACGACCCTGCCGTATTCGTCGATCCCGCGCCTTTTCGCACGAAGAGCCCTTCGACGAGCTTTTTCGTCATCGCGGGATTCGATGATGACGAGAACGCCACCCAGGCCATGATTCATGGCGCCGTCGGTATCGTGGCAAAACCGCTGGATCCTCGGGACGTACGCGGAGCGCTTTCCCTTGTCGATCGGTAGGTTCGCGGGTCTTTTCTGCTTTTTCCTCTGCACACAGATCTCGTACTTGACCGCCGAGGACTCCTCGTGGGTTCTGGCGGCAGAAAAATTCGACGTTTCGGCGGTGCCGGCCGAATACGCGGACCTCGCATCGGCTATCCCCTCCGCGATATTAAAAAAATTCGCCGCTTCCGCGACTCGAACCCTGCGCGACGACGAACTCAAGGCTCGTAGTCTCGTCTCGCTCGAGCTTGAGCGGGCTCAGGCGGTCGCAAAGCGCGCGGACTTAGTTACCGCGCGCGATAAAATTATTTTTTCCGCGGCTTCGGCGCGTACCCGGCGCGCAAACCAGCGAAAAGCCGACCGAAAAATCGCGGCGCAGGACGAAACGATCGCGAAAATCGATGAAAAAATCACCAAGGCGAAAGCCGCCGGCTCCGTTCCCGAAACGGGTTTAGCCGTAACCCTTTGGAAGAACGGCGAAACGCTATTTACGCGGTCGAAGGACGTCTCTCTCCGTAAAACCCTCGCTGATAGCGGAATATCCGCCCTCATTACCGGCCGCGCGGAAGACCTGGAAGGGTATTTATCCGTTTCTTTTCGAATAGAAACGGGGCTTCCGGGCATTCCCATCGCTACCATGACGGAAACCGGAAAATACGACGACGTTGAGAGCCTTATGCGAACGCTCTCGGACCGCGCGTGGCCGGAAATTTCCCGTCGTTCCCCGGTTACCGTCGCCTTGCGCGTATTGCCCGAGGGCGCGTCAGTCTTTATCGACTATAAACGCGTTGAGGACCCAAGCGGCCCGCTCACGCTTCCCTCCGGGACGCATACCGTCGCCGTGTCCGCGGATGGATACGGAAGCGTGTCCCGGTCGTACGATTTTAACGACGCTCGTTCGTACTCCGTTTCCGTCACCCTCGAAAAAACCGACACGGTATCCGTCGCCTTCGATACGGGTAACGTGCCGCTATCCGTCTATATCGACACGCAATACATCGGGGAAACGCCCCTGACCGCGTCAATTCCGCTTTCACCCGCGCTCGGGGTGGCGATCGACGGCAATGAGGTTAAAACTTTTTTCGCCATCAATCCGTCCATCGGCCGATCGGAACAAAATCAAACGTTCGTCATACCGGTAAATCGAGAAATGACGAAAGAAAGGATAGAAAAACGTCGTAAAATTTTTTACTATTCATTGGCCGGTTTATATTGCTCGTTGCCCATTTCGCTTCTTACGTATGGGATCGCGTTGGACAAATATACCGCATATAACGACGGGAAGCTCGATCAAAGCCAGCAAACCCTCGACGAGGTGAATGGCTGGACTCGCGCGTCCCTGATCACGCAGGGCATTTCGATCGGCTTAGGAGTCAATGTCGCGATTCAGCTTTTTCGCTACATACTGGCGGCGAATCAGGCCGTGCCCGATCGGCTGACTCAAGATCATTAAAATGAGGGGATTGCATGGCTCGACTTTCTTTTGCCGAAAACCTGAAGCGCCTTTGGTCGAAACGACCTTCCATCGACGGGGCTTTTTTTGAGGATTTAACCGACATGCTCATCGAGGGAGATCTGGGGGCGAAAACGGCGTTTGAAATCGTCGAGCGCCTCGAGAAAAACGCCGCCGCTCAAGGGCTTCCCGATGGCGACGCGATTCTCGCCGAACTCATGTCGTTGCTTGCCCCGTACGCCCTCGAATCCGCGCTAACGCCTGAACCGAACGTGGTGACGATTTATTTAGTTCTCGGCGTGAACGGCGTGGGAAAAACCACTTCTGTCGCGAAGATGGGTTTGTGGTATAGTAATACAGTGAAAATTCCGGTAGTTCTCGCCGCTTGCGACACTTTTCGGGCCGCGGCGATTGAGCAGTTGCAATTCCACGGGGATAAAACCGGCTTGCGCGTCGTCGCGCATCAAAGCGGTTCCGACCCGGGAGCGGTCGTTTTTGACGCGGCGGACGCGGTTCGAGCGAAGGGCGGCGGACTCGTGCTCGCCGATACCGCTGGTCGGCTTCATAACAAGGAAAACCTCGTGAAAGAGCTGCAAAAAATCGATCGGATCGCCGCTTCTAAGGCCGATCCGGGGTGTTATAAAAAAATACTCGTGCTTGACGCGACGACGGGGCAAAACGGCCTTCGACAAGCGGAAACGTTTAAGGAAGCGGTCGGCGTGGACGCGATAATACTCACGAAATACGATTCTTCCGCCCGTGGCGGCATTGCCCTCGCGTGCGGAAAGGAACTTGGCATACCCGTCGCCTTCGTCGGCACGGGCGAGGGCTATGGCGATTTCGCGCGATTCGACGCCGCGTCGTACTTGTCGGAATTTACCGGGCACGCGCGATCGTGAAGCGGCGCCTCGCGGTTTTCGCCGCGTTCATCTTGGGTGCGGCGCTTTGCGCGAACGGCGTTCCAATCGCGGCGGAAACACCACAAAACGCGGATTCCACGCGGGTGTTTTCCTCCATCGACGCGACCGGCGTCGTGATCGCCGGCACGAAGCGGTGGTACGCCGAGGATTTTGACGAGTTGGGCCGTCCCGCGTTGGGAACCCTGTGGGAAGACGGGAAAATTTCCGCCGTGACGAGCTGGCTCTACGCGGGAGACTCCGCGCGCGCGCGCGCGCAAATCGTCACGACGGAAACGGGTTCCGACGAAACCGAGTATGATTCGTCGGGACGAGCGGTCACGTCCGTTCATAGCGACGCGGAAGGAACGGTCACGCGGACGGAACTGGTCGCGTACGACGGCGAAAATCGCGTGGTCACGAAAGAAATCGTTTCCGGCGATTCCCGGGTTTTGACGACGTACGAATACGGGGCGGGAAACAGTCAGCTAACGCGTACGTATCGCAATGGCTCCCTTTCGGTCGTTCGGGTCTCCGCCGACGACGAGAATTGGTCGGAGCAAGTATATCGCGATGGGGCGGTCTTATTCTCGGTCGAATGTATCGCGGGGGAACGAAGGGTTGTGCAGCATGCGGCAAAATAATTGGGTCTTTTTCGTTTCGCGGCGGTTTTCGCGCGCGGATACGGCCGGGAGGTCATCGCTTACGAGCGTTTTGGCCTCGCTCGGCATCGCCTTCGGCGTCATGGCCTTACTAGTGATTCTTTCCGTCATGAACGGCTTTCAAATGGGATATATCGAAAGTATCCTTGAGGTTAGCTCGGCCCATATTCGCGTTACCGGTCCCGAGGACGCCTTATCGCGCCTGCGCGGTTTGCCGGGGATTCGCTCGATGGCGGTATATACCGAAGCCCAAACGCTGATCCAAGGCTCGTACGACAGTCAGCAAGGGGCGCTCGTCCGCGCGGTCGACGAAGATATCGTCGCCGAGGACCCGGGCTTCGCGAAGTCCGCGCGCGTCGTTAACGGTTCTTTCGACGTCTCGGCCCCGTCGTCCGTCGTTATCGGTTACGAGCTCGCGCGAATGCTTTCCGTAAACGTGGGCGACACGGTGCGAATTCTCGCGGCCTCCGGCGACGCTTCTTCTGATCTTTTCCCCGAAAATCCCGAGCTGACCGTGACCGGGCTCTTTAAGACCGGGTATTACGCGATCGATAGCTCATACGCCTTCGTCTCCCGCTCGACCGGCGAATCCCTTTCCGGGCACGCGACGAACGCGATAGCCGGCATTAAGCTCGTTCACCCGGATTCTGACCAAGCCTTCCTTTCGCGCCTCGAAAGGGAATTCCCCGAAGTTCGCGCCGAATCTTGGCGAACCTATAACAGCGCTTTTTTCGGCGCCCTCAAGGTCGAGAAGAACATGCTCCTTATCCTCGTCGTCCTCATCTTCGTCGTCGTGACGGTGAACATTTATAACAGCATGAGAAAGGCCGTGTACGAGCGGCGGGAGGAAATCAGCGTGCTTACCGCGCTCGGCGCCCGTCCAAAAGACGTTCAGTTCGTGTTTATCGCGAACGGATTGCGGATTGGCTTGGTCGGCGCCGCTATCGGCTTGCTTTTTGGACTTTTTTTATCCGTCAGGATTAACGACGTTTTTTCAGCGGCGGAAACCGCCGTGAACGCGCTCAACCTTTTTTTCTCGTCGCTTTTGGAAATCCCATCGGACATGAATTTTTCCCTTTTCAGCCCCGAGTACTTTTATTTGGACACGATACCCGCGCGGATGCTTTTTCCCGAGGTTCTGTTCGTCTTTCTTTTTGGAGTCCTTTCCGCGGCATTCGCCGCCGCGCTGGCCAGCCGCGCGATCACTAAACTCAAGCCCGCGGAGGTCTTGCGCTATGAATGATACCGTGCTCGAACTAAACGCCGTCCGAAAGTCGTTCCCCTCGGGAGACAGCGAACTGACGATATTGGAGCGAATCGACCTCGCCGTTCCCGCCGCGTCGAAAATCGCCATAATCGGGGAGTCCGGCTGCGGCAAAAGCACGTTGCTCAATATTATCGGCGGCCTCGAGACGCCGACGTCGGGTTCGGTCCAAGCCGGTCCCTATCGGGTCGACTCCTTGGACGAGGATAGGATAACCGAATACCGCAGCACGTACTTAGGGTTCGTGTTTCAATTCCATTATTTGCTGAAGGACTTTACCGCGCTCGAGAACGTGATGCTTCCCGCGTGGATGGCCGGCATGAAGAAAAAAGAGGCGCTTGAACGCGCCCGTTCGTTATTGGCGGACGTAAAGCTCGAGCATCGTCTTGGGCATTTTCCCGCGCAAATGTCCGGCGGAGAGCGCCAACGGGCGGCCGTCGCCCGCGCCCTCATCAATAATCCCTCGCTCGTTCTCGCCGACGAACCGACGGGAAACCTCGATCCCGCGAACGCGGAAACCGTGAAAGAGCTCTTGTTTTCCGTGGTCGACAGCCGGCGCACGACCCTCATCGTCGTCACGCACGATCGATCCATGGCTGGCCTCGCGGACGTCTGTTACGCGCTCGGCAAGAACGGGTTGGAAGCGCAATGAGGGTCGGCGTTTCGGTCACGCTCGCCCTGCGATTCCTCGGCATCGGCTCGGCTCGTTCGGTATCAAACGCGCGAAAGAGTCTGTACGGCGCGGTAATCGGCATCGGCATCAGCCTCGTCCCGCTCGTGACGGTTCTCGTCGTCGCCGACGGGATGATCGAGGGCATCTCGTCGCGAATTATCGAGCTTTCAACCTCCCATATTCGGCTCTTCGATCGACTCGACCGCACCGGCTCGTTTGGCGACGCACAATCGATCGAGCGTTTCGCCGACAGCGTCGTTTCGGGAGACCTGACGGGAAAAGTGACGGACGCCGTGCCGGAACGTCAAGGACTCGCGTTGGCCATCGGCAAAAACGGCCGCTCCGGCGCGACGGTTCGCGCGGTACCTCAAAAGTTTTTCGCCCAAAACGGTGCGGTCGCTTCGCTCCTGACGACTCAGGCGGGCTCGCTTACGTTTGACGGTCCCAACTCGGCTATCGTCGGAAAAAAACTCGCGGGCGACCTCGGGCTCGGCGTCGGCGACGTGTTTCGCGTGCTCACGCTTAAATCCTCGGCGGATGGCTCCACCATCCCGAGGTTCACGACCCTGCGCGTCGCGGGTATCGTGTCGGCAGGATATCAAGAGCTTGACGCGCTATGGATCTTCATTCCCCTGGAAAAGGGATTTTCCGTATTGCCGGACTCCTCGGCGACTTTCGTGAGCGTCAGGCTTTCCGACGCGACAAGCGGGCTTGACGCTTCGAAATACGCGCTGATGCGCGCTTTTCCCGGCGTTGTCGTCTACACCTGGAAGGACCTCAACCAAGCCCAATTTCAATCGTTTAACACGACGCGAACGCTATTGCTATTCATCATGCTACTCATCGTTTTCATCGCGTCGGTCAATGTTTCCGCCGCGCTCGTAATGCTCGTGATGGAACGGCGCCAGGAAATCGCCATTTTAAAGAGCATGGGAGCGGCCCCGGAAACCGTTTCCCTTTCGTTTCTCATCGCCGGTTTCTTAACCGGGCTTGGCGGAGTCTTATTGGGCTTACCGGCGGGAATCGCGGTTTCGCTGCACATCAATCAATTTTTTTCTCTTATCGAGAAAATCCTAAACGGATGGGTAAAAATAACCCGGGTTTTCTTAGATTCCTCGGACAAGAGTGCTATACTCTCAATTCATTTATTGGATCCCGCGTATTATCTCGAAAAAATTCCCGTCCGCCTTGATTTACGCGAGTTGCTCGTGATAACCGTCGGAACCTTAATCCTGTCCCTGCTCGTGTCCGTCGCCCCCGCAATACGCGCGGGCCGTGAAAAACCATTGGAATCCATAAGGAAGCTGTAATGAAATGTGACGTTTGCGGCGATCGGATGGCGGTTTTTTTCGTTCAGCAAATCACGAAGGAAGCTTCGGTCGAGCTGCATCTTTGCGAAACCTGCGCGAAGGAGCGCGGCTTCGCGACGGCGGAAGATTCGATCGATATTTCGCTCAACGGAATTTTTAAAAGCGCTGCCTCGATCGACGGGGGAGAAAGCGCGAAAGGGAGTACGTGTCCCGCCTGCGGTTTTTCGCTCAAGGAAATAAAGCGGCAGCTGCGGGTCGGCTGCGCGATTTGCTATCGCCATTTTCGCGGGGAGATCATTTCCCTCATGCGCCATGAGGGCGTCGAATTTTCGTATCAAGGACAGCTTCCCCCAAAATTGAAGGAATTCGGGACCCGGAAAATCGATCCCGACAGTTTGCGGCGCGAGTTGAAAAAGGCGATCGATCGCGAGGACTACGAGCTGGCCGCCTATTATCGCGATCGGCTACGGTCGATAGGGGAGGCCCAATGACCGGTCGAGAGGCAACCGCGAACGCTTGGTACACCGAGGACGGTCCCGATAACGACGTAATCCTCTCGTCGAGGGTACGCGTCGCGCGAAATCTCGCCGGTTTTCCGTTCCCCGCGGCGATTAAGTCCGACGACGCGGAAAGCATCCTATCGCTCGTTTTCGACGCGTTCAATCAGCTTGAGAATCCCGAGCGCTTTCAGCTCGTGCGCATGGCGGACCTCGATATCCTCGGGCGCCGAATCCTCTCAGAGCGCGGGGTAATTTCGCCCGGCGTCGGCAACGACCCGTGGAGAGGAATCGTGATACGCAACGACGGCATCGTTTCCGCGACGATTAACGTCGACGACCATCTCCGTCTCGCGGCGTTTTCCTCGGGACTCGCGCTTTTCCCGTGCGCGCGCACGGTCTCCGAGATCGAGCGCGCCATGGAATCCCGACTGCAATTTAGCGCCCAGGCCGGTTTTGGCTACTTAACGGCGAACCTTTTGGACGCGGGCAGCGGGCTCAAGGCATCGGTATTGGCGTGCCTGCCGAGCCTATGCATGGGCGGCCTGCTCGATCGGGTGATTCGCGAATACCTCGGGCAAGGCTTTATCATTCGCGGGTATTACGGTTCCGACGCGGGAACCTCGCTCGGTTGCCTGTACCAGCTTTCGAACGGATCATCCGCCTCCGGCGACGCGGAATCCCAATTGGCGCAGATGGAACGGGCCGCGGTCGGTTTGGCGGAGCTCGAGCGTAAGGCCCGGCGAGAGGTTTTCGCGACGATGCCGCTTACCGTCGAGGATTCCGTGTTTCGCGCCATCGCCGCCGCTAAATACGCCCGTTTTATCCCCCTCCCGGAAGCCGTTGACCTCATTCAGCGCATTAAGCTCGGCCTGACGCTGGGCCTCGTTACCGGTTTCGGCCACAAAGACCTTACCGCCCTGCTGTATCGCATACAATCCGCGCATATTGGCTTTGTTATTTCCGGCGGAGATGTTACTATTGAAGAGGACGTCAGAACCGAGGACGCGAAGGCCGATCGCCTGAGGGCCATGGTAATACAGGAAGTTCTGAAAGCCGCCGATATTCGCGAGAGGAGATAACGCACCGTGTTCAAGGGACTATCACAGCGGGCTCAAAAATTATTGACGGTTCAAAGCCAGGAAGAGGCGAAACGCTCCGGCGCGGATCAGTTATTGCCGGAACACGTGATGTTGAGCATGATTCGTTTCGCGGATGGGACCGGTTTTCGCGCCCTGCAGGGGCTTAAAATAAACATTTTATCGCTTCAGTTACAGCTTGAGCAGTCCTTGCCGCAGCCTTCTGGAGCCATCGTTTTCGGCGATATACCTCCGTCCCGCCGGCTTCGCGCGATGCTCGACGCGGCCTCGATCGAGGCCCGCACGCTCCGCCACGACTATATCGGCACCGAGCACATCCTGCTCGCGTGCGCTCGCGAGACGCAAAGCGCCACG
This sequence comes from Spirochaetales bacterium, assembly GCA_003246335.1. GTDB lineage: Bacteria > Spirochaetota > Spirochaetia > Treponematales > Treponemataceae > Teretinema. The sequence goes on along the minus strand of QKAR01000078.1, from coordinate 22,260 downwards.
AGTCTTTTTTTCGAGAAAGAAAGCGTATCGATCGACGAAGTTCGTCGGGTTATCCAGGATTTGACCGCGCTTCGCGATACTTCGGCGATGGTTACCCGGCAAAAACGCGCGCTTCCCGGCGAAGCCGCCGCGGCGAACCGCCAGAGCGCGAGCTTGCTTCAGGAATTCAGTCGCGACCTAACCGCGATGAGCAGGGAAGGACGTCTCGATCCCGTGGTCGGTCGCGAAAACGAAATCAGGCGCGTCATCCAAATTCTTTCCCGCCGAAATAAAAATAATCCCGTGCTAATCGGGGAGCCCGGCGTCGGCAAAACAGCCATCGTCGAGGGTCTCGCCGAGCGCATCGTCGGCGAGCGCGTGCCCCGGAATCTCGTGGGGAAGCGCCTCCTCGTGCTCGACCTCGCTTCCGTCATCGCGGGAACGAAGTACCGCGGCGAATTCGAGGAACGCCTGAAGCGCATCATGAAGGAAATCTCCGAGGCGAAGAACATCATTTTGTTCATCGACGAGCTCCATACCATCATTGGGGCCGGCGGCGCGGAGGGCGCGATGGACGCCTCGAATATGCTGAAGCCGGCGCTCGCCCGGGGAGACCTCCAGTGCATCGGCGCGACGACCCTCGCCGAATATCGCAAATATTTCGAGAAGGACGCGGCCTTGGAGCGGCGTTTCCAAACCGTGATCGTGCGCGAGCCCGACGCCGCCGATACTCTCGAGATTCTCGAGGGCGTAAAAAAGCGGTATGAGGACCATCACAACGTCACGTATTCGGGCGAAACGCTGCAAACCATCATCGAGCTTTCCGGCAGGTATTTAACCGATAGGTTCTTCCCCGATAAGGCCATCGACGTCCTGGACGAGGCGGGCGCGATGAAAAAAATAGAGGGCGACGTCCGGCCCGGCGAGCTCGACTCTCTGGAGCAGCGCATCGCCTCCCTTGGAGAGGAAAAAAAAGAGCTCGTGCAGACGCAAAATTACGAGCGCGCGGCCCTCATTCGGGACGAGGTGCGAAAACTCCGGCTCCAAGTGGACGACATACGGCATAAATGGCAAAACCCCGACTCGAGCGAGACGAACGCGGTGACTCCCGCCGACGTTTGCTCCGTCATTTCGGTTATGACCGGAATCCCGACGAAATCCCTCAGCCGTTCGGAAATGGATCGGCTTGTCAATCTTGAAAAAGAGCTGCATCGGACGGTGATCGGTCAACAGGACGCGATCGGCGCGGTTTCCAGCGCGATTCGCCGTTCCCGCGCGGGAGTGTCCTCGACGCGACGACCGCTCGGCTCGTTTATTTTTCTTGGGCCCACGGGCGTCGGAAAAACGCTGCTCGCGAAGACCCTCGCGAAATTCCTCTTTGGCACCGAATCCTCGATCGTTCGCATCGATATGAGCGATTACATGGAAAAGCATAACGCCTCCCGCTTAGTCGGCGCGCCTCCGGGCTACGTCGGCTTCGAGGAAGGCGGCGTCCTAACCGAGAAAATCCGGCGAAATCCCTACGCGGTCGTCCTGCTCGACGAGATCGAGAAAGCCCATCCCGACGTGTTTAACCTGCTTTTGCAGGTTTTGGAGGAGGGGGAGCTCAAGGACAATTTGGGCCATACCGTCAATTTCCGGAACACGGTCATCATCATGACGAGCAACGCGGGCGCGCGGCAGATCAGCCGCGAGAACCGTTTGGGCTTTAGCTCGGGCGGGGACGGTCTGCTCGATTACGAGGATATTCGCTCCAGCGCGCTTAGCGAGCTTAAGCGGATTTTCAGCCCGGAATTCGTCAATCGAGTCGACGATATCATCGTGTTCAACGCGCTCAGCCGCAAGGAAGTGTCGTCCATTCTCGAGATTCAGCTGAAGGAGCTATCCGATCGGCTTTCCGACCGGCGGGTCACCATCGGACTGCACGCGAGCGCCAAAAACTACTTAATCGAGCGCGGGTATGAGCCGGCTTTGGGCGCTCGCCCGATGCGCAGGCTCATTCAGCGGGAGATCGAAGATCCGCTTTCCCTGATGATAATAACCGGGAAGCTTTCGACGGGGGACGCGGTAAAGGTGTCCGCTCGCGAGGGAAAACTGGCGATTCGCGTCGTGCCCGGTTCGACGGACGCGACCGATCGCCTGCCGATCGAGTCGCTCGATAACCGCGAAATGCTCCACATAACCGACGGGAACCAAACGGGACTCGTGCATTGATCGTCGCGATTTGATATAATCGCGGCCATCATGCAATTCTCATCTTTCGGAAAGAAATTAACCGGCGAATCGGGCATTTTAAACTTAATGGACGACCTCGGGAAACCCTTGCCTCCCGGCGTCGTTCCTCGCATGCTCGGCGGCGGAAACCCCGCGCGCATTCCCGAGGTAGACGCCATGTATCGAGCCGAAATGGAATCGCTCATGGCGCGTCCCGGCGAATTCGAGGATCTCATCGGCAAATACGACGCGCCCCAAGGACGAACGAGTTTCGTGGATGCCTTGGCCGGGTATTTTCGCGAGAAGTACGGCTGGAACATAACCTCGGAAAACGTCGCGGTCACGAACGGCAGCCAATCGGCTTTTTTCTACCTTTTTAACCTTTTCTCCGGCGCGCTTCCCGACCGCCGAACGATTCTCTTTCCCCTCGTGCCGGAATACATCGGCTACGCCGATCAGGGAATCGAAGCCGATACCTTCGTGACCCTGCCTGCTTCCATCGAGCTCATCGGCGAGCACGAGTTTAAGTATCATGTCGACATACCGCTCGTTTCCGCCTACCTGGACGGACATCCCGAGGTCGGTGCGATCTGCGTCTCGCGGCCGACGAACCCGACGGGAAACGTGCTGACCGGCGACGAGATTCGCGCCCTCGCCGAACTCGCGAAAAAGCGCGGAATTCCGCTCATGGTCGATAACGCCTACGGACTTCCGTTCCCGAACATCATTTTCCCCGACGCGATGGAAGGCGCCGCTGACCCGTACTGGGACGAGAATACCATCCTTTCGATGAGCCTCTCGAAAATCGGGCTTCCGTCCATCCGAACCGGCATCGTGATCGCCGACCCGAAAGTAATAACGGCCCTCGCCTCGATGAACTCCATCGTCGCGCTTACCTCGGGCTCGGTGGGTCAGGCCTTGGCCGAGGGCCTCGTTCGCTCGGGCAAGCTTGACGCGGTCGCGAACGCGGCGGTCCAGCCGTATTACCGGCGAAAATCGAGGTTCGCCCAAGAGTGCATCGCGGAATTTTGGGGAGATCGGGATTTTAGGGTACACCGCAGCGAGGGCGCCATTTTCCTTTGGCTTTACTTGCCGGGCTTGAGCGTTTCGGCGAAAGAACTTTACGCGCGGCTGAAGTCGCGCGGCGTCGTCGTCGTCCCGGGCGAGTATTTCTTTTTCGGCAGGGAGTCGGGGAGCGACGAGGAAACCGCGTGGAAGCGGCATCCCCATCGCGCGTCCTGCGTCCGGCTAAACTATAGCCGACCGGACGAGGAAGTTCGCGAGGGGTTACGCATAATCTCCGAGGTGAGCGGCGCTTGCGGAAACTAGGCCGGATTTAACCGGCCGGGTTTTCGTCAGATTTTCGTTCCGTTCGGCACGCACGCGTTTTTCGTGATGACGTAAATGCCGTCCACGACGTGATAGAATCCATAGTCCCCGTCTTGGGGCGCGTCCCCAAAACCGATGGAAACGTTATCGCCGATACGCGCGTTTTTATCGATGATGGCCCGCTGGATATGGCATCCTTCGCCGATGCCGATATTGGGAACGCCGTTCGCGGAGTTTTCCTTCCGTTGGCATTCGGTTTCGTAGAGGTCGGCTCCCATGCAAATTACGCCCTCGAGCGTCGAGCCCTTTTCAATGATGGTTCGGATGCCGATGACCGATCGCTTAATCGTCGCCTCGGTGATGACGCAGCCCTCGCTGGTGTTGACTTGATCGAGGTCCGCCCGATTGATCTTCGACGGCGGAAGGTTGCGGTTGTGCGTGTAGATCGGCGCGTCCTCGTCGTAAAAATTAAACTTCGGCTTAATGCTCGTTAAGTCGAGCGTCGCGTCGTAGAAGCTCCGGATGGTTCCGATGTCTTCCCAATACCCGTCGTAGACGTAGGCTTCGACGTTGTACTTTTTTATCGCCTGAGGGATGACTTCCTTTCCAAAGTCGGTGAGGTCGTTGTTGAGCGAGGCCTCCATCGCCGACGCGTTGAAGATGTAGATGCCCATGGACGCGAGATAGTCTCGTCCGTTGACCGCAGCGGGGGTTCGCGCCTCGTTCGGGATTATCCATTCGTCGATATCTTTCGTGGGGCCGGGCTTTTCCATGAACTCGGTGATGCGTCCCGATTTATCGGTCTTCAGGATGCCGAAGCCGGAGGCGTCGGAGCGGTTTACCGCCGTGCAGGCGATCGTGATGTCGGCGCCCGATTCCTCGTGCTTGCGCAAAAAGGCCGCGAGGTCCATGCGATAGAGCTGATCGCCGGAGAGGATCACGTAATGGGTGGGGCGTTGGGTCTTAAAGTGCATGAAGTTCTTGCGAACGGCGTCGGCCGTTCCTTCGTACCAGCCGGAATGCTCGAAAGTCTGCTCGGCGGCGAGAATCTCTACGAATCCGCCGGAAAAAGTGTCAAAATTATATGCGCGCGCGACGTGCATGTGAAGCGACGCGGAGTTGAACTGGGTCAGGATATAAATTTGATTGAACCCGGAATTGATGCAATTCGATATCGGGATGTCGACGATTCGGTGCTTTCCGCCGAACGGAACCGCCGGCTTTGATCGTTCTTTCGTGAGTGGGTACAGCCGCGTGCCTTTACCGCCGCCAAGGATGATTGATAGGACCTTAGACACATTTGTCTCCTTTTGTGATCTCAATACCGAAATTATAATCCCGGTCTCTGGTTCCTTCCACAAAAAAAACTCGGGATTATCTTTTTACCGCCGGAATGCTATACTCAACTTCCCATGAGCGATACCGAAGTCCTATCAGGAATACTTTCCGATCCCGCTTTCGCGCCCCACGTTTCCTCGGTGCGCGTTTTTCCCGCGCGCGATGGCGATTACGCGCCGCTGCCGGACGACCTCGATAGCCGCATCGCCGCGTCCTTGCGCGAGCGCGGCATGGACCGGCTTTACACCCATCAGGCCGAGTCCTTTCGCTTGGCGCGCTCTGGGGCTAACGCCGTCATAGTCACGCCGACGGCTTCCGGTAAGACCCTTTGCTACAATTTACCCGTCATGCAGGCGTTGCTTGAGGACGTCGACGCGCGCGCCCTCTACTTGTTTCCGACGAAGGCCCTCAGTCAAGATCAGCAATCGGAGATCAACGGAATGGTCGGCGCGCAAGAAAACGGCGCTGAATGCGGCGGACGCATTCCCTTGCGCGTGTGCGTATACGACGGAGACACGCCGCAATCCTTGCGAAACGACGCAAGGGATCGAGGGCGCATCATTATCTCGAATCCCGATATGCTTCACGCGGGAATCCTTCCCAATCACCCGAAGTGGATTCGTTTTTTCTCGAACCTGCGTTTCGTGGTCATCGACGAAATGCACATGTACCGGGGCGTTTTCGGCGGCCACATGGCGAACCTGCTCCGCAGGCTGACGCGCGTCGCAGAATTTTACGGCGCTCACCCGACGTTTATCCTGTGCTCGGCGACGATTGGAAACCCGAGGGAACTCGCGGAACGGCTGATCGGCGCGCCTGTTTCCCTCATCGATAAATCGGGGGCTCCTTCGGGGAAAAAGACCGTCGTCCTTTATAACCCCCCGCTCGTCGACGCCGTGCAGGGAATGAGGCGGAGCGTCATGAACGAAAGCCAGCGGTGGGCGCTCGCGTTTCTCCGAAAAAACGTTAAAACGATCCTGTTCGCGCACTCGCGGGTGCGGACGGAAGTCATCGCTTCGTACATTAACGACTCGCTTAAGAACGTCTTTACCGCCAATCACGGCATTACCGTCGTCCCCTACCGGGGAGGCCTTCTTCCGCTCGAGCGCCGGGCGATAGAGCGCGGGCTTCGCGAGGGTACCATCCACGGCGTCGTGTCCACGAACGCGCTTGAGCTCGGCATCGACATCGGCGGTCTCGACGCGTCGGTCGTCGCGGGGTTCCCCGGATCGTTCTCCTCGTTTTGGCAGCAGGCGGGGCGGGCGGGGCGAAGGCAAACGGAATCAGTCGCGGTGTTCATCGCTTCGGCTTCGCCCCTCGACCAATACATCATCGCGCACCCCGATTATTTTTTCGACCGACCCCAGGAAACCGCGCAGCTCGACCCGGAAAACCCCTTCGTGTTGACCGATCACGTCAAATGCGCCGCGTTCGAGCTTCCGTTCGCGGACGGGAACTACGGTTCCTTTCCCCGCGAGGCAACCGACGAGATCCTTTCCTTTTTGGAGGAGGACGGCATCGTGCGCCACGTCGGCGGCCGCTGGCATTGGTCGGACCGCTCATTTCCCGGCGAGGGCGTGAGCCTTCGGTCAGCCGTCGCCGACAACGTGGTGATCGTCGATACGACGAAGGGGCGCGACCAGGTAATCGGCGAGATGGATCGCCCGTCGGCCCGGGAGCTCCTGTTCCCGAACGCCGTGTACATCCATTTGGGAAGGCAGTACATCGTGACGAAGCTCGACATACCGAATCGCCGGGCTGAGGTCTTGGAGTCGGACGTCAATTACTTTACCGACGCCGTAGTAAAGACGGACATTAAAGTCCTTTCCGAGGACGAGGAAGTCGCGGGCGCGCCCGAGGGCGCGAAAATCGTGATCGGCGACGTATTGGTCCGCACGCAGGTCGCGAAGTTCAAAAAGCTAAAGTTTCACACGCAAGAGAATATCGGTTTTGGGGAGATCTCCCTCGACGCGGAAGAGCGCGAGACGCGCGGCATGATGCTCGTGCTCGGGGACGCCGCCGACGCGCAAGGATACGCCGAACTTGACGAGGCCGCGCAGGCAGAGGTCCTTTCGGGCATCGGCTCCATCGTTCGCTCCGTCGCGCCGTTTTTCCTCCTCTGCGATCGCCGCGATATCGGAATCGCCGCGCGCGTACGCGACCCGCACTTCGGGCTTCCCGTCCTATACGTGTTCGATAGCGCGCCGGGCGGCACCGGTCTTTCCGAGTCGCTCGCGACGAAACTCGGCCCCGTTTTCGCGGCAGCCTCCGAGCGGACGCGCGCGTGCGAGTGCGACGCGGGCTGTCCCTCCTGCATCGGGGTCGGCGCTTCGGGCGCGGAAATAAAAACGGCGGCCGAACGGCTCATGGCGATTCTATCCGCGCGAGCGACGGGAAAAGCCTGATGGCGCGCGGAAGCTTATCAGGGCGACTGGGCCGCATTCGGGAACGCCAAAAAAACGAGGCGCGGGACAACGCTGCCCCGCCGCCGGTCGCTCCGACGGAAGGCGAGCTCGCTGGGTGGGAAAAGACCGGCGACTTTCTTTTCGAGCGAGAATCGCTCGCTGCCGTGCCCGAGTATCGCATGGCTTTTTCCCGGTATTTGCCGCTTCTTTTCCCGCGCGAGCGCGAAATTCTTGAGTCGGCGCAACCGCCTGTTCCCGCGTTAAGTAACCTCGTTTTTTTCGATTTGGAGACGACCGGCCTTTCCCGCGGGGCGGGAACGCTCGCGTTTATGGCGGGCATCGCGACGCTCGACGGCGCCAATACCGTGCGAATACGGCAATTGCTTCTCGCCGATTATCCGGGTGAGGCGGAATTCCTGACGAAGTTTTCCGAATGCGTCAACGGCGACTCGGTCCTCGTTTCGTTCAACGGAAAAGCCTTCGACAGCCAAATCCTCTACAATAGGTTCGCGATGAACGGCGTTCGCTCGCCGTTCATCGCGCGTCCGCCGCTCCATTTGGATTTGCTCTATCCCAGCCGACGCGTCTGGAAAGACTCGGTCGAATCATGCCGACTTTCAACGCTTGAGGAGTTCGTCCTCGGCATCCGGAGGGTCGACGACCTTCCCGGCAGCGAGGCTCCCGACGCCTGGTTTTCATTCGTGCGCAGGGGCGAGACCGACCGACTCCTCGGCGTCGGAGACCACAATCGCGACGACTGCGCCACGCTTCCGCGGCTTCTTTTCGCCCTCGATCGGGCGATCGAATTAGGCGAGCATCGGGCGGGCCTCGTTCGCGCGATCGCCCTGCGCTCGGCGGGCGACTACGCGGGAGCGCGCGCGTTTCTCGAACCGCTCGCCGCGCGCGGCGACCGCATCGCTCTCCGGCTTCTCGCGATCGACGCTGAGCATCGCATCGGGGATCTCGGGCTTGCCCTCGAATGCGCGAAAACCCTCGGCGACGCCGCCCGGGTAGAGCGGGTCGAGCGGAAAGTCCTGCTTTCGGCCATGGATCGATTCGAGGGGCTATGAAGATTCGCGTCGACTTACTCGAAAACCTGCCCATATATCCATTCCTGGGGGAAATCGCCGATCGCTTGCTTGCCTCTCCGTCGCGGTTCCTCGTGCTTACGGCAGAAACCGCCGCGGGAAAATCGACCGCCGTGCCCGCGGCTTTCCTCAATAGGGTCCCGGGAAAAATTCTCATGCTTGAGCCCCGACGCGTGGCGGCCATCTCGATCGCCGAGCGGGTTTCGGCGATCCTGGGCGAACGTCCGGGGGAGACGTGCGGGTATCGGATTCGACTCGATTCCCGCGTCGGTCCCCGCACGAAAATCGAGATCATGACCGAGGCGATATTGACCCGCCGCATCCAGGGCGACCCCGCGCTCGAGGGCGTTTCGGTTATCATTCTCGACGAATTTCACGAACGGTCGATCCATACCGATCTCGCCCTCGCGCTCCTGAAGGAAGTCGTGACGCTTCGGGACGATTTATTCGTGATCGTGATGTCGGCGACCATCGACGCGGATCGCGCGAGCGAATACCTTTCCGCCCCTACCATGAAAATCCCGGGGCGCAGGTTTCCCGTCGAGAGCCACTATGAGTCGCCGCGAGCGGGGGAGACGACCCCCGCGCATGCCGCTCGCGTCGTCGACGGGCTCTTGGCCGACGATGGCGGCGATATTCTCGTTTTTTTGCCCGGCATGCGCGAAATCCGAAAGACGGAAAACTTTCTTAGCTCGCGCGACGCGGACGTTCTTACCCTCCATAGTTCCGTTTCTCAGGCGGATCAGCGCCGAGCCATTGAGGGAAGGAGAGACGGAGACCGTCGCCGCGTCATACTTTCGTCGTCTATCGCCGAAACGAGCGTGACGGTCCCCGGCGTTTCCCTCGTGGTGGACTCCGGCCTTACCCGCCTTTCCCGATACGACGCGGCGATCGGAATGGATCGACTCGAAACGGAAACGGAAAGCGCCTTTCAAGCCGAGCAACGCGCCGGACGGGCGGGCCGCACCGGCCCCGGGCGCTGCGTGCGGCTTTGGGCCGAAAGCGACGCGCGCGTGCGGGAGATCTCCCCCGAGATCGTCCGCTCGGACATCGTTCCCCTCGCGCTCGAGTGCGCGCTGTGGGGCGCCCCGAAACTCGATGACCTCGAGTGGCTCGACCGGCCCAACGGCTTCTCGTGGGACGCCGCGCGGGAACTTTTAACCGAGATCGGCGCCCTCGACGGAAACGGACGGCTCACCCCGCGCGGAAAAAAAATCGCCGCTCTCGGGGTTCATCCCCGCGTCGCGGCCGTCGCGCTTGAGGGCGAGTTCGAGCTTGCCGCGCAATTCTCCGCGCGCGGCGGAGACGATCGCGAGATCGAGCGAACGAGAGAAGACCTCGTCCGCCGCGTCGGTACGGTCTCGGGCGGCGCGCGGGGCGTCCTGGCCCTGCTTTCGGGCTTTCCCGACCGAATCGCGCGGCATGCGGGCGACGGTAAGTACCGATTCCCGTCCGGACGAGTCGCCTCTCTAAACCGCGATGAGCGCTCGCTTGCGACCCGTCCGAGCGAATGGATATGCGCCCCCGACGTGGACGCCGGCGAGCGGGAAGGGGTCATTCGCCGATACCTTCCCATCGAGGAATCCTCCGCGCTCGAATGGATTACGAGCCGATGCGGCGAGTTCTCCGAGATCGTCATGCCGCGGGATTCCTCGGCGAAACCGCATAAAATGACGCGCCGCGTTTATGGAAAACTCGTCGTCTCCGAGCGAAGGGAAGAACTCGGCGAGAACGATCGGCTTGCGGCCGCGCGCGCGAAACTAATCGCCGGCGGGTTTTCGCTGTTGCCGTGGGAGAAAGAGGCCCGCGCCCTGTACCTCCGGGCGAAATTCGCGGAGTCAGTATCCCGCTCCGGGGAAGAATCCCCGCGGCTTACCGACCCGAATGAAATGATGGGATCGATCGACGAATGGCTCATTCCCTTCTGTTCCCGCGGAGCCCCGGTTGACGATGCCGTCCTGCTCGCCGCCCTGCGTTACCGATTCGAGGCTTTGGCGGTCGACCGCGCCGCGCCGGCGCGAATAAGCCTCGCGAACGGCCGCAATCGGCCGCTTGACTACGAGGAGCCGATACCCGGCGAAGGCGTAATCCCCGTTCTTGAGACGCGCGTACAGGATATTTTCGGCTGTCCCGACACGCCCCTCGTTTCCGGCGTTCCGGTCTTGCTCCGGCTCCTTTCGCCCGCTCGCCGGCCCGTTCAGGTGACGCGCGATCTCGCGGGCTTCTGGCGCGGCTCGTGGGCCGACGTCCGAAAGGAAATGCGCGGCCGCTATCCTAAGCACTTTTGGCCGGAGAATCCGGCGACGACCCCCGAGCCCGAGCGTCCCCCTCGAAAAAACTAACAACGGTACGAAAACCTGCCGACCATTAAGCTAAGGAGAACATCGGCATGGTACGAGGTTGGTACATTGGCGCAAGCGGCATGGAAGCCCAGCAAACGAGGCTGGACGCCATTTCGAATAATCTCGCGAACGTCGATACCACGAGCTATAAGCGGGATATCGCGGTGAGCAAAAACTTCCCTGAACTCCTGCTGCGTCGCATGGACGACGACGGCGTGTACAAAAACCCCTTCGGATCGGCCGACGTCGCGCCCATTATCGGAAAAATTGGCCTCGGCGTCGAGCTCAACGAACTCTACACCGACTTTGAGCAAGGCTCCTTTAAACCCACCGGAAGCGACGCCGACATGGCCCTGGAAGGCGAGGGCTTCTTTTCCGTCGAGACGCCGTACGGCGAGCGCTATACCCGGAACGGAAACTTCACCGTCGGCGTCGAGGGCTATCTCATGACGAAAGAAGGATATCCGGTCCTCGGCGAAAACGGCCGCATTTACCTAAAGGACGAAAAATTCACCGTCAATAAAAACGGCGAGGTTTGGACGACGCCGATCGGATCGCCCGACGCGGACGCGAAACTCGCCGACCGACTCAAGCTCGTCACGTTCGAGAATTCCCGTTACATCCAAAAGCAGGGCTCAAGCTTATACAAAGACACTGAAATATCCGGACCGGCGCTCGCGGCGGAAGGCCGGGCGCGTCCCACCGTGACGCAGGGCTTCGTGGAGGCGTCGAACGTAAACGTGGTGAACGAAATGGTGCAGATGATCGAGGTGAATCGCGCGTATGAGGCGAACCAAAAATCGATTCAGTCCGAGGATACCATGATGAGCAAACTCTGGTCCGAAGTCGTGCGGGCGAAATAAATAAGGAAGGCGAAAAATGGTTAGAAGCTTATGGACGGCCGCGACGGGCATGAACGGCCAGCAGGCCAATATCGATACGGTGGCGAACAACCTTTCGAACGTCAATACGACCGGCTTTAAAAAACAGCGGACGGAGTTCGAGGATCTTATTTATCAAACCGTGAAGACCGCCGGGACTCCCGCGACCGAGGACACGATCACGCCGGTCGGCGTGCAGATGGGGCACGGCACGCGAGTCGCCTCGACCCTGCGCATGTTCGATCAAGGCTCCCTCCAGAATACGGGGAATACCTCGGACATCGCCATTCAAGGCGAGGGATTCTTCCGCGTCCTGCAGTACGACGGAACCTACGCCTACACGCGCGACGGCTCGTTTAAGATCGACGCGGCCCGTCAGCTCGTTACCTCGAACGGGCTTAAGGTATTGCCCGAGATCACCTTTCCCGAAGGCTATCGCCAGGATACGGTGAACGTCAGCCAGGACGGACGCGTAACCGTTCGCGTCGCCGATCTCGACGACCCCGTGGACGTCGGCCAAGTCGAGCTCTATCGCTTCGAGAATCCGGCCGGACTTTCCGCCGTCGGCGACAACCTGTACCGACAGACGCCCGCTTCCGGCAATTCCATCGCGGGCCGGCCCGGATTCGAGGGCTTCGGGAAGACCATCCACAAGTTTCTCGAGATGTCGAACGTGTCGACGGTAAGCGAAATGGTGAACATGATCGTCGCGCAGCGCGCGTACGAATTTAACTCTAAGGCGATTCAGACGAGCGATAACATGCTCCAGACCGCCGCGAGCCTCAAGCGATAAGGAACTAAGCGATGACGACGGCGATGGCATCTTCGATAATGGGCGGCTCGGGCGTCTCTTCCCTGGGAATGCTGGCGAATAACGCTAAAGCGAAAGAAACCGAACGTTCGTTCGCGGCCCTCGTCGACGGGATGCGCGCGGGGAGCGACGCCAAAGAGGAATCGGTCAAACGGCCGCAGGATACCCGGCTCCCCGGCGATTACGTTTCGTCTCTCGCGCTCGAGAACCCGACCGCCGCGGATCGCGCGGCGAAACCGGTCGGCGCCGCGGCAAACGCGGGCGAAAAAGGCTCGATTGATAAAACGAGCAAACTCTACGAACAAGCCCTGGAATTAGAGTCGTATTTCGTGAAAATCATGCTTTCCTCGATGCGGAATACGATCTCAAAAACGAATTTGTCCGGCGGAAGCGATTACGCGCAAAAAATGTACGACGATATGTATTACGAAGAACTTTCCCGCGACGTTACGAAAAGCGCGGGATTTGGCCTCGCCGACGAAATATACCTGGAATTAGCCGCTAAATAGTCGATCCTTTTCTTACCCTGGCAAAACGCGTGCGTGTATGGTATACTGAAACGCGTATTTTCACTCGCAATAAGGGGTAGTACATGAATCCATCATACGCCGTTAACGCCTTTATGGGTCGGCACAATTTCGCCATGCATGGGCCGGACGTCAACGCGGCCGTAGCGACCATGCTCTTCGATATGGAAGAAGGCCTCGTTCGTGATCCGTCGAGTCCTCTTGGTACCGGTCCCTCCCTGGATATGATTCCCACCTGGGCCGCGCCTCCCGAATCCTCGCCGAAAAACAAGTCGGTCATCGTCATCGACGCGGGCGGAACGAATTTTCGATCCTGTCTCGTGACGTTCGACGCCGTGGGCATTCCCACCATCAGCGACATGCAAAAAACGGCCATGCCGGCGACCGACCGCGAGTACGGAAAAAAAGAATTCTTCGAGACGATCGCGTCCTTTTTGGATCATTTAAAGGATAAAGCCTCGCGCATCGGCTTTTGCTTTTCTTACGCCATGACCATTACGCCGGAAGGCGACGGTAAGGTCATTCAGTTCTCAAAGGAGATAAAGGCGAAAGAAGTCATCGGATCCCTCGTCGGCGAAAGCCTTTCCGCCGCCCTCGTCGCCCGAGGGTGGAAAAAACCCGAAAAAATCGTGCTTCTCAACGATACGACCGCGGCACTCCTAGCCGGCGCCTCGACCGCCACGAACGGAAAAGCCTACGATTCATACGTGGGCTTCATCCTCGGGACCGGTATGAACGCGGCGTATATCGAGTCAGGAAAAATCGCCAAAATCCCCGAAGGGATTAAAGCGCCCTCGTCACAAATCGTCGTGTGCGAATCGGGAAAGTGCAATAAGATCCCGAAAAGCGACTTTGACGTCACCCTCGATAAATCGACGAATTCTCCCGGACTGTACGCGTACGAGAAAATGTGCTCCGGCGCCTACTTAGGGCCGCTCGCGACCCTCGTGCTCGCGAAGCTCGCCGAGGAGAAAATCGTCTCGGGAACCGTCTCAGCCGCGATAGAAAAGCTTGGGCCCGTCGAGCTCCGCGACATGGATCAATTCCTCTACGGACCGTATCGGACGGACACGAAGATCGGCTCGACGCTGGTCGGCGGTTCCGAAGCCGATCGAGAAATTATTTTCCGCGTTCTCGACGCGATCATCGAGCGGTCGGCTCGCCTCGCCGCCGCGAACCTTTCGGCGGCCGTCATTAAAAGTGGGAAGGGCCATAACCCGGTGAAGCCGGTGAGCCTCCTCTGCGAGGGGACGACGTTCATCCGAACGCATTACTTGCGGGATCGCGTCGTCGGTTATCTTAACGTCGCCTTAACCGAGGAGCGGGGGATTTCGTACGAAATCGTAACCATGGACAACGCGGTCACGATTGGATCGGCGATCGCCGGCTTAATTTAACGCGTATCCCATGATTTCCTTCGTGGTTCCCTTTTTCGTCGTCGTCGCGTTGCTCGCAGCGATTGCCCTGCTCACTTCCGAGCGGGGAAAGGGAACCCGCGAATACGTTAAGTTCGTCCTATCAGGCCTCGATTCGGGCTTTGGCCTCAGTCAAATCATCTTGCTGGGAAAAGTCGGTCGCGAGGCGGGGCTTGAGGACCTCGCGGCGCTTTTCGTTTCCCTTCCGGCGCTCGACCGCTGCATCGCCGAGATCGTTCGCCGATCGCGGCAGACCGGAACGCAAAACAGCGCGGAAAAGCAAGAATTCCTCTCTCGACTCTACTCCTATCGCACGCGCCTCGAGCTTGATCATTCCCAAAAAAAACGCGGCCTCGAATCGACGAAAGAAATAGATTCCGGTCAGCGCGTTCGCGTTTTGCTGCGCGGCGTTGGCGTGTTCAGCTCGAAAGTCTTGCGCGTCAACGCGAAAAACCTCGCCCTGGAGTATCCGGTTTCCTCGAATGGCTCGAGCGCGACCGCCATCGATTGGGAAAACCGAACCTTGAGCGTGTATTTTTGGCGTCAAAACGACGCCGGTTACGTTTTCGACACCGTCACGGTACCCGATCCCGCGTCGGTCGGAAAGGCGATTTTGCACGTTGCGCATTCCCATAACCTCATACGGTCGCAAAAAAGAAAGTCCGTTCGGGCGAAGTGCTCCATTTTCGCCCAATTGTACCTCATTCGCCCCGAGGATACCGTCGACGATTCGCTTGAGCCGGAGCCCGGCATGAAATGCCTCGTGGAAGACGTTTCCCAGGACGGCGCGATGCTCGTCATCGGCGGAAAGGCCATCAAGGACATGCGCATTAAAATTCAGTTCATGATCCATGAAGTCCTCATCGTTATGCCGGGGACGATACGGGCTGTGGAGTTCAACCCCGAGACAAACCAGTCGCGCATTCACTTCGAAAGCGGCGAATTGAATCAGCGCATGAAAAATGCTATTTTAACCTATGTCTACAACGTCTTACCGGAGGAGAAGCGCGAAGAGCTCGACGCGATTCGCCTTTCTGAACAGGACGGACTTGAGTCGGAAGAGGGCTCGGAAGGCGAGGTCGTGCAAGAGCTTCCCGCCATGCCGGATTTTCTCGAACCAAGCGGTAAGCCTTCGGGTATCGCCCCGTAGGGGCGTGGTCGAACGGCGAAAAGGAGACCTCATGCTTACTAGGAAAATCTGCGCGTGCGCGCTGAGCGCGTTATTGGCCGTCTCCGTCGGCGCACAGTCAATCGATCCGGTCATTCTTTCGTATCAGCGAAATTTCATCCGATCGAGCATGAGCACGAAGATTGAGCTTTTGACCGACGCGTCGCGGATCACGACGGTGAACATGACGCCCCTGTATCAGGACGCACTCGCTTTCGCCTCGGAAAAATACGCCTATCTCGGCAACGATCAGCAGCTTCTCGATATCGCGTCCATCGCGGCGGCGAAATCCGTCGCGTACAAAGACGCGTCGATCCTGCCGGCGCTGCGTGAGGTTTTTCTCAAGATTAACGACTCGACCGTGCGCATCTCGTGCCTGAACGCCATCGGCTCGCTTGGGATGGGCAACGCTGCGGCGATCGACGAGCTCAACGCCTGGTTTGGCTTGAACGCGACCACGGGGTCCGCCGACGCGAAGACCCTGAGTTCCTGCGCGATGGCCCTTGGTCGATTGGGAAGCCCGACTTCGTTCGCGGCGCTTTTTTCCGCCATGACGGGAAAGGTCGATTCCTCGGTCGCGTCGGCGAGTCAAGACGCGCTTTTGAGGCTCAACGATGGCTTTACCGACAATATCCTGGCCATTCTCGAGAAAAAGGACGTATATACCATGCAGGCCGCCTATTCATTGGCGGTGCGGAAATCCGAGCTTGATACAAAGGACCGTGGTATGATAGCCGAGCGCTGTTTCGAAATTTGCGCGGATCTCGCTTCGTCTTCCTCTCCGGCGTCGGGCGAGCTTGAAAGTCTCATTCGGGTAACCCTCGATACGTTGACCGATCTTTCTTGGTCGCAAGCTTCGCCGTCGGTGGTAAAATATTTTTATTTCCTTCAGCAGGGAACCACTGCCAAAACGGCCGCGTCGATCGACGCGATCATGCCGGTTATCGCCTGCATGGGAAAGCTCGGTACTACCGACGCCGCTCAGTCGCTCTCGATTTACCTTGGATTGCTGAATTCGGAAATGGAAAAGACGAAGTCGTACAACGAGCGTCTCATGCTCGCGGTAATTCAGGCTTTGGGAGACCTTGGCGATAAATCGGCGTTTGACTATCTCCTCTACGTTGGCTATCTCGATTATGCTGAAACGATAAAAAAGGCCTCTCGCGACGCGCTCGCGAGGCTGGCGTGGTAGAAGAATTCCGAAAGATTTCCCCGGTTTTTTTCTCGGCTTTTTTCGCCCTCGCGTTTTTTTTCGCGCTTGGGCCGTCTCAATCGCTTGGGCCCCTGAGGCCCATGGCCGTCGCGGCAATTTTTTCCTTTGTTCTCTGTCTCGCGCTTTCGCTTTCGAGAAGCGGAAACTTCCCCCAATACGCCTTCGTTCCCCGTTTGATTTTTTTCGGCCTCGCCGGCTGCGTCGTCGGCGCTCTCGCCGCCTCGTCTACCCGCGCGGAGAGATTGCCCGTTTCGTCGGCCGTGCCGCGCGCAATCGTGTCGGAGGTTACTATCCTTTTGACGACCGATCCCGTTCCCTGGGGAACGAGCGCCTATAGGGCTCAGGGAGACGTACTCTCTGTCGGTGACGGCGCCGGACGGCGGAGTTCCGCGCGCGGAAGGATCGCGATTTCCCTGCCGCCCGAAATCGCGCGGGCCTATTCCCCGGGCGCGACGAGGGGCGCGGCGACGCCGGAACTCATTTCGGCCGGAAGTATTGTCACGGTCCTCGGGACTTTTGAAAAATTCAAACCGCGAACGGGCGATGTTTTTCGCGTTGCTTCCGTCTTGGGCCCTTCCTCGTGGGCTACTCCCTTTGCTCGGTTTCGCGCCCGCTCTCGGCTCGCCCTTTCTCGCGTCCTTTACGATTGGGGCGAAGCCGGCGGCTTATTGCTCGCGCTCATTTCGGCGAACCGCGATTATCTTGAGCCGTCGACGGCCGAGGGGTTTCGCCGCGCGGGTCTCGCCCATGTGCTCGCGCTTTCGGGTATGCACCTCTCCCTGGTTGGATTGCTCGCGCGCTCGCTCGCGGGGCGTCTCGGGGGAAAAAAAGCGGGGACTCTTTTCGCCCTCTTATCGATGGCAGCCTTCGTGTGGTTCGCGGGAGCCTCGCCCTCGCTCGTTCGCGCCCTTATCATGGCGGTTCTTTCCGCGACGCTCGCCGCCGCTTCCTTGCGCGTCGATCTCGCCTCGATAATCGCGTGTTCCTGTCTTATTCAACTCCTTATCCGTCCCGGCGACGCGACGTCGCTCGCGTTCGCGCTTTCCTACGCGGCTATTTTCGGTATCGCGACCGTTGGCGAGCGACTCGCCGAGTCCTTTCCCCCTTGTTTGCGGAACGGCCTTGGCTCCGCGCTCGCGGCGTCGTTCGCGGCGCAAATCGCGACCGCGCCCATCGTGGCGGTATCGCTGGCGACACTCACGCCAATCGGCGTTCTATCCTCGTGCGCGGTAACGCCGGTCGCCTCGCTTTTTCTTGTCGCCGGGTCTTGCCTCGCGGCGCTTTCAATGGCGTTCGGGGCCATACGAAACCCCTGCGTCGCCGTGGCGCGTGTTTTGTACGAAACCATTTCGCATCTGGTCGCGGCCTTCGCGCTGATTCCCCCATTGCCATTACGCACCGCCGCCGCTACAATTACGGCATGCGTTGTATCAACAGTTTTCGCGTTCGTTTTCTTTTTTGCCTCGGTCCGAATCCGTTCCCGAAGGTCGTTCGATGATCGATTTGCCGGACTATGATTCCCCGCAAGCCCTGAAAGGCCTGCTCGATTCGCGTGGGATGGCCATGCAAAAAAAGTTTGGGCAGAACTTCATGATAAACGGCGCGTCCCGCGCTCGCTTAGTCGCGTCCTTAGGGCTCGAGAAGGATATGCCCGTGTGGGAAATCGGCCCGGGCTTGGGCGCGATGACCTCCGAAATCCTCGATAGCGGCGCGAAGTTGACCGCGTTCGAGATCGACCGCGGCTTTAGCTCGGTCCTGCGCGAGCTATTCGGCTCGCGGCCGAATTTTTCCCTCGTCGAGGGCGATGTCCTTAAAACCTGGCAAGCCTTAGCCCGCGACGGCGCGCCGAGCCGCTTGTTCGGAAACCTTCCGTACAACATCGCCGCGACGATTATCGGGGACACCATCACCGCAGGGGTTCGCTTCGATTCCATCGTCATTACCGTGCAAAAGGAAGTCGCGCTACGCATGGCGGCCAAGCCGGACACCGAGGACTATTCGTCTTTTTCGGCCCTCTGCCAGTGGGCGTATGACGTAACTCCCGTCATGGACCTTTCCCCGGGCTCGTTTTGGCCACGGCCCAACGTGACCTCGCGCGCGGTCAAAATGACGAAAAAGGCCGAATGGCCCCGCTGCGCCGACCCGCGCGCCTTTACCGAAATAATTCGGGCACTGTTTTCGTCACGACGTAAAACGGTGAAAAACAACCTTTCCGCCTGGCTCGCGCGTAAGGGCGTCGCCGACTCGGACGCGGACCGCAAGGCCGTCGAGCTGCTTTCGTCCGCGGGAATCAACCCGCAGGCGCGCGCCGAAACGATCGACGTCGAAACTTTTTTGGCGCTTTCGGATATTGTGAGGAATATATGAGCGTACGCGAAAATCTTGAGCGGGTGCGGGAGCGCATGGCGCTGGCCTCCGAACGCGCGGGCCGCGATCCTTCGGCGACGAGTCTCCTCGCGGTGAGTAAGTTTCATCCCGCCGAGGCTATTAGGGATGCGATATCGGCGGGCCAGCTCCTCTTCGGGGAGAACCGCGTGCAGGAAGCCCTGGAAAAATTTCCCGCGATCCTCGCGGAAACGCCGCTCACGGAGCTACATATCATAGGATCGCTTCAGCGAAATAAGGTCGCGAAAATCGTGGACTTCGCCTCCTGCGTTCAATCGGTTGACCGTCTCGAGTTGCTTGAGGAAATTTCACTTCAATCGGCTAAGCGCTCGCGCGTCGTTTCCGTGCTCTTTGAGCTGCATACGGGCGAGGATTCGAAGTCGGGTTTCGCCGACGAAGAGAGCCTTTTTAAGTCTATAGACGCCCTTTCGCGCCTTCCGGCAGTCCGCTGCGCCGGGCTTATGACGATGGCGCCGTTTACCGACGATGAGCGCGCCATTCGCGCCTCTTTTAGGAGACTCGCGAAAACCCGCGACGCTTGCCAGGCTCGGTATCCTTCCCTCGATTTTTCCACGCTTTCCATGGGTATGTCCGCCGATTTCGAGATCGCGATAGAGGAGGGGTCGACCCTGGTGCGCGTCGGTACCGCCATATTCGGGGAGCGCCAGTGAAAAAGGGGGCCATCGTCGCCATCGCGCTAGCTTTCCGCTGCTTTTACGCTATCGCCGATGACGCGACCGACTCGCGCGAGCCCGTTCCCTACGGACCTACCGAGTTTCCCCAATGGCAAAAGGACTTGCGGCGAGCCGAGATCCTTTCGTTCGGCGCCTTGCCGTTCGTCACTTTTTCAGCGTCCATTTATTACGACGTATACCGCTATTTTTCCCATGACCGCGACGAGGGCTACTTGCCCTGGCCGTTTAAGGACAGTAACACCGCGGTCGCTTTAACCGAGAGCGAGCAAATGAGGATATTCGTTTCCGCAGCCGGAATTTCCGTCGGCGTCGCCCTGTTCGATTTTGGATATCGCGCGATTACGCGGGAGATGCGACTGCGAAAGCTCGAACGGGAGAATTCCGGGGAATCCATAGAAATCGAGCCCTCCGTGGACGCCGGAGTCGGGGACTGATGGGCCTTATCACCATTTCTGTGGGGCAAGACGCGGTCGAAGGCGCGCGCCTCGATTGGTATTGCGCCCAAAAGGACGGCACCGTGACCCGCTCTCGGCTAAAAAACGGCGCGACCTCCATTACGGTTAACGGCGCCGCCGCGAAGCTGTCGCGGATTGTCCGACCCGGCGACGAAATCTCCGTCACGTGGGAAGACCCGCCCCCGGAGAACCCAATCCCAGAAAATATTCCGCTCGACGTTTTGTACGAAGACCCCGCCGTGACCGTCGTGAATAAAAAACAGGGAATGGTGACGCATCCCGGCGCCGGCAATTGGACGGGGACGCTCGTTCACGCGCTTTTATGGCGCTGGGGCGGGAACGACGGGCGAGCGGGTTCCGTCGACGGGCTCAGGCCCGGCATCGTACATCGGCTCGACAAGGATACGTCCGGCGTCATCATAACCGCGCGAACGCCCGAGTCTCTGGCGTTTTTACAGCGTGAGTTCGCCGAACGACGCGCGAAAAAAACGTATGTCGCGATATTGCGCGGCGTCCCGGCGCGGGCGTCCGGCGAGGTAAAAACTCAAATACTGCGCGACCCCAAGAACCGGAAGCGCTTCACCTGGTCGGAGGATAGCTCGAAGGGGCGGTTCGCGCACACGAGCTATCGCGTCGTCGCGACTTACGGGAATTACTCGCTGGTCCGCTTTGCCCTGCACACGGGGCGAACGCACCAGATTAGGGTTCATTGCAAGTATCTCGGCTGTCCCATTTTAGGGGACCCGATTTACGGGAAAAGCGATTCTTCCTTTCCCGGCGCGACTCTCATGCTCCACGCGAAAAGCCTTACGATCGCCATTCCCGAATTCTCCCCTCTGGGAACGATTGCTCTGTCGCGCGTTTCGACGTTTCAGGCCCCGATTCCGCTCCGTTTCAAGAAGGTGATGAAGTCGCTCAAGGAGCGATATCCGCGATGAAGTTGGAGCCGGAAATAATAGGGGAGTCGTCCGCGTGGATCGTGGTTCGTAAGCCGCATGGCATGCCGACGGCCCCGCTTCGAGAGGATGAGCAGGGAACGCTTCTCGCCTGGATACTCGCGATTCGGCCGGAATGCGGGGACGTCGTCGGGAAAAAAAGCGTCGAGCGCGGGCTTTTGCATCGGCTTGACACGGGAACCGCCGGGCTCGTGCTCGCGGCGAAAACCCAATCAGCCTACGATTCCCTGGCCGAAAGCCAGGAATCGGAAAAAATCGAAAAAACGTACGAAGCGCTGTGCGCGCAAAGCGGCGAGCCCCTTGATACTCGCTCGCTCCCCATGACCGTGCGTAGCCAATTTCGCGCCTTTGGGCCGGGCGGAAGGGAAGTGCGTCCCGTCTTTCCGGGCGAGCGGCGATACGACCCCGCCGCGCGCGAATACGAAACGAAAATCCTATCCATCCGACGGCGGCCCGACGGAAACACGCTTATCGTCGCGTCGCTCACGCGCGGCTACCGCCATCAAATTCGATGTCATGTCTCGCGGCTCGGCTATCCGATCGTCGGCGATCGGCTGTACAATCCCCGCTGGGTCGGCGTTCCGGAAAATCCCGAAAGCGAGCCACTGGAGCTCTGCGCGGTCTCGCTTTCGTTTCCTGACCCGCTCAGCGGCTCGAAAGTATCGTTTTCGCTTCGGCAACAAGATAGAAGGAACCGGTGATTAAAAGCGGGACGCCGCTTTTTTTCGCCCGGTCGACGGCGATGGCGATGGCTTCGGAGTAATCCGCGGTAATCGAGAGTTCGACGTCGGTTTTTCCGTCGAAGGCGCGCGCGAATGCTTTCGCGGCCCGCACGATGTCGCTTTGTTTCCGTTCGCCCGGACGCGTGACCGTAATCCGCGAGAAGCCGGTGGAAAAGAGTTCCGCCATTTCGTCCACCGCCTTGTCGGCCGCGCAGGCGAAAACGAGATGGGCGTCGGCCGCGCCGTACACCGATCGGAATGTCTCGAGCGTCAACGCGACGCTCCGGACCGTATGTGCCCCGTCCAGTACGATATCCGCCGAATCGCTCGCGAATTC
>QKAR01000121.1 GCA_003246335.1 Spirochaetales bacterium | reverse complement strand
CGCGCTCTGGAGTTTCTCCCCGTTATGCGAGCAGTTGTCCATGCTGACCACGGCGAGGGGCAGCTTGCCGGCTTTGAATCGGGCGAGGATGAGGGCGGTGACGATGCTCATAGCGTGCACGGGCTTCGCGGGGCCGTTCTCGATATCCGAGGCGACGACTCCCATCAATTTGCCGTCCATTCCCTTGAGGGCATAGCCTTTTTCGGTGATGGTGAAGCTGATCATTTTCAGGTCGCTCGACGTAAAAATGGAAAGGAGCCGCTTCCAGTCGCGCTCGTTCGTAACGTCCGCGCACATCGCCTCGGTGACGCTCGCGACGACCCGTTTATCCACGCTGCCGTCCGCGTTCATGAGCGCGAGAAGCGACATATTGTCGTACGGTTTGTAGATCTTCTCGATGATCTCGAAATCGAAGGTATCGACCGCGATGATGCCCTTTTTCGCCGCGCCGGAGGCGAGGAGATCCTGCTGAATTTCGGCGATGAATCCCCGAAAGATATTTCCGGCCCCGAAATGCACCCACTCGGGATGTTCCGCGGTCGCCCGTACCACGGCCTCGTGATCGATGGCCGGCACCGCAATACCGGCTTTTTCCCACGCCGCTTTTTGCTCAAATACACTTTTTCCCAGTTTCATGATTCTCTCCCCTTTATCGCGAATTAATCCATGGAAACGACGACTTTCATATAGTTTTCAGGATGCGCCGAAATATCCGCGATGGTCGCGGGCGCGTCGCGCAACGATACCGTTTTGGTCAATAGCCGCATCATGTCGACCTTACCGGAGTCGATAAGCGCGATCGCTTCTTCGAATTCGCCGGCGCTCGTTCTCGCGCCGCGGATATCGATTTCCTTGCGCGTAATAAAATCGGTCGGCAGGCTCGTTTCCTGCTTCGGCCAGCCCGTGAAGGTGATTCTTCCGGCGAAGCTCACCAAGTCGAGCGTGCTTCGTATCGCCGCGTTCGATCCGCTGCATTCCATGACCAGCTGCGCCATGTTCGCCCCGGTGATTTTCGCCACTCGCTCGACGGGGTTCTCTACGGAAGAGTTTACGGTATGCTCGATGCCGATTTCCCGCGCGAAGTCGAGACGCTCCTGCACGAGATCGATGAGAATCGCGTGCGCTCCGTAAGCCTGCGCCACCATGCCGGCGGCGAGGCCGATGGGGCCGGCCCCGATGATCGCGCAGAATTCGCCCGCCTTGAGCGCGCCGCGGTGGATTCCGTGCAATGAAATCGTGAGCGGTTCGGCGAGGGCTGCCTGCGTCCAGGACATCGACTCGGGAATCTTGACGAGCATATCCGCGGGATGGCTGAAATATTCGCACATGCCGCCGTCGACGTGCACGCCGAGGACTTTCAGGCTCGTGCAGCAGTTAGTCCTACCGATGCTGCACGGATAGCACGAGCCGCAATACAGATACGGATCGACGATGACTCGGTCGCCGGCGCGCAGCCCTTTGGCGTTCGTCCCGATCGACACTATTTCCCCCGCTATCTCGTGCCCAATCACTCTTGGGTAGGAAACGAGGCCGTTCGTGCCGCGAAAAGCGCCAATGTCGCTTCCGCAGATGCCGGCGGAACGAACGCGTATGAGGGCTTCGCCCTCCTTACTCTTCGGCGCGGGGATGGATACGCGCTCCACCGTTCCGGGAGTAGGGATCCTGATTGCGTCAATAGAAGTATCGTCGTTTATTGAATCGTTTTGCATGATAGCCCCTTACGCGCCGAACGTGAGCGCGATTTTCCTGATTGAGGGATCTTTCGTATCGATAAAGTCAAACGCCCTTTGCGCCTCGAGGAAGGGGAACGTGTGCGACACTGAGCCCGTGAGGTCCAAGGTCCCGGCGTTAATGAGTTCGATCGCCTTTGCGAACATTTTATTCTGCAGCCGCGAGCCGCGAATGTCCAGTTCCTTGGAAGTGATGAGGAATTGGTTTATTTCGACGGCCTGCGTCGAAAAGCCCATCGTGACGATTCTGCCCGCGTTACCGGTCGCGACGAGCGTTTTCATCAGCGAGTCTTTCGTGCACGCGGCGTCGATCGAAACGGTAACCCCGCGGCCGCCGGTATAGGATTTTATCTTTGCCTCGAAATCGTCGCGGATGATATCGACGGCGTATTTCGCGCCGTTCTTTTTCGCCTCTTCCAATTTTTCCGGTACGACGTCCGCGACGATGATGGTATCGCACATGAGCCGGGCTATTTTTAAGATGGAACTGCCTAAGGCGCCGTATCCATACAGCAGCAGCGTGTCGTCCTTTCCCAGTTCCGCCCGCGTGCACGACTGAATCGCGATGGTCGTCGGCTCGATCATGATGGCGTCGATATCGGACAGGGTCTCGGGCAATACGTAGCAGTCAGCCTCGGGGACGGCCATGAATTCGCAGTAGCCACCGTCGATGTGAACGCCGCGAACGGCGAGGTTGTCGCAAACGTTTCCTCTATTAATGCCGCACGGGTAGCAATGTCCGCAGCTCGTCACCTGGTTTATGATGACGCGGTCCCCTTTTTTTAGGCGCGTTGCGTTCGCTTCGGTTTCAATTACGACGCCGACCATTTCGTGCCCGATGATCCTCGGATATACCGCCGCGGCGTTCGTTCCGTGATAGATACCGACGTCTGAGCCGCAAATGCCGGCCGCGGTCATTTTGATCAATACGTTATTTTTTTGGTCAGTGACTGGATTCGCTTTTTCCAGTATTTTTAGCTCATTGGGTCGCGCGATTTGTATGACCTTCATTGTCTCAATCCCCCTGTGAAAGTTCGCTTCGTCATATCGCTGAAGTTTTTAACTAGTATGGTAGCATGGTAGTATGCTAAAAAATAAAAGTCAATCACAAATTTGTCTTGACAGCATAAAATTAACATACTAGCATACTACCATGTTGCGAAAATAAAGCAACGGTTTGTTCATGAGAAGGAGGCTCTCATATGTTCGTAAGGAAATCTACGTTGTCGGCATTAGTAGTGGCGACGGTAGCCGCGGTAAGCTTCATGTTTGCCGGATGCGCGAAAAAAACGGAAGAAAAAACGTATTCCATAAAAGTCGGAGACAACTGGGGCGCGACCCACCCAATGGGACGCGCGATGGCAAGCGTCTTTAAGGCTCAAGTGGAAGAAAAGACGAACGGCCACGTCAAAGTCGATATTTATTCCGACGGAACGCTCGGAAATGAAAGCGATTTGTGGAATGGCGTTCGAAACGGAACCATCGAGATCGCCGTCGTGGGAACGCCGTTTAACCAAGAATGGCCGGTCAGCATGATTTCCGACTGGCCCTTCCTGTACAAGGACGTGGAGCAGGCTAGCCGCGTTTGGACCGGCCCGATCGCCGATGACCTAAACAATCAATTCCATCAGCAATTCTCGTCCGTATACATGCTCGCGTGGGGACCGAACAGCGCGCGCACGTTCTCGAGCAACAAAAAACTGACGCAAATCGGCGATTTTAAGGGACAGAAGTTCCGCATGCCGTCGAACCCGATTCATATCGGCATCGTCCAAAATTTGGGCGCGAGCGCTCAGGTTATCCCGCTCAACGAATTATTCTCCGCCCTTGAGACGGGAGTCGTCGACGGTCAGGACAACGGAATGGTCACCATCCTGAGCCAGAGTTTCAACCAGGTTCAGAAATACGTGTACGAGACGAACCACATCATCGCCACGCTCGAGATCGTCGCGAGCGCGCCGTTCATGGACGGTTTGCCCGCCGAGTATCAGTCGGTCATCAAAGAGGCCGCGAAAGCTACGACCGAGGCGGCGTGGAAGGACTATATCAGCAGTATTGATTCCGATCGGAAAAAACTGCAGGATAGCGGCGTGACGGTGACTCCCTGCACGGCTGAAGACAAGGCCCAAATCATCGAGATGATTAAGCCACTTACCGACAAGCTGTACGCCGAGCAGCCCTGGGCGAAAGAGCTCACCGATAAAATAAAAGCGTACTAATTCGCGATTATCGTCGGCGCCGGCGCGCGCATGGCCTTCTTGGCCGTTCGCGCGCCGGTAGGTGAAAATAAGTAGGTGTGGGTATGGGAAAATTCATCGATAGGTTATTTAAAGGCGTAGGGTTCCTGATCGCCGGATTTCTGGCGGTTATGATCCTCCTGATGTTCGTCAATGTCGTCATGCGCTATGTGTTCAACATGGGTTTCGTCTGGTCGGAGGAAATCGCGAGAATTTGCTTCATTTACCTGGTGTATCTCGGAACCATTCAGGCCGCGCGCGATAATCGGCACTTGCTCATCGACGCGGTATTGCTCAAGTTGCCGGTTAAGGCCCGCAAGGGCATGTATGCCGTGATTCAGCTCTGCATCATTTGGCTCATGGGCATCGTGTTCGCGGGAAGCTTAGGCCTCGTGATGCAAAATTTAAACGACAAATGGGCCGTTACGCAGTTTCCCACGTACCTAATTTACGCGTCGGGATTATTGACCGGCGGCGGCATCATCATAATCTCTCTGGTAAATCTCATCCGTCTTTTCGTGCTTAAGGAAAGCGTTGAAACGCTGATACGGGATACCGATGAGGACGACGCAGGCGTTCCCGGCGCGTTGCAAAAGGCGGAATAAATGATAGGTTTATACACTACGGTATTTTTGGCGTCGCTTATTATCGGCATAATGATCGGGCTCCCCATCGCCCATTCCTTGCTGCTCAGCGGCGCCCTAACCGCGCTCACGATGGGCGGTAGCGCGACGAACCCGCAGATCGTCGCGGCCCAGCTCATGCGGGGAACCGATTCTGTTACCATGATGGCCTTGCCCTTCTTTATTCTCGTCGGCGAGCTCATGAATCGCGGCGGTTTGACGAAACGGATAATCGCGTTCGCGAATATCTTCGTCGGTCGGGTCCGCGGCGGTCTCGGCTACGTCACGATCATCTCGTGCCTCATGTTCGCGAGCTTAGTCGGCTCGGCCGTCGCGAGCACCGCCGCCCTTGGCGCGATCCTAATCCCGATGATGGTCGATTCAGGTTATAATCGCGAAAAGTCCGCGGGCCTTTTGGCGAGCGCGAACCTCGTCGCGCCGATCATGCCGCCGTCGGTCCCGATGATTATTTACGGCGTCACGGCCGGAGTTTCGATCAAGGCCCTCTTCCTCGGGGGAATCGCCCCCGCCGTGTATTTGACGGTCATCATGAGCGTTGTCTGGTTTTTCATTTCCTGGAAAGACGGCATCAAGGTGACCACCCCGAAACCCACCGCCAAGGAGACGTTCAACATCATTACCTCGGGCCTCTGGGCGTTGCTGCTGCCGATTATCATTCTATGGGGATTGCGCGGGGGTCTCTTTACCGCGACCGAAGCGGGAGTCGTCGCGGTGGTGTATGCCCTGGTGATCGGCGTCTTCGTGTATCGAGAGCTCAAACCGAAGGATATTTTCAAGGCTTTCGTAGCGGCCGCTAAAATGTCCGCCGTCGTGATGTTCCTCGCCGCCGCTGCTCAAGTCGCGGCGTACATGCTCACCATTTCACGCATACCGCAGCTCATTACGGCGTCGCTCGCCCCGCTGACCGCGCATCCGATGATGCTCAATTTGCTATTGCAAATCATCATCATCCTGATGGGAACGTGCATCGACGTCACGCCGACGATACTCATCATGACGCCCATCATGTTGCCGCTCCTTCGCGCTGCGCATATCGATCCGATTTATTTCGGCATCGTGTTTACGCTCGCGAACGTCCTTGGGCTTACGTCGCCGCCGGTCGGTCCCGTTCTCAACGTGGCCTGCGCGACGGGAAAGGTGAAAATGGAAAAGCTGATTCCGGCGGTCATGCCTTATTACGTTTTTCAGATACTTCTCGTTTTCCTGCTCATTTTCGTCCCGCAGCTAATCACCGTTCCGCTCAAGTGGATCGCGGGGTAAGCTTCTGACGTTATCCGCCCCGAGAGGACAGCGCCTATTGGCGCTATCCTTTCGGGCCTATTTCGTACACGCGAACCCAGTCCACCCGCATTTCCTGCGGCCATACGGTATCTTCCGTGGGGCTTCCCGGCCAATCGCCGCCGACGGCGAGGTTAAAGATAAGAAAATAGGCTTTGTGGAATATTTCATCGTCCGGGGACGAAATATCAACCGAAAAGTAAACGGTACCGTCGACGGAAAATGTCATTTCCGTTTCCGTCCACCGCAACCCGTATACGTGAAAATCGTTGGAAAGCGGCTCAGACAATTCGCGTGAGCCGGTTTTAGTGACGATACCTGATCCGTCGTCGCGCGGTTTATGGATCGACGCGTACAGCACGGAGTCTGAAAGCCTTCCGCCTATCGGGTCCGAGCCTCCGACCATTTCCATAATATCTATTTCGCCGCAGGCGGGATGGCCGACCGCGTCGATGTCGTCGCCCATCATCCAAAACGCGGGCCACATACCGTTGCCGTACGGAAGTTTTATGCGCGCCTCGATATGGCCCCGGGTAAAAGACGCTTTTCCCTTCGTGTTAACTCTCGCCGAGGAAAAATCGCCGTTCCTGTTTTGCGCCCGAATGACGAGGCATCCGTCCGAAACGGAGAGGTTTCCCTTCCGTTTCGCGTACGCTTGGAGTTCGTTGTTTCCCCACAATCCGCGGCCGGTTTCCGCGTTCCAATATTTTGCGTCGAGGCGGTTTCCGTTGAATTCGTCGCGCCATATGAGCGCTCCCTTTTCTTGCGAAATAACCGCGAATGGGATGAGTATGAATAAAAAAGAAGCCCGCGCCGTTTTTCGCATCGTTCCCCTTACGCGCCTTGCCGAGCGCCGTCCGCTGTAATCCTAATGCGGCGGGTCGGCAAACGCAAGGCTTGGCCGTAAAGGGGCGACCCCGAAACGCGCGCCGTCGTTAACCCGCGAGAAATTGCCGGGGATTTCGGCAGACCGCCAGGTACGGATCGGCAGCCGCGACCATCGCGTCGACGGCCGCGAGCGCGAGTTCCTCGAAACGGGCGCTCCTCTTGGCGTCAAGAACGGTTTTCGCGGCGCTCGCGGCGGCGATCGCCAACTCGGTATTCACGTTTATTTTCGCGATGCCGAGCGTGATGGCTTTTGCGATCTGGGCCGTCGGTATCCCGCTTGAACCGTGGAGCACGAGCGGGATTCCCGCGACGCGCGAGATTTCGGCGATGCGCTCCATGTTCAGGTGCGGCTTATCTTTATACAGCCCGTGCGCGTTCCCTACCGAAACCGCGAGCGAGTCGACCCCCGCTTTAGAGACGTATTCCTCGACGTCGGCGACTTGGGTGTAGCGAAGCTGGGCGGCGTCTGCCGGCTCCTCGCCGGATTCGGGGTTCATCCCGCCGAGTTCACCCTCGACGCTTATTCCCGCCGCGCGCGCGAGGGAGACGACCTCGCGCGATAGCGCTATGTTTTCACCTAGCGGCAGGGCGGAACCGTCGAACATAACCGAGGAAAAGCCCGCCGCAATGGCGGCTCGGATATGCTCGATTTTTTTGCAGTGGTCTAGGTGAAGGCAAACGGGGTAGGGGTGCTCGAGCGAACGCGCTTCGACTATCGCGCGAATCGTCGCGAAATCGGCGTGTTTCAGGTACGATTCCCCGAACGAGACGATGACCGGCGATTCGCGCGCTTTCGCTATCCGAAATACCGCCTCGATGGTTTCGAGGTTGTACACGTTATAGGCAGGTATCGCGCGACCCGTTGCCTTTTCGGCGTCAAGTAGCTCTTTAGACGAAACGAGCATTTCAGGCGCCCCCCAACGCGGTTACGACATTTCGCAAGGTATCGTCGTCGCCGACGTTTCCGGGAAAGATCACGTAGGGCATGTTGGGGAATTTGCTTTCGCTTCCCGTCTGCCATACCGGCACTCCCGGGGCAATTTGGCCGAGGACGAGTGCCTTTCTCACGCGGAGGGCCTTCGTTCCGACGTCGCTTGAGGTGATGCCCCCCTTCGCGATGATGAACGACGGTCGTACCGATAGGTTCCCTATGACGCTCGTGACCGCGTCGCTGATGGAAACGGCCATGGCGAGGTTTTTTTCCGGATCGTTTCCGGTAAAGTCGATGCGGTCTCTGCGAGTGTACACGACGACGGTATTGCCGGACGAGATGAGCCGTTCCGCCTCCGCCGTCGTCTTGCGGACTTCGTCGGCCAACCCGTTATCCTCGAGCACGCGGTGTTGGTTAAACTCGATAAAGCGGATCGTCGCGCAATCCTTGAGCGCCTCAAGCTGGGCGGAGGTTTTTTTCACGTGGGAGCCGACGAGGATAATCCCGCCGTTCTCCGATTCCTGCCGCAAGATATCCTTGGCGGTAAGGAGCGGCTTATCCGAGACGTTTCCCAAGACTTTTACCATCGACGCCGCCGACCTGAGTATGCAGTATCGGCCCGCTTTAATCGCGCGAAGGAGCGCCACGGCGAAAATTTCCAAATCCGCGTAAGTCGTCGCGTTGACGATGACCTTGCCGAAATTCTGGATCGATAGCAACTGCCGCTCGATTCCCTCGTAGTCCAAGCCGCGGAGCGATTCGAGCGATATCGAGGCGACGTCGCCCGCCTTCGTCCTCCCTACCGTTTTTTCGTCGATCCATTCCTTTAAATTCGAGGAAACGTAACCGAACGTTTTGTCCTTCGCGAACTCGGTTTCGCCGGCGGGAACGAGTTCGTTCCCCTGCCTGATATAGTGCACGTCGCCCACGGTAAACCGATTTCCCTCGGGAAAGAACGGGACGACGACCTCGAAGTCGGCGCGCATGCCACCCGCGCTCTCGAGGTTGGCTCGAATCGTCTCGGTCTCGAGCGGGTAGTGCCCCCGAAGCGTAGAGTCGCCGCGGCTGACCACGATGAATTTTTTTCCGGTTTTTTTCGCGGCTTCAAGTATGTTTTTCGCGATTTCCGCGTGCGCGTCCCTCGTTTTTTCGGCGGAAAAGCTTCTGCTGTTCGTCAGCACGAAAAAAAGCGCGGCGTCTTCCTCGAAGCCCCTGCGAATGCTCTCGGCGGACCAGTCCGTGTAGACCGAGACTCCGTGAACGGTCTGAATTCCCGTGGGGTCGTCGTCGAGGACGATTATTTTGTAGTCGAATTCCTTGAATTCCTCGCGGAGCTTTTCCCGTATTTTGTCGCGGTCCACGGGGGCGAACGTTTCAAGTATCGATGCGGATAGAGTGTTTCCCATTTACGCGCGTCCTATGTTGAGGAATTCCCTTCCTTCGTCGGGAGTCATCGGGGACTTGCCAAGCGACTTGAGCAACGACGCCGTGTGCGCGACGATGGGCGCGTTCGTTTCGGCTATCGTTCGTTCGTCGATTTTGTGGCTATCCTCGAAACCGATTCGCATCGTCCGCGCGCCGAGAGAAACGGCCGCGGCGAGAATGTCGTTGCTCTCTCGGTGAGCGTGCGTGATTCCCCATACCATGTCGTTCGGGACGAAGCTTCGCATCGCGACGAGCGCCTCCACCGTCGCCGGCATGGCGCCGACGTGCCCGAGCACGAGACTGAACAGAAGAGGCGCCTTGAAGTTGAATTTCTTCGCGAGCTCGAGGGTCGTGTGAATCATCCCGATCTCGAATACCTCGACCTCGGGCGTCTTTCCGGTCTTGATTATTTCGCTGACGCAGTACTTAACCTCGTCGATTGGGTTTTTATAGACGGCCGACCCGAGGTTGACGGAGCCCACGTTCAGCGAGGCTGTCTCCACCGCGTCGTAGTAGAGCGGCGCGCAGCGCTGCTGTATGGTGAGGTTCGACACGCCGCCCGTCGATGCCTCTATGATAATGTTGGATTTCGCGCGGATGAGCTCGACTGTCTTCTTGAAGTGCGCGAGATCCTCCGTGAGCGAC
Source organism: Spirochaetales bacterium (assembly GCA_003246335.1). GTDB lineage: Bacteria > Spirochaetota > Spirochaetia > Treponematales > Treponemataceae > Teretinema. Next base: position 1,541 of record QKAR01000121.1, on the reverse strand, counting down.
CCGTCGGGTTTCCGCACGTGGAGGTGAACCATGCCGGCGCCGAGCTTGGCGCATTCGAGTACGTCGGCCGCGATTTTCTCGGGATCGTTGACTTTATCGGCGGCGTCGACGGGTGCGACGCTCAGTAATACTTTGTCTTCGAGCATAATGGTGTTCCTTCTCGGTCTTTATTTGGCGAACAGTACTTGGGCGATGAGCACGAGGTCTTCGTCGCCCTCGCACGCGATCTGGTGCGTGTCGCCGTCCTGGGCGACGATGATGTCACCCGCCTCAAGATGCTGTTCCGCGCCGTTTACGATATGCGTCGCGCGTCCCTTGAGAATGACCATGCTTTCCATCTCCCCGGTATGGGTGTGCGAGCCGATGGAAACGCCGGGGCGGATCGTGTGGCGAACGTAGGCCCGACCCTTGCCGGCCATTTCGTCGGGCGCGTTAAGCAGCCTTTCCATGAGCACCGTCCCGTTCCCGCCCATGCAACCCTCGAGGGGCTTCACCTCTAACTCAGATTTCTTTCGGTATATCACGCTGTTTTCCTTGTGTTATTTTTGGACGATTTTCCAGAACTGATAGTGGTCCTGCACGACTTTCATCACCTGCTCGGTTTCCCTTTTCTCGATCATTTGAACGATGCCCAAGTGCAGGTTGAGGTATTCCTGCTGATGGTTTTCGCTCAGGATCATTTTCATCGTCAGCACCCGCGAGGGTATCGTGATGCGGTCGATGTATCCGGCGATCTCGGTGATGAGCTTGTTGTGAATGCATGAGTTGATGGCGCTGTGAAACGCGAGGTCGCGGTCAAGGATGCTCTCTGGAGCGATGCCGTCGCCGAGCAGAGCGCGCTCCAATTGGCCGTAGGCCTCCCTGATCACGACGATCGATTGTTCGGTGCGCGATTCGATCACGACTTTCAGTATTCCGATGTCGAAGACCTCGCGAAGCTCGAGGATATCCTTTGCGGAATCCCTTTGCAGTATCAGGCCGTACAGCATGGGATCGAGCATCTTGTTGTTAAACGCCGATGAGACGAAGGTTCCCTCGGCCCTCCGTATCTCGAGCACCCCAAAGTGCGAGAGAACCTTTATCGCCTCCCGCACCGAGTTTCTCGCGACTTGGAGCGACCCGGCGAGCGCGAGCTCCGTGGGGATTTGGTCCCCGGGCTTGAGCTCGCCGGAAATTATGGCTTTGGTAATTTGATTTATCACCCGTTCCACGACCGAAGTCGCGCTGTTCAGTGGCGTGTCCAATAACTTACCAACGGTATCCATGCTCGTTTCCTCTTTACTTTTTGCTATTTTATGAACGCAAGCGAAAGTGCCGGGACGTATGTTATCACTAACAGCGCGATAAGGGCCATACCGAATAACGGCATCGTCTTTCGCACTATGTCCTCGAATTTTACCTTCCCGATGTCGGCCGCGACGTACAGGTTTGGCCCTACCGGCGGCGTGACCTGCCCGATCGAGAGGTTGACGACTAGGATCGTGCCGAGGTGAACGAGGTTAATGTCGAGCGCTGCGGCGATCGGCATGATTATCGGCACG